>CADEDM010000047.1:0-11183 GCA_902826065.1 uncultured Acidobacteriota bacterium | reverse complement strand
GGATCGACGCGCGCAGCTCGTCTCGCGGGCACGAAGGCCGCGGCCAGGCCCGTCACCAGCAGGATCAGGCCGACGCCGACGAACGTGGGCAGGTCGTAGGGGCTCACGCGGAAGAACATCAGGCGCATGGCGTTGGCGAGCAGCACCGCGAAGCCGAGGCCCAGCACCACGCCGCCGCCCACCTGCCACGCCCCCTGGCGCAGCACCATCCGCAGCACGTCGCCGGCGCCGGCGCCAATCGCCATGCGCACGCCGATTTCCTGCGTGCGGCGGCTCACCGAAAAGGCCATGACGCCGTAGAGGCCCACGGTGGCCAGGAACAGCGCCGCGACGCCGAAGACGGTGAACAGCGTGCCGAAGATGCGCCAGCCCCAGGTGCCGTCGTCGATCATCTTCTGGAGCGTCTGCACGTTGTACATCGGCAGGTTGCGGTCGAGGCCGGTCACCGCGTCGCGGACGGCGCCGGTGAGCGCCAGCGGGTCGCCGCGGGACTGCAGCAGCACGTTCACGGTGCCGTTGGGGCGCTGCGCCAGCGGCACGTAGACGTGCTGCAGCAGCGACTCGCCCAGATCGATGTCGGCGATGTCGGGCACGATGCCGACGATGGTGTGCCAGTCGTTGGTGCCGGCACTGAACATGCGCACCTGCCGGCCGATGGCGCCGTCGGGGTAGTAGCGGCGCTGGAACTCCTCGTTGACCACGGCGACCTTCGGGGCGTCGGCTCCGTCGCCCGCCGTGAGGACGCGGCCCTGGAGCGGCGCGACGCGGATCACCTCGAAGAACCCGGCGGTGACAGCGGTGACCTTGGCGCGCGGGTAGTCGCGTTCGTCGGGGAACGACTGCCCGGGCAGCACCACCGTCACTTCGGGCGCCGTGGGGGGATTCGCGGTGCTGATCGCCGCGGCTGTGACCCCCGGCAGCACGCGGACGCGCTCGAGCAGCGCGTCGGCGAAGCGGGCGCGGCTGGGGCCGTCGGGGTACTCGGCGGCCGGCAGCGTGACGCGCGACGAGAAGACCTCGCGCGTGGCGATGCCGGGGTCGAAGTTGGTCACGTTGACGATGCTGCGCACGACCAGGCCCGAGACGACCAGCAGCGCGAACGACAGCGCCATCTCGCCCACGACGAGCCAGCGCGACATGCGCCCGATGCGCAGACTGGTGGACCCGCGGCCTTCGTCGTTCAGCAACGGCAGCACGTCGCCCCGCGACGCGCGCAGCGCCGGCACCAGGCCGGCCACGAGCGCCGCCAGCACCGTCACGGCCGTCACGAAGAGCAGGACGGTGCCGTCGATGCGGATGTCGAGCCAGAAGGGCGGGGATGTCTCGGCGATGTTGCGCGTGAAGATCCGCACGCCCGCCTGCGCGATGGCCACGCCCAGCCCGGCGCCGGTGACCGCCAGCACCAGCACCTCCACGAGCGTCTTGCGAATCACCTGGCCGCGCGACGCCCCGAGGGCCGTCCGCACCGCCACTTCACGGGTGCGATCCGCGGCGCGCGCCAGTACCAGGTTCGCGACGTTGACGCAGGCGATGACCAGCACCAGCAGCACGGCGGCGAGCATCGCGCTCAGGAGACCCACGGTCTCGGAGCCGATGAACTCTTCCACGTACGGCTTGACCTCCACGGTGATGCCGCTGCGCCGCTTCGGATCGAGCTGCGCGACCTGCGCCGCGATCGTCGCCAGTTCCGCCGACGCCGAGTCGCGCGACGCGTCGTCGCGCAGCCGGCCGATGATCTCGACCGTGGCTCGCGCGTCCTTGCCGTCGAGCGCCGGGTTGACGGCCAGCGCCACCCACAGTTCCTGGATGACCGGGTAGGCGAAGCCGGGCGGCATGACGCCGACCACCGTCGTCACGGTGCCGTTGACGCGCAACGGCTGGCCGAGCACGTCGGCGCGCCCGTCGAACCGATCGCGCCACAGGCGGTCGCTGATGATCGCGACCGGCGCGGCGCCGGGCGCACCGTCGGCCTCGGCGAAGTCGCGCCCCAGCACCGGACGCGTCCGCAGCATGCGGAAGGTGTTCGGGGTGATCCAGGCGCCGCGGTAGCGCTCGGGGGTGCCGCTCGGGCCCACCACGTTGGCGTTGCCCATGTAGAAGGCGGTGACGTCCTCGAACGACTGCTGGCGGGCCCGCCACTCCGCGTATTCCCACTGCGACGCCTCGAAGTCGTCGCTTTCCTTGATGTCGAACGGCGAGATGTGCAGGATGCGGTCCGACCGCTCGAACGGCAGGCCACGGAGGACCGCGCCGTTGAGGATGCTGAACATCGTGGCCGTGAGCCCGATACCGAGCGCCAGGGCGGTCACGGCCAGGGCCGACGTCATCGGCTGGCGGGCGATGGTGCGGAACGCGAGCCGGAGGTCCTGCATGCGAAGCAATACGCACCAGGTAGGGACGGGGTTCACATCCCGTGGGGACGGCCCAGGCCCCCGTCCACTACAGTAGGGGTATGGACCATCGTCGTAACCTCATCCGCACCACTGCTCTCGCGGCAGCCCTCGCCGCCCTGCTGACGCCCGCCCCGGCGTCGGCCGACCTCCGCGCCACGGGATTCGTGGGCACGTCGCGCATCAACGACACCAACAAGGGCACGTTCGGCGCCGCCATCACCCTGGGTTCGCTGATCGGCGTCGAGTTCGACGCCTCGCGCATCTCCCTGGGCGGGCTCGACAACATCGAGATTCCCGGCATCGACGTCGAGGCCAACATCACGACCTACATGGGCAACCTCGTCGTGCGCGCCCCCACCGGACGCCTGCAGCCGTACGGCTCGGCCGGCGTCGGCGTGGCCCGCGCCACTGGCAGCGTCCGGGTGCCGTTCCTGGGCAACGTCATCAGCGCCAGCGCCGCCGATGCGGCCTGGAACGTCGGCGGTGGTTTGTACCTCTTCCCCAGCGAGAACCTCGGCATCCGCGCCGACGTGCGCCACTTCCAGACCGGCGACGTCACGTGGGAAGAGATCGCGGACATCGGCGACCTGCCGCTCCCGAAGTTCGACTTCTGGCGCGCGACGGTGGGGCTCACGTTCAAGTTCTAAGGCTGGGGGCTAGGGGCTGGGGGCTGGCGCGTGTTGCTTCACGCGTGCGAAGGGACCCGCGAACAGCGGGGGCGGGCATCGGCCTGAGCTCGAGCGATGCGAACGCGCGACGATATACGCGCCAGCCCCCAGCCCCCAGCACCCAGCCCCTAGCGCAGGTTGTCGATCTCCACCTGCGCCAGCTCCCCCGCCGGCTCGAACCCGAACACCTTCCCGTAGAAATACAGCTCCGACTCCAGGGCGCGGACGATGTTCTCCGCCTTGCGAAAGCCGTGCTGCTCTCCGGAGAAGGTCACGTAGGCCACCGGCAGGCCTTTCTTCCGAACGGCGTCGGCCATCCTCTCTGACTGGACCGGCGGCACGACCTTGTCCTCGAGGCCCTGCAGGAGGATCAGCGCGCAGTTGAGGCGGTCGACTGCGTGAATCGGTGAGCGCGCCTCGTAGGTCGCCTTCATCGCGGGATACGGGCCCACGAGTGAGTCCATGTAGCGCGACTCGAACTTGTGCGTGTCGGTGGCGAGCACCTCGAGGTCGCTGATGCCGTAGTAGCTGGCGCCGGCCGTGAAGGTGTCGTGGAACGCGAGCGCGGCCAGCGTGGTGTAGCCGCCGGCGCTGCCGCCGCGGGTGATGAGGCGCGCCGGGTCGGCCTTCCCCGCCGCGACCAGGTGCCGAGCCGCGTGCACCGCGTCGCGCACGTCCACCACGCCCCACTGGCCGTGCAGGCGCTGGCGGTAGGCGCGGCCGTAGCCGGTGCTGCCGCCGTAGTTGACGTCGATCACGGCGAAGCCGCGCGTCGTCCAGAACTGGATCTGCGGATCGAAGACCGGGGTCGTGGCGGTCGTGGGTCCGCCATGACTCAGCACGAGCAGCGGCGGCGTGGTCGCCGGCGGCGCGGTGAACGCCGGGTTCGCGGGCGGGTAGTAGAACGCGTGCGTGGGCCGGCCGTCGCTGTCGAACGTCACCGTCTCCGGCGTCGAGACGTACGACGGGTCGAGCGCGATGTCGCGCGAGCGCTTGAGGATCCGGGTCGTGTTCCCGGCCAGCGTCAGGCGCACGATGGCGGCCGCCTCGGTCGCCGACCCACCGACGAAGTACGCCTCACGCGGTGTCGCGACCACGGCATCGAGTGGCTCGAGCGCGAGGTCGATCGGATCGAGCCGGCGATCGTCGAGCGTGAGCAGGCCGAGACGCCAGCGCCCCTGGTCGGCCCACGAGACCACCAGCTGCGAGGCCGACCGGAACGCGTAGGTCGTGGTGCCGAACAGCCACTGCGGCTTGCCGAAGTCGTGCGCGTCCGGCCACAGCGGCTCGATCGCGCCGTCGCGCCGTCGGTACAGGTTCCACCAGCCGGTGCGATCCGAGATGAAGTACAGCTCGCCTTCGGGCGACCAGCGCGGCTGGAAGACCGACTCGTGGTCGCCACCCGCGACCCGCACCGGCGCGATCGGCGCGCCCGATTCGTCGAGCTCGGCGACGTGGAGCTCGGTGCCATCCCAGGGCATGTTCGGATGGCGCCACTGCAGCCAGGCGAGATGGCGGCCGTCCGGGCTGAGCACCGGATCGGAGTAGAAATCCGCCCCGGACGCGAGCACGCGACCGGAGTCGGCGCCGTCGGCATCGAGTGATACGGCGACGATGGCGGCGGGCGGCTGGGCGTCGCCGCCGGTGTGGTCCTCGCGCACGCCAATCAGGCGACGGCGGGCCGCATCCACCTGGCACTGCGCGTAGAAGAAGCCGGCGGGCGTGAGCGCCCGGGGAGCCCCGACGCCGTCGAGGGCGTAGAGGCGCTGGTCGGCGAACTGCGAGGCGTAGATCGCGCCGCCGCTTACGGTGTAGGCGGCACCTCCATACTCGTGCACGCGAGTGCGGACGTTGAAGTCGGACGGCGACACGTCGACGGCGGGCACGCCGGGCGACTGCCGCACCAGCACGCTGCGCCCGCCTTCCGACGCGCGCCCTTCGATCCAGTACACGTCGTCGCCATCGACGGCGATCTGTCCGAGTCGCAGCGCCCCCGCTGTCGCGCGCGCCGCCGAGAGCGGCGAGGCCCATGCGCCGTAGGGCGCCTCAGTGACACTCCCGCCGTGATGCATTGGCGGGATCATAGTTGGGACCGGGGACCAGGGATCAGGAACCAGGCAGCTCGCTGAACACGGAACGCGAATGGACAGCGGGCTGCTGCCGATCCCACGCCCGCGCCGGACAGGCAGCGCGATGTGCACTTCCCAAGCCTGGTCCCTGGTCCCTGGTCCCGACAAGTGTCTGTATAGTGTCCCCGTGGCAAAGCTCGGTGTGGTCGTGCCCGTCTACAAGGGCGAGCCGACCCTGGAGGAACTGCACCGTCGGCTCACGACGACCCTCGCGACCATCACGGACGATTGGCAGATCGTGTACGTCGACGACGGCAGTCCCGATCGGTCGTGGGCGATGGTGTCGGCATTGGCGGACGGCACACGGGTGCAGGCGCTCAAGCTCATTCGCAACTACGGCGAGCACGTGGCCATCACGGCGGGGCTCGATCACGTCGACGCGGCGCACGTGGCCATCATGGCGTGCGATCTGCAAGACGATCCGGCGGCGCTGCCGGCGCTGGTCGAGGCCGCCCACTCGACGGGGGCGGACCTGGTGCTCACGCGTCGCCTCCGCCGCCAGGATCCGTGGCTGAAGCGCACGCTGGCGCGCACCTTCTACGCGCTGGTGCGGTTCTTCGTGAAGGTGCAGTACGACCACCGCGTCGGCAATTACCGGCTGCTGTCGCGGCGGGCGGTGACGCTGTTCCGCGAGTATCGCGAGCGCACCCGGAACGTCAACGCCATCATGGCCATCATGGGCGTGCCGACGACCGCCATCGACGTCACCCATCAACCCCGGGCCGGCGGCTCGAGCGGCTACACGATCTCGCGATCGGCGCGGATGGCGTTCCACGTGCTGGTCGGCTACTCGGAAGTGCCGCTGCAGCTCGTCGTCATGCTCGGCGCCGCCATCAGCGTCGTCGCGCTGGCCGTGCTGGCCTCGACGGCCTGGCGGCCGCCGCATCCCGATCACGCCGTGCAGGCGATTCACGTCGCCACGGCGCTGCTGGTGCTGATCGGCGGGCTCATCATCCTCGCCATCGGCACCGTGGGCGTGTATCTCACCAAGAGCTTCGTCGAATCGATGAAACGGCCGCTGTACTTCGTCGCCGACCGCCGGGGGACGCCATGAACCGACCTGTCCTGATCCGTGCTCTCGCCCTGCTGCTCCTCACCGCGGCGCCGCTCGTCGCGCAGTCGTTGCCGAAGGCGCCATCGCCCGAGGCCGTCGGCCTGTCGTCCGAGCGCCTCGGGCGCCTGACGCACGTCATGAAGGAGGCGGTGGACAAGCGGCAGGTCGCCGGCACGGTCACGCTGGTGGTGCGCAACGGCCAGGTGGCCTACCTCGAAGCCGCGGGCGCCCGCGATGTCGAGGCTGGCGCCGCCATGGCGCCGGACACCATCTTCCGCATCGCCTCGATGACCAAGGCGGTCGTGAGCGTGGGCATCATGATGCTGGCCGAGGAGGGCCGGCTGTCGCTCAACGACGCGGTGTCGAAGTACATCCCGGCGTTCGCGAAGACGACCGTGATGGGCACGACCGTGACCGGCCGCGTCACCGTCCTGCCGGCGAACCGGCCGATCACGATCCGCGATCTGCTCACCCACACCGCCGGCATCTCGTACGGCATGGGCGCCCTGGAGCCGTACTACACGCGCGCCGGCTTCACGCAGTGGTACTTCGCCGATCGCAGCGAGTCGATGACCCCGTGGATCGACAAGCTCGCCACCCTGCCCTTCGATTCGCAGCCGGGCGAACGCTGGGTCTACGGCTACAACACCGACATCCTCGGCAACGTCATCGAGCGCATCAGCGGCCAGACACTGGCGCAGTTCATCGAGGAGCGCATCGCGAAGCCGCTCAAGATGGTGGACACGGCGTTCTTCCTGCCTCCGGGCAAGGAGTCGCGTCTCGCCGCCGTCTACGCGGTGGGCCCGGCCGGCACCATCACGCGCGCCGAGAACTTCCGCCCGACCGACACCGTGCTGCCGCACACGGGGCAGGGCGCCTACGTGACCGGACCGCGCACGGCGTTCTCGGGCGGCGCCGGCCTGCTGTCGACGGCGCAGGACTACGCGCGCTTCATGTCGATGATGCTCAACGGCGGCGAGTTCGACGGCGTCCGGCTGCTCAGCCCGACGACGGTGAAGCTGATGACGTCGAACCACGTCGGCACGCTGTATCAGAACGGCGCGCTGGGCTGGGGCCTGGGCTTCGAGGTCGTCGAGCAGGTGGGACGCGCACCCCGCTACGGCGCCGCCGGCGAGTTCTCGTGGAGCGGCGCGTATCACACGACCTATTGGGCCGATCCCTCCGAGCAGCTCGTCGTGGTGTTCATGAGCCAGCTCCTGCCGGCCGGCACCACCAACCTGACGACGCGTGTGCGGACGCTCGTGAACCAGGCCATCGTCGGACCGCCCACCGGCGTCGCGATGCCGGCGTCGACCGCCGCCAAGCGGCCGGCGACGCGCAGCGGCGGCCGCTGACGCGGCCCGGGCCTGCGCCGGGACTCGCATGACACCGCTGCCACCGCTGGTCGTCGCGACCTTCGCGATGCTCACGGTGGCGCTCTCGGCGCTGTGGGCGCCGCGCGTCTCGGCGTCGCACCAGGCGGGCACGTGGTGGGTGCTGCCCGCGGCCGCGGCCCTGTTGCTCGCGCAGATGGCGGACCTGGTCGGCACCGCCGGCCTGGTGGCGCTCTTCGTGCTGGTCACGGCGTGCCGGCTCACACACGACACGCCCCACGGCGCGCTGAAGGGCTTCGCGATCGCCGTGCTGCTGGTCACGAGCGCCGGGCTGCTGGCGCACGTCGTGCCCGGCTTCGACAACCCGCGCGTGCTCGACGGCGTGCGTCTCGGGCCCGATGCCGCGCCCTACACGAAGTACCTGAACGTCGACAAAGGCTTCCTGGGGCTGTTCCTGCTCGGGCTGGTCTCGCATCGACGCGCCGTGCGCCGCTCGCGCGTGGCTTTCGGCGAGCTGGCATGGCGCTTCGCGATCGTCGCGATCGTGGTGATGGCGGCGACCGTGGCGCTGGGATTCGCGCGCTGGGATCCCAAGCTGCCATCGTGGTGGCCGCTGTGGCTGTGGAGCATGGCGTTCCTCACCGCGCTCCCGGAGGAAGCCGTGTTTCGTCACCTGATCCAGGGTGGACTGCAGGCCTGGCTCGGACCGTCGCCCCGTGCCGGCGTCGCCGCCGTCATCGTCTCGGGGCTGGTGTTCGGCCTGGCCCACGCCGCCGGCGGGGCGCCCTACGTCGCGCTCGCCACGCTCGCGGGCATCGGCTACGCGTGGATCTACCTGGTCAGCGGGTCGGTCGCGATGTCGATCGTGGCGCATACCGCGCTCAACGCCGTGCACCTGTTGTGCTTCACCTACCCGTCGATAGCGGGGCGCTGACACCCGCCCAGGGCAAACCACGACCAGATTTGGGTAGTCGGCGGCATAGTTCCAGTCGCGAGACCGGATGGACCCGCCATCGGCGCTGGCATCGCCGTTGCTGACGCAACTGCTGACTCGATGCCGGGCCCGGGCGTCGCGGCTCATGCAGACCGCGGCATCACGGGACCTTGCCGATTGGGGGACATCATGCGCACTGCAGTCACGCTCGGACTCGCGCTCGCGCTTGGGGCGTCGGCAGCCGGATGCGGTACTCCGCCCGCCGACGAGATTGCCAGCGCCCGCGCCGCCCTGGAGCGCGCCCGGGCCAACGTCGGCGATGCGGCGGCCGAGTCGCTGAGGGCCGCCGAGGACGCCGGCAAAGCGCTCGACGCCGAACTGGCGGCGCAGGACGCCAAGTGGTTCAAGTCTTACGATCGCACCCGCGAGCTCGCCGTCTCGACGAGCAGCGCGGCCGACAAGGCCGTGGCCGATGCGGCCGCAGCGCGCGAACGCGCCGCCGCGGCACTGGCGGCGAGAACCAAGGCTGCGGCCGAAGAGCGCGCCCGTCTGCGCACGACCGCGGTCCAGGTCGGCCGCGGGGTGCCGCCGCCGCTGAAGACCAAGAACGTCGTGCCCGAGTACCCGGCGCTGGCCAAGTCGTCGCGCATCGGTGGCGTCGTGGAGATTCAGCTGACCGTCGGGCCCGATGGCAAGGTCGCCGACGCCGAGGTGATCAAGTCGGTGCCGACGCTGGATCAGGCGGCGCTCGATGCGGTGAAGCAGTGGGAGTACCGCCCGACGCGCATCAAGGGCGTGGCCGTTCCGGTCATCCTCAACGTGGGCGTCAACTTCCGTCCGTAGTCGACGCGTCGGCGTCGCGGCCCGCTGGCCACGACGCTGAGTGATCGAGGGTGGGGCGGCGGGCGCGGCCGTATACTCGGGCCATGCGTCGCGCCGCCCGCCTGGCCCTGCTCGTCACGCTTGCCGCCGCGGTCGTGGTGACCGTCGCCGGCGCCCGCCAACCGGCCACATCCTCGGCCGCCGACGCGTTCGTCGTCCGCGACGAGATGATCCCGATGCGCGACGGCGTGAAACTCTTCACAAAGATTTTCACGCCGAAGAATCAGACGGGGCCGCTGCCGCTCGTCTTCCGTCGCACGCCCTACGGCATCGACGGCGCTGCCGGCTCGTTCGTGCGCTACTACAAGGCGCTCGCCGACGAGGGCTACATCTTCGTGTTCCAGGACATCCGCGGCAAGTTCAAGTCGGAAGGCGACTTCGTGATGCAGCGCCCGGCGCGCGCGCCGGGCGACACGAAGAGCCTCGACGAGGGCACCGACACCTACGACACGATCGAGTGGCTGCTGAAGAACGTCCCGCTGAACAACGGACGCGTCGGTATGCTGGGCGTCAGCTACGACGGCTGGACGACGATCATGGGCGCGGTGGAGCCGCATCCCGCGCTCAAGGCGATCTCGCCGCAGGCGTCGCCGGCCGACATGTGGCTCGGCGACGACTTCCATCACAACGGCGCGTTCCGCCTCAGCTACGCGTTCGAATACGCCACGATGATGGAATCGGGCAAGGACGTGAAGAACTTCGAGTTCGATCGCTACGACACGTTCGACTGGTATCTCTCGCTCGGGCCGCTCAGCACGGTGAACCGCCGCTATCTGCGCGAGTCGATCCCGACGTGGAACGACTACGTGCGGCATCCCGACTACGACGAGTTCTGGAAACGCCAGACCATGATTCCGCACCTGCGCTCGGTGAAGGTGCCGACGCTGAACGTCGCCGGCTGGTGGGACCAGGAAGACTTCTACGGCCCGATCACGATCTACAGCGCGCTCGAGAAGTTCGACACCGCCGGCATGAACTACCTCGTGGTGGGCCCGTGGAACCACGGCGGCTGGGCGGGGCGCGACGGCTCGTCGCTGGGCCCGATTCCCTTCGGCGACGACACGGCCGCCTACTTCCGCGACCAGGTGCAGGCGCCGTTCTTCGCGCACTTCCTCAAGGACAAGGGCCCGCGCGAGTTCCCCGAGGCGCTCACCTTCGAGGCCGGCGCCAACGAGTGGCGACGCTGGTCGCAGTGGCCGCCGGCGAAGGAGACGAAGACCGTCGGCCTCTACTTCGGCCCGAACGAGGAGCTGCGCATCGGCACACCGCCCGTCGCCGGCGCTACCGGGTCCGACAGCTTCGTCTCGGATCCGGCGCATCCCGTGCCTTATCGACAGCGGCCGATTCAAGCGACCTACTTCGCCGGCGGCTCGAAGTGGTCGACGTGGCTGGTCGAGGATCAGCGCTTCGTCGACGACCGCGACGACGTCCTGAGCTGGGAATCACCGGTGCTGAAGGAGGACGTGACGATCGCCGGCGAGGTGGTGGCGAAGCTGTTCACGTCGACGACGGGCAGCGACGCCGACTGGGTCGTCAAGCTGATCGACGTCTACCCCGAGGCCTACCCGCAGAACTGGAACCTCGCCGGCTACCAGCTGATGGTGTCGAACGAGGTGTTCCGCGGCCGCTATCGCAAGGGCTACGAGACGCCGGTGCCGATGACGCCCAACGCGGTCGAGCCGATCACGTTCAGCCTGCACACGCAGAACTACACCTTCAAGGCCGGCCATCGCCTGATGGTGCAGGTGCAGAGCACGTGGTTCCCGCTCATCGACCGCAATCCGCAGAC
>CADEDM010000046.1:3691-28548 GCA_902826065.1 uncultured Acidobacteriota bacterium | reverse complement strand
ATCGCCGCCGCGTTCTTCACGCCCTCGAGCGTCTCGATCATGAGGATCAGCACGAGGTTGTCGTTCACCGTCTGGCGATAGCCGCCGGGCACGCCGCCGTACATCCCGGCGTCGAACGCCTGGCCGCCGCCGTTGCTGCGCCGGCCCAGCGGCGGGAAGTAGGCCCAGTCGACGACCTCGCGCGCCTCGGCCTCGGTGTCGACCGTGGGCACCACGAGCACGAGCGCGCCGGCGTCGAGCGCGTGCTGGATCTCGCGTTCGTCGGTGTAGGCGATGCGCACGCCGGGCACGGCCTTGGCGTGCGGGCAGGTGCGCCACATCCGCGCCGCGGCCTGCCAGTCGCGCTGGTCGTGCTGCATCTCGGTCCAGATGAAGTCGTAGCCGGCGTTGGCCATCGCGCAGTAGACGCTCGGGTCGGTGGCGCCGAACAGCGTGCCGCCGGTGACCTTGCCGCCCTGCTGCAGCTTGACCTTGGCGGGGTTCCACACCTTCGAGCCGGCCGGCGCGTTGAAGGCGCTGCCGTACTTCCACGTCGACGCATCGAAGGGGCCGGTGTTGGTGGCGCCGGCGGGCGCCTTGTCGCGGGCTCCGCTGTCGGCGCCGGCCGGCGCGGCCAATGGGAACTCGGTGGTGCCGGCGGCGGCGTTGTTCGCATACGGGTCGGCCGCCGGCGCCTGTTGCTGCGGCCGCGGCGGTTGCGGCTGCGCCTGGGGCGGCGCGGTCTGCGCGCCGATCGCGAGCATCGTGAGTCCCACCACCGCGCCGATCGTGATCATCAGCCGCTTGTCCATGACGCCCCCTCGGATCGAGGCGGATGCTAGTGTCCGCCGGGTGTCGCCCGCAACATCTTTCGGCGGCCCACAGCGACACTGCGGCGGCAGCCCGGCTCAGCGGACCTCGACGCGCACTTCGGCGGACGTGAAGCCGGGCCCGTTCTCGTTCAGGCCCCTGACGCTGACGTAGTAGACGCCGGCGGGCACGTCGCGGAAGGTCGCAGCGGCGCCTGTGCCGGCGGGGATGGTGACGAGCGGCGCGCCGGGCGCGAAGCCAACCACGACCTCGAACCCGGCGGTGTCGCCGGGCGTCGTCCACGACAGGTCGACGCGCGCGCCGGTGACCTGCGCGACCACGTCCCCCGGAGAGAGCGGCACGCGCGCCAGGACCGGGATGCCACTGGGGCACGGTCCGGCGGGGGGCACCCGTGCCAGATAGGTGGCGTCCCACGCGTCGAGCTGGCACGAGCCGTCCGACGCGCTCCCCACCGTGATGGCAGCGACCGGCCCGAGGCCCGCGAACACCCAGAAGAGCGAGCCCGGCGTGGTGACCGCGACGTCAGCCACGATCGCGAGCGTCATCGCGTCCAGCACCACGAGGCGGCCGGTGTTCGTGTAGACGAGGAGGCGCCCGGCCGTCTCGTCGACCACCATGGCGCGACCCGAGCCGGCGACGAGCCGTCCGCCGGGCACGTCGAACGGCGTCGATCGCGCGAGTTCGGCCCCGGTCTGGCCGTCGAGCGCCAGGACCGGCGCGGGAACGGGCACGCAGGTGCCGGACGTGCAGTCGTAGCGAGCGGGAAGCTTCACGTACACGCGCCGCGCGTCGGCGCTCACCTCCAGGGCGTCCCAGGACGTGGCCTCGGCCGGCCACGGGATCTGCCGCACCACCGCGCCGGTGGCGACCCGGACGATCCTGGCCGTGGCAATGGTCAGTCCCTGTTGCATCGGCACGATGAGCTCGTCCGCGGCGCCCGCGTAGGCGAAGCCGGCGACGGTGTCGCCCTGTGGCGGGCTCGACGGAAACACGCTCCTGACGCTGCCGTCACTCGCGTCGAACATCGTGATCGGTCCGGCGGGCAGCGACGGATGGATCAGTCCGTTCACGAACAGGCGAGGCCGGATCGGGTCGGCGACCATGAACGTCGCCGCCGTGGCGCCGAGCGGCCCGTACGCCGTGCGGGTGCGGCGATCGAAGAGCGAGAAAGTGCGCACATCGGCGCCGCCGCGGCCCCAGTTGATCCAGGCGATGTAACGGCCACCGGCGAGCAGAATCGGCACATCGGGTGCGTTCGGGCCGAACACTGCCGGTGAGAACGGCGACTCCTGCACCAGGGCGCCGATGGCTGGCGGCGTCGCGTCGATCTCCGTCATCGCCGGCTGGCCGTTCACGACGCCGAGGAACTCCATGCGCAGGGGCTGGGCGGCCGCAGTGCCGGCGAGCAGCGAGAGGCCGGCGGCGAGGGCGGCCGACGTCCAGGTCATCGTGGACGCCTCCGAGATGGTCGTGCGAGTGCGATGGCGCCTCCGTCGGGCCTGACTACGTGCAGCAGGCGGACACCGGCGCCTTCGGCGACGACGTCGGCCCGGAGGTTCTCGCGAGCGAGTTGTCGCGGCACCATCACGCCCATCGCGCCGAATCCAGGCGCGTCCTTCAACACGTCGACGACCACCAGCCGCCGGTGCTCCCGCTCGGCGCGTTCGAGCAAGGGCGTCAGCGCCGACGCGGCCGGGGCGCCGGTGTAGGTGCCGGTCGGCCGCCCTCCGCGAAGCACCACGAATCGTTCGCGGAAGAACTCGTCGAGCACCAGCCAGGCATCGACGCGGCCGGCCGCGAGCACGCCGGTCAGCTCGTCCGGCGTGGCGACGATGTCGTCGGACGCGATCTCGGCCGCCACCGTCGTCGGGGCAATGGTGGGACGCGCCTGCGAGGCGCGGTCTTCCCCGCCGGCGGGCCCTCGCCACGATTCGACGACGACCATCGTGCCATCTATCGTCGGGACGATCACGAGCGCCGCACGGCCGCGTGCGGCGTTCTGCACCAGCGCGCAGGCGTCGACCGCGCACGCCGCGAGCATCGCCGTCGTCGGCAGCAGCAGGTAGCGAGCGGTGATGCCCGACTCGATGACGCCGAACCACAGCACCCATCCGATCCACAGGGCGTGCAGGGCCCGCTGTGACGCTGGCCATTCGCCGCCGCGCCCGGCCGCGCGCGACAGCAGGCCCGCGAGGGTGGCGGTCGTGAGCCACGGCGAGTTCGCGACCAGGTGGTCGAACATGTCGAGCGGATAACGGAAGCCCGACTCGACGAGGCGCTCGGCTGCGACGCCCAGACCGGTGCCGGCGGCGACCAGCGCCACCATCCAGAATCCCGCGCCGGCGACGAACACCGCCAGCGCCGAGGACGTGAGCACGCGCCGCGTGTGAGGGGCCGCCAGCGGCAGCGCGGCAACGGCGCCGACCGGGGCCAGCGCCAGTTGGCCGAGTGCGGCCGCGAGGCCACCGGCCAGCACCACCGCGGCCGACCAGCGGTCTGCGCGCCATCGCACCATCGCCAGGGCCACGGTGATGGCGGCGGCGTCGCCGGCGGCGATCGGCAACGTCCGCGCCAGTTCGAACGGTGGACGCTCGAACAGGTTGACCACCTGCCACAGGAAGAACCGGCGCACCATCACGTCGCCGTTCGAGGGCGGCGCTGCGGCGTGGACGGCGAAGATTGCCGCCTGCGCGGCCAGCAGGCCGGCGACGACCGTGGCCGCCCGTACCAGCCAGGCACGCCGACGCGCGGGTAGGTCGAGGACGGCTCCCACCACGGGGACGACAGCCAGCAGGAACGCGAGCTCGTGCGTCCAACGAGTGATCGCCGCGGCCAGCGCCAGTGCCACGAGTGCCGCCGGACGCGTCGACCCGCGCGCGAGCAGGGCGAGACAGACGAACTCGCCGAGCAGGAACGGCGCGTAGAAGCGGGCGGTCGTGGCCGACACCCAGAACGGCAACGATGCCGCGATCAGGGCGACGGCCATGGCCGCGGCGACTGCCGACGCGATGCGCCTGATCTCGACGAACGCCACGGCCAGCGCGGCGAGGCCCGTCAGCGCGCTCACCCACCGGGCCGCCTGAAGCACGTCGCCGGCGAACGGCGCCGCCGCCCACGACGCGTACGAGTACGCCAGGCCGCGGTCGTACAGCAGGCCAGACGGCAGCAGCGGCAGTCCGCTGGCGCGAATGCCGAGCACGGCGAAGTGCGTGTATTCCTCGTCCGGGGAGTAGCCCGAACGTCCGAGGTCCGAGGCCGCCAGGGCCAGGAACACCGCGCCGGCGAGAAGCGCCTCGAGCGCCCAGGGGCGATTGCGCGCGAACGCGCCCGCAGAACGAAGTGCGCTCACCTGCTGCCGATTGTAGTCGCGAGGCGACCCGCGACCGTCGCGCCGCTCTCCGTGACTAGTCGGCGAGGCCCTCGGCCTTCCGCTCTTCCAACGTGATGGTGCCCGCCGCGGCCTTCTTCGAGGCCTCGAGCGACAGCAGCGGGCCGGGCGTGCCGGCGTGCGTCTTCACCACCGCAGCGGTGCCGTTCACCCGCAGCTTGCCCATCAGGAAGGCGAACTGGTCCTCGAGGCTCTTGCCGATGGCGCCGCGGATGTCTGCCGGCAGGTTCCACAGCTGCGACTTGAACGGCCCGATGGCCTTCTTGCGGGCCTTGTAGAGGAACTGCTCCTCGGTGTCCTTCGGCTTCTTCTCTTCCTGCGCGTGCTCGCGGATCCACGCGTACATCTCGTCCTTGAGCGTCGCCGGGAACGCTGCGTGGTCGTAAACCATGTTCTGGAAGTTCGTGGCGAGATGAATCT
Source organism: uncultured Acidobacteriota bacterium (assembly GCA_902826065.1). Classification (GTDB taxonomy): domain Bacteria; phylum Acidobacteriota; class Vicinamibacteria; order Vicinamibacterales; family UBA2999; genus CADEFD01. The sequence goes on along the minus strand of CADEDM010000046.1, from coordinate 23,930 downwards.
CGCAGGCGCCAACGCGTGGAAAGGCATCGAAGGCGTCGGCGCTCAGGGTCGAAGCGCCGTGCTGCACCGCGCCCGCGAGTCCGTACTCGTCGCGGGCCAGCCGCGACAGCTCCTCGAGCGTCACCAGGTCGATCTTCACGTCCATGCGCGGCTTGCCGTCGGGGCCGATGAAGCCGCCGTGCGCGGTGCCCGTCTGGACGCTGATCTTGCTGATGCCCACCAGGTCCTTGCCCCGCTTCGCCAGCGCGGCGTTGAAACCTTTCATGTAGGCGTGCAGCTCGTGCACATCGGAGTTCTTGCCGCCCACTTCGCCGATCTCGCCGCCCACGGACACGGTGACGTCCTTCGGCTCGTTGCGGCGGATGAAGGCGGCGAAGTCCGCGGCCAGATCGCAGTTCACCGCCTGCTGCTCTTCGAGCGTCGGCTTGTCGAGATCGACGAGCGTCGAGGTGTCGATGTCGATGTTGTAGAAGCCGGCGGCGATCTCCTCACGGATCAGGCTGCGCAGCGTGTCGAGTTCCTTGTCGCGATCCGGCGACTGGTATTTCTTGAGCGCCACCTGCACATGGTCGCCCTGCAGGAAGAGCGGACCGTGGAAGCCTTCGCGCAGGGCCGCCGCCGCCATCACGGCCGCGTACTCGTGCGGGCGCTGCTCGGTGTAGCCGACCTCGGAGCGCGCGATTTCGAGGATGAACGCGCCGGCGTCGAGACGCTTCGCGGCCCGCATCACGGCCCGGCCGGTGTCGTAGGCCATCATCCGCACGTTGATGGCGGGCACGGTGAAGCCGCCGGCCTCGCCCTTCCCCATCGCCATGTAGAGGTCGTGCACGGATCCGAACCGGATGCCCACGTGGGCGGCCAGCCGCAGGATGACCCAGCGCGCCGTGCCCTTGATCTCGGGTGTCGCGCCGAAGACGGCGGTGTGCGCGAGGCGATCGACGAGGTCGGTCGACGGCGTGCCCGACACCGTGATCCGGTCGTCGTTGATGGTGGCGACACCCGCGAGTGCGGAGGTCAGGTCGGCGACGGAGCTGAACACCATGTGTGGTCCTCGAGACGCTTCAGGCCGGTCACTACAGGCCAGCAGGCGATTTTACCAGCACGGGCCAGTCGACCCGCTCGATGGCGGGGTCGGCTGCGGCGGCTGCCACCATCTCGTCCAGGGGCAGCCCGGCCTCGGCGCGGGCCACGGCCTCGACACTCGCCCGGGTCAAAGGATGTCGCGGCGTGAAGAGCGTGCAGCAATCCTGGTCCGGGAGGATGGAGATGGGGAACGTGCCGAGGCGCTCGGCGTCGGCCATGATTTCGTCCTTGGCCATCCCGACCAGCGGCCGCACCACCAGCCGGTCGGCGGCGCTGTCGATGGCGGCCAGGTTGTCGAGTGTCTGCGATGCCACCTGGCCCACGGCGTCGCCGGTCACGAGCGCACGGGCATGGACCTTGTGGGCCAGGGCCGACGCGATGCGCAGCATCATGCGGCGGTAGATCACCACCCGCAACGGCCCCGGCACGGTCACGGTGATCTGTCGCTGCAACTCTCCGAACGGGATCAGCATCAGGTGGGCGCCGAGCTGAAACGGCGCGAGGACGCGCACCAGCTCGCGCGCCTTGTCGATCGAGGCGTGTGACAGGAACGGATGCGCGTGGAAGTGGACGAACGTGGCATGACAGCCGCGGCGCATCATCCGCCACGCGGCGACCGGTGAGTCGATGCCGCCGGACAGCAGGACCAGGACGCGGCCGCCGGTGCCCGACGGCAGTCCGCCGGCGCCCGGCCGCTTGCCGAAGTGGTAGTAGGCGCCCTTCGGGACGATCTCGACCCACACGGTGAATGCGGGATTCGAGAGGTCCACGCGCCAGTTCGTGACGTCGTGGACGCGGCCCCCGATGTGGCGCTCGAGATCCGGCGACGGCACCGGGAACTGCTTGTGAGCGCGCCGCACCTCGACGCGGAAGCTCTCGACGGCGCGGCCGCGCGGCAGGTCGCGCAGCACGCCGTCGGTGATGGCCTCGACGGTCGGCTCGACGCGGTGCGCGAACGAGTAGTTCGCCAGTCCGAACACGTGTCGTACGCGCGACTCGACGTCGCCGATCGTCACGGCGTCGCCGAGCGGCACCTCCACGCGGCCCATCGGCAGGCGCACCTCGCCGACGTCGAGGCCGGCGAGCGCATCGCGCAGGTTGCGCGCGAGATGGCGGATGAACCACGCGCGGTTCTGCCCCTTGAGCGCGATCTCCTGGTAGTGCGCGAGGAGGACTCTCATCGGAGGCTGGGGGCCGGGGGCTGGGGGCTGGGGCGCGCCAGGTGCTCGGCAGCCGCCCGGGCGGCTCGGTGGCCGCTGATCACGGCGCTTTCGATGGTGGCCGGAAGGCCGGTGTCCGTCCAGTCGCCGGCAAGGAAGAAGCCGGGCAGGCCGGTGGCGGTGCCGGGACGTCGAGGCTCGCCGGCCCGCAGCGAGAACGTCGCGCGGCGCTCGCGAACCGCGCTGGCGCGGCGCAACGTGGCCGCGCGGGCGGCGGGCACCGCAGCCTCCAGTTCGCGCCGGGCGATGTCGATCAGCGCGTCGTTCTCCAGCGCCACGATGTCATCGGCGCCGCTGCACACGAGCGAGAGATGCGCCGCCTCGCCGGCGATGCGGCGCGCGTCGAACACCCACTGGAAGCGCCGCCCGGGCAGCCCGACGAACGGCGCGTCGAGCACGTCACGATCGAACCACAGATGCACCGTGACGATCGGCGCGCTGCCGAGCGCACTGGCGGCCCGCACGACGTCCTGCAGCGGCGCCGGCGGCTCGTCGAAGAGCGCGGCCAGCGCGTGCCAGGGCACCGCGGCGATGACGGTCCGCGTCTCGATCCCGCTGGCGCCACGCAACGACACGCCGCGGACGCGGCCATCGTCCACGAGGACGCGCGCCGGCGTGCCGCAGGTCACGTCCCCGCCTCGGCCGGCGATGAAAGCCATCGCCGGGTCGACCAGCACGTGCGACAGCGACGCCGCCGGCAGCACCAGCGCCGCGTCGTCGGGGCCGGGCCCGAACAACCGGCGCACCACCTCGACGAACGTCGTGGCCGTGGCGTCGTCGATCGACTGGTTCAGCGCGGCGACGGCGAGCGGCTCCCACAACAGCGCGATCAATCCATCCGCCTGGCCGTGACGGGTCAGCCACTGCCGGACCGTCTCGCCTCCGGATGGCGTGGCGCCAGACGCCAGCGCCGGCGCGAGCTTGCGCACGGCCAGGCGCTCGCCCAGCGGCACCGCGTCCCAGGCCAGCACGCCGGCCGCGAGCTGCAGCGGCGACGGCAGCGGGGGACAGCGCAGCTCGCTGCGGCGGCCGGCGGCGTCGATCATGGGCACGGTCAGCGACGACTGCACCGTCACCCGATCGCGCGTGCCGATGCGCGTCAGGTAGTCGAGCGTCTCGTGATAGCAGCCGAAGAGGACATGCTGGCCGTTGTCGACCCAGGTGCCGGTGACGCGATCCCTGGTCGCGAACGTGCGGCCGCCGGCGACCGGGCGCGCCTCCACGACCGCGACACGCAAGCCGGCGTCGGCGAGCGCGGTGGCCGCGGCCAGTCCGGCACAGCCCGCGCCGATGACGACGGCGTCGGCAGCGGTCACGGCGTGCGGGCCGGCGTGAGCGCTTCGACTCCGGCGCGCGCCAGCGTCTTCGCCCACGTCGACGCCGCGATCCACGCCCGTTCGGGACGGGGCACTCGGATGGCGTCGCCGAAGACGTCGTATCCGCGGGCTTCGATGCGGCGCAGGATGCCGAAGTAGATGGCGCCCATGATCTCGGCCGCGACCAGGTGCCTGGCCTCGCCCTGCGGCATGGCGGCGGCGGCGCCGTCGTAGAACCCGCGGGCGCGATCGAGCTGATGCTTCAGCAGGGCGCGAAGCCCAGGCGTCATCTGGCCACGCGCCAGATCGTCCTCGGTGCAGGCGAAGCGTCGGAGTTCGTCCTGCGGCAGGTAGATGCGGCCGTGATCGAGGTCGGTCTTCACGTCGCGGACGATGTTCGTCAGCTGCAACGCGAGACCGAGCTGCATCGCGTACTCGCGCCCGCCGGGATGCCGGCAGCCGAAGATGTTGAGGCAGATGAGGCCGACGGTCGAGGCCACGCGCCAGCAGTACTCGCGCAGGTCGTCGAAGGTCTCGTAGCGGCGGTGGCCGAGGTCCATCTGCACGCCGTCGATCAGGTCCTCGAAGGCCCGGCGCGGCAGGTCGAAGGCGCGGGCCACCGGCTGCAGGGCTCGCCCCTGTGCCGATTCCGGCGCGCCGCCGTCGAAGACGCGGCCGATCTCGTCGCGCCAGAACGCGATCTGCCGTTCGGCCTGCGCACCATCGGCTGCTTCGTCGACGGCATCGTCGATGGCCCGGCACGCGTCCCACACGGTCACGATCGCCACACGCTGCGCCGACGGCAGCACGAGGAACGAGTAGTAGAAAGAAGTGTCGCGGCCCACGGCGTCAGGTATTCAGCAGCCTCCACCCTATCACCAGCCCGTCGGCCAGGCCGAGGCTCGGGCGATCGGCGACCGGGTCGAACCGGCCTTGCTCGAGGCGTTCGAGGATGCGCCGACCTCCCTGCCACGTGGCGTGGAGCTCCCACCGCAGGCGTCCACGCACGTGGTCGAGCAACGGGCGGCCGCGATCGAAGAGCGCGCGGGTCCGGTCGGCACACGCCGCCAGCGCCGCCTGCCACTCGCGGGGCGTGGCGTGGAGCTCCGGTCCGAGCTGCGAGGGATCGGCGCCCGCCGCTCGCCACGCTTCTTCGGGCACATAGAGGCGGCCGCGCCGCCAGTCGATGGCGAAGTCCTGCCAGAAGTTCGTGAGCTGCAGCGCGGTGCAGATCGCGTCGGACCATTCGTCCAAGCGGGCGTCGTCGTGACCGAACAGTCGCAGCACCAGCCGCCCCACCGGGTTCGCGGATCGGCGGCAGTAGTCGTCCACCTCTGCCCAGGTCGCGTAGTGCGTGACGACGACGTCCTGCCGGAACGCCGAGAGCAGCGCCTCGAACAGGTACGGCGGCAGGTGTCGGTCGCGGATGGTGTGTCCGAGCGCGTGGAAGATGGCCTCGGCGGCCGGTGTCACATGTTCGGGGGAGACATGCGGTCCACCCGTCGGCGTGATGTGGTCACGGTCGACGGCGCCGACGGCGGCGTGGAGGCGCTCCAGCCAGTCGTCGAGCAGGCGCAGGCGCTCGCGCGTCGAGTAGCCGTCTTCGTCGGCGAAGTCGTCGGCCGTGCGCGCGAACGCATAGACGGCCGCGACATGCGGGCGGATGGCCGCCGGCACGAGGCGCGACGCGACCGGGAAGTTCTCGTAGTGCGACGCGGCCAGCGACTGGCAATGGGCGTAGGCGGCGGCGAGAGCAGGGTCGCCGGTCACCAGATCTGCTCGGGCACGCCGGCGGCGGCGTTGGCGGCACGGGCCATCACGAAGAGCAGATCGGACAGGCGGTTGAGGTAGACCAGCACGACCGGCTCCACCTCGCCGTCGCCGATGCCGAGCGCCAGGGCCTCGGCGCGGCGGCACACCGTGCGGGCGACGTGCAGCGCGGCGCCACCGGGCGATCCGCCGGCCAGGATGAAATGCCGCAGGGGCGGCAGCGTCGCCTCGAGCCCGTCGATCCAGCCCTCGAGCCGCGTGACCTCGGCCTCGCCGAACGACGCCTTTTCCACCCGGGCGGCGATCTTGTGCCGGGGGTCGGCCAGGCGTGCGCCGACGGCGAAGAGATCGCGCTGGATCTGCGTCAGGTGCCCGGCGATTGGCGCGGCGACGCCGGCCGCGATGGCCGCCCCGAGGTGCGCGTTCAACTCGTCCACGGCGCCGTACGCGACCACCCGCGGGTGCGTCTTCGGCACGCGCGTGCCGTCGAACAGGCTGGTCGTGCCGTCGTCACCGGTCTTCGTGTAGATTTTCACGGTCACGTGCCTGAGATTATCGCTCGCCCGCGGCGCGCCCGCGGCCGCAAAGTCCGCCCGCCCGCGCTGCCCGCTCCCGCCGAACGTGCCCGCTTCCGACGCGTGCTGCTGCGCTGGTACGACCGCCATGGCCGCGACCTGCCGTGGCGCACGACCGACGACCCGTACCACATCCTCGTCAGCGAGGTGATGCTGCAGCAGACCCAGGTCGATCGCGTGCTGCCGAAGTACCACGAGTGGCTGGGCAAGTACCCGTCGCTCGAGGCGCTCGCCGCCGCGCCCGACGACGACGTCTCAGCCACCTGGCGTCCGCTGGGCTACAACGTCCGGCCGAAGCGGCTGCATTCGATCGCGCGAGAGGCGGTGACGACCTACGGCGGACGCCTCCCCGACGATCGCGAGACACTGCTGTCGTTCAAGGGCATCGGCGAGTACACCGCCGGCGCGATCTTGAGCTTCGCGTTCCGGAAGCGGGCGGCGATCCTCGACACCAACGTCGCCCGCGTGCTCTACCGGGTGTTCGGCGCCAAGGGCGACCCGAAGGGCCACGCCACCACGAAGCACCTGTGGGCGGTGTCTGAGGCGCTGGTACCGAAGGCGCGCGCCTTCGACTTCAACCAGGCCCTGATGGACTTCGGGGCCATGGCCTGCAGCGCCCGCAAGCCCACCTGCCTGGTGTGCCCGATGGCGAAGTTCTGCCGCTCGTATCCGTGGACGCCGGCGCCAGCGGCGACGCCGCGACGGAAGGCGCGCGCGTCGGCCGCGTAGCCATGGGACCCGAGGCGACGCGCACGGTCTGCTGGGTTCCGACCTGGAACCCGGACGTCCCGGGCATCGGCCTCGAGCACGTCGAGCTCGGAGCGGGTCACGCGGATAGCGTGCTGCTGGCCGTCGACGAAGACCGCGAGCCCTTCCGCCTGACCTACGCTCTGCGGTGGGACGAGCGCGGGCTCCTGCGCCGCGCCGATCTGGAGACCCGCAAGGGCGGCCGTTCGTGGTCGCTGCACCTGCGGGTCGACGACGCCGGCCGCTGGCTCGGAGCACACGCCGAACACCTGGGTCATCTCGACGGCTGCGTCGACATCGACATCTGGCCGACGCCGCTCACGAACAGCCTGCCGATCTGGCGCAGTGGACTTCGCGTGGGCGAGCGCCGCGAGTTCCGAATGGCGTGGGTCTCGGCGCCGTCCCTCACCGTCGAAGCCAAGCCACAGGCGTACACGCGCCTGGAGGACCGTCTCTATCTCTTCGAGAGCCTCGATGGCTCGGGCTTCACGGCAATGCTGCCGGTGGACGGCGACGGCGTGGTCCTCGACTATCCGGAGCTGTTCCGCCGCGTGGCGCTCGCGGGCCGCTGACCCGCCGCCCGCCGGCGTCAGCGGTCCTCGAGATGCTGCGCGAACGCCGCGCGCGTCGTGGCCGGCTCGATGAGCGCCACGGCCAGACCCGCGCCGACGGCGAACGCGAAGAAGACGATCGCCCACTCGCGACTCGTGTCCAGCAACGACACGGCGGCCCAGGCCCACAGGAGCACGAGGGCCCAGTCGGCGATCGCCACCCAGCCGCGCGTCTTGGCCCGCTGCGCCGGCAACTCCGACGGCAGCACGGCGGCCGAGAAGCGCAGGTGCAGACGGACGTTGGCGGCGATGATCGTGGCAGCGAGACAGCCGAGGAACCAGCGCAGGCCGAACGGCAGCTCACGGTGCACCAGCCACGCCGGCACGACCATCATCCAGTAGATGGCCGCCGCGGCGGCCTGATGGAACCGCCACCACCACATCGGCGGCAGGCGCCCCGTGTCGGGATCGCGGGTGGCCAGGTTGCCCGAGGGGCGAAGCGCCGCGCTCGACGGCGACGTGGCGACGGCGCCGGATTGCGACGACCCGCGCCCCGGGCGGCCCTCGTGAAGGCACGCGTCGATCGCGGCGACGAGCTCGGTCGTGGACGCGTAGCGGTCGGCCGGCCGATGCCGCAGGCAGCGCGTCGCGACCGCGGCCGCGTCGGCCGGCAGCCGCGAACGCACGTCCTCGGGCACGCCGTCGGCGGCGAGCAATCGCGCGATCGTCTCCGGCAGCGTCGACGCCTCGAACGGATTGGTGCCGGTCAGCATCTCCACGATCAGCACGCCCAGGGCGAACTGGTCGACACGGCCGTCGACCGGTTGCCCCAGCAACTGCTCCGGTGCCATGTACCCCGGAGTTCCAGCGCCCAGGCCGGGCAGCGTCAGGCGCGACACGGAGACCAGGCGGCGGGCCTCGCCCTCGAAGCGCGCCAGGCCGAAGTCGAGCACCTTCACACGGCCGTCGCCCATGCGCAGCACGTTCTCGGGCTTCAGGTCGCGATGGACGATGCCGGCGGCGTGCGCGGCCTCGAGCGCCAGGGCCAGCGCATGCGCAATGGCCATCGCCTCGTCGCGGCCCAGCGGACCGCGTCCGATCGCCGCGCGCAGCGTCTCGCCGACCACCAGCTCGCTGGCGATGAACGGATGGCCGTCGATGTCCTCGAGCGCGTAAATCGTGGCGATGTTCGGATGCACGAGCGCCGCCGCCGCGCGCGCCTCGCGACGCAGGCGCTGGTCGTCGGCCCCACCGGGCGGGCCGGGCGACGACACGGCCTTCAAGGCCACCTTGCGATGCAGGCGCGTGTCTTCGGCCTCGAACACGACGCCCATGCCGCCGCGTCCCAGCTCGTTCAGCAGGAGGTACGGGCCCACGGCGGCGCCCGGCTGCAGCGACGGCGCGGCGACGGAGTCGGCGGGCACCTCGACGTCGGGCGGGGGCTGGTCGAGGAACGCGTCCGACTCCGATGAGTCGTGCGCGGCGAGGAGCTCGGCGACCTCGGCGCAGACGTCCTCGGGCGCGCCCGAAGCAGCGAGCCACGCGTCGCGTGTCGACGACGGCTCCGCGAGGGCGCGAGAGAAGAGATCGGCGATGGCCTGCCAGCGCTCTGGCGTCATGTCAGGCGGCCGAGAGCGCCCGCTTCAGCCACGCGCGCGCCACGGTCCAGTGTCGCTTCACCGTCGCCGGCGAGAGCTCTACCGCCTGGGCGGTCTCTTCGATCGTCATGCCACCGAAATAGCGCAGCTCGACGATGCGGGCCTGCAGGGCATCGAGGGTCGCGAGCTCCGTCAGCGCCGTGTCGAGGGCCACGAGGTCCACGCCCTCGCCCGGCGACGGCGCCGGCAGCAGCGCGTCGTCGAGCGTGATGCGCTGTTGCGCCGCCCCGCCTCGCTTGGCCGCGGCACGCCGCCGCGCCTTGTCCACCAGCACCTGGCGCATCGACATCGCGGCGATCGCAAGGAAGTGCGTGCGGCCGGTCCACGGCTGGTCGCCCGGTCGCACCAGCCGCAGGTAGGCCTCGTGCACCAGCGCCGTGGGCTGCAGCGTCTGGCCGCGACGTTCCCGCCGCACGTACGCCGCCGCCAGCCGCCGCAGTTCGTCGTAGACCAGCGGCATCAGCTTCGACGCCGCCCGCTGGTCGCCCTGGCTCGCGCGTTCGAGGAGGGCAGCGGCTGCGCCCTCGCCGCCCCGATCGGGCGCCGGCCTCGTCATGCAGGGATTCTAGGTCGAACCACGTCCCGCATCGGGGCCGCGAGCCCAGGGACTAGTGGGACCGCCGCGGCTCGGCGACGTAGAGCTGCCGGCCCATCAGCACGGCCGACACGCCAAGGGCCGCGAGCAGTCCAGCGGCGGCGACCACGCCGGCAACGTCGAAGATCAGCACGCGGCCCAGGCCCGGCAGGTCGATGGCCGGCCAGCGCAGCAACGCCAGCGCGCCGGCGGAGACGATCACGCGCAGCTCCGTGGGTCCGATGCGGACGAACGACATGCGGAAGGCGCCGCCGACGGCGGTCGAGAGGAAGACTTCGGCCGAGACGAGCAGGTAGGCCACGAGCACGGCCAGGGCCACGAGTGGCGTCATGAAGCCCGACAGCGCCAGCCCGCTCATCAGCATCGTGGCGCCGATGACGTCGAGCACGTGGTCGACGTAGTAGCCGTAGCGCGGACGTTCCTGGCGGCGCACGCGCGCCACCGTGCCATCGAGGCTGTCGCCGAACCAGTTGATCGCCAGGCCGGCCACGACGCCGACCACGGCAACCGGGAACCACCGCGCCAGCGCGAACGACACCGACGCGACGGCGGTGCCCACCACCGCCAGCGCCGTCAGGTGGTCGGAGTGGATTCGTTGCGGGAGGCGTCGCGCCAGCCACAGCAGCACCTGCCGCTCGACCTGCGCCAGCAGTCCCTGGTTGATTCGCACGTGTGCCGTCGCCGCATCCGCCATCGCGCCCTCCCCGTCCCCGGCCGGCGGGAGCCAGCCACTCGGACATCTACCGGGGAATGCGCAGGCGGGCGGAAAGCGGCTCAGGCCGGAGGCGCGATCAGCCGGGCGATCAGGCCGGCGTCAGCCTCGGGGAACGGCAGGCTGGAGAGTTCCGGCCGCGACACCCAGCGCATCTGCTGGCCGTACATGGGAGTCGGCTCGCCCTGGATGTCGCAGGCGTAGAAGTGCAGCTCGAGCGTGCGACCGGGGTACTCGTGGGTCACGGCGTAGACGAGGTCGCCGACGCGCGACTCGACGCCGAGCTCTTCTCGCATCTCGCGGGCCAGCGCGACGTCGTGCGTCTCGCCCGGCTCGCACTTGCCGCCCGGGAACTCCCAGTGGCCCTCGAGGTGCGTGCCGCGCGGCCGCAGCGTCAGGAGGAAACGGCCGTCGCGCTCGACGACGGCCGCTACCACCACAATCCGCACGCTGCGGTTACCGGCGGCCGCGCGTCACGCGAATGGTGACCGTGAAGGCGCCGGAGTTGTCGCCCACTTCGTCGTCGTTCACCGCAAGGAACAACTGGCCGTCGCCGGGCATCGGGATGGCCTGGGTCGTGTCGCCGATCGCGAAGGGTGCGCCGTTGCCGATGCGGGCGATGAGCGCGCCGGCCAGCGCCGCCGGCAGCGGGGCGTTGGGCGCCGTGCGGCCGCGCAGCGATCCGGCCGCGCCGGCCTTGTCCTCGCCGTCGGTCGAGAGCTGCACCTGGCCTTCGGTCGAGAACGCGACGCGGTCGCGACGGCTCACGGTGATGTTCGTCGACACCCAGCGCGAGTTGCCGTTCACGCGCACCACGCCAGGGCCCACCGGGCCCTCGGGCGACTGCTGCGCCGGTCCGGGCGCGGCGGGCGGCTGGGTCGCCGGACTCATCGATGCCGGGAAGTTGCCGAAGTAGAACCGGCGCACGTCCGAGAAGCGCGTCCGCCGTTCGGCGCCGTCGTTCGGCTTGAACGACAGCATGCGCGGTTCGTCCTCCTTGCCCGAGCCCTCGCCGCCTTCGATGTTGAGCAGGCGGCCGCGGATGATCTCGCCGCTGCGCAGCACCAGCACGTGGTCGCCGCCGCGCGCGGCCTCGATCTCGGCGGCGGGAAGGTTGGCGCCGTCGCCCGCGACTTCGAACAGCGCGGTCTCGCCGACGGGAATGATCCGCTGGTCGCCCTGCGAGACCCGCAGGTAGAGCGAGTTGTTGTTGCGGTTCCAGGCCTCGAAGCGCCCGGAGACGCGCGAGCCGTCGCGCTTGAGCACCGTCGCCTGCTCCTGCGCGCTGACCGGCAGCGCCGTAGCCAGGAGACACAGGAGTGCCGGGATTGCCAGTCGTCGCATCACGTTTCTCCTCGAGAAATGGGTGCCAGGGCGCCCTCTTACTCAAATTGAGGCAGCCCGTGGAGACCGGGTCACGCCATCGGCAGCTTATGCACGACCGCTGCCACATCGTCCTCGCCACACTGCACCCGAAGTGCGGTGCCCGCTACGGCGGAGTCACGATGAACGTAGGCCAGTGCGACCGGGCACCTCAGCCGCGGCGACCACGCGGCGCTCGTGACGCGGCCCACGTCGCCCTTCGCCGCGGTCACCGTGGCGCGGGCCGCAGGGACAGTGTCACCGTCGACGGCAAGGCCGACGAGTTGCCTGACGACGCGTCCGCCGCCGCGGTGCACGATACGCACGATCACTTCCTGGCCCACGTAGCAGCCCTTCGTGAACGAGATGGCGCGTGACTCGATGCCGGCTTCGAGCGGAATCGTATCGGCGTCCATGTCGACGAGGAACTCGGGACGGCCGGCTTCGATGCGCGCGTACTCGAGATCGGCCGCCGGCGTCAGCGTGGCCCCGGCCAGGCGCAATCGCGACATCCACAGGTCGGCGTCGGTCTGCCGCACGCGCAGGCAGAATCCCGTGACGCCGTAGGCGCCGCTGCGGACGATGCGGCCGCCAATGCCAAGGGCCACGTGCTGGTACTCGTCCCACGCCTCGAGCGCCTCGGGGGTCAGCGCCGCCGGCGCCGGCCGGGAGCCGCTGGCGGCTCTGGCCACGATGGCAGCCGCAGTAGTGCCGTGAACGCCCAGCGTACGCCAGCCAGCGGTGTCGTCGGCGAGTTGGACGTCCTCGGCGAAGATCGCGGCGTCGAGCTGACGCCGCAACGTGTCGCCCAGCGCGAAAGGCATCTCGACCGTCAGTGCGTCGTCATCGGCCAGCACCACGGCGTCGGTGATCATGCGGCCCTGGGGCGTGAGCCACGCGGCGTAGCAGCCCTGTCCCGGCGCCAGCGCTTCGACGTCGTTCGTGAGCAGCCCCTGAAGCCAGGTGGCGCGCTCCGTGCCGGTCACGCGAATCACGGTCCGGTCGGGATGCGTCACGAGCGCGGCACCCGCGCGGAGCAGGTCGATCCCGGAAGATTCGGGCATCGATGCTACCCTTTCTCCGTGGAGCCACGAGTGCACGGCACGATCCGGAATTGTACCCGCGGGCTGGCCCTGACCGCCGCGATCGGCGTGGGGCTGGCCGCGATTCCCCGTGCAGCCGCCGGCCAGCCGGCGCCACCCACGGTGACGGGCGCCGAGTCGTACGTCGTCTTCGTCGCCGGCCGCACGGTGGGCCGCGAGGAGGTCGCAGTGGTCCGGCAGGCCGAAGGCTGGGTGGTGCGCGGGTCGTCGGTCGTCAATCCGCCCCTGGGATTGCTCGTGCGCCAGGTCGAGCTGCGCTACGACAGCGCGTGGAAGCCCCTCTCGATGTCGCTCGAGGGCGCGGTGCAGGGCCGCGATGTCGCGCTCGAGACCACGTTCGCCGACGGCAAGGCCACGAACAGGTTGAAAGAGGCTGGAGAGTCGACGGAGAAGGTGGACGATGTGGCAGCCGACACCATCGTGCTGTCGAACGTCTTCTTCGGCAGCTACGCCGCCCTGGCGGCGCGCCTGGCCACGGTGGCGCCCGGCACTGAGCTCCGGGCCTACGTGGCGCCCCAGGCCGAGATTCCGCTCGCGGTCACCGCCGTCACCGAGGAGCGCATCGAGACGCCGCGCCGCGCCTTCACGGTGCGCCGGTATGCGTTGACCTTCAAGAACTCCGGTGGCGACGTCACGGCGACGCTGTGGGCCGACACCAGCGGCGCGTTCGTGCGCTTGAGTGTCCCGGCGCAGGCGCTCGAGATCGCGCGCGAGGACGTCGCCTCGGCGGCGTCGCGCATGTCGGCGTTCTCGATCGACGGCGACGAGTCGGTGCGCATCGGCGCCAACGGCTTCAACCTCGCCGCGACGTTCACGAAGCCGAAGGACGCGAAGGGCCCGCTGCCCGCCGTGGTGCTCATCGGCGGCGCCGGTCCGGCCGATCGCGACGGCACCGTCGCCGGCATCCCGATGATGGGCCAGGTCGCCCGCGATCTCGTCGCCGGCGGCTTCGCGGTCGTCCGCTACGACAAGCGCGGCGTCGGCCAGAGCGGTGGCCGCGCCGAGACCGCGGCGCTGCCCGACTACGCCGAGGACGCTCGCGCCGTCATCACCTGGCTGAAGAAGACGCGGAAGGACGACGTCGATGGCCGCCGCATCGCCGTGCTCGGCCACAGCGAGGGCGCGTGGGTGGCGCTGCGCCTCGGCGCCATCGAGCGCGACATCGCCGCGCTCGTGCTCGTGGCCGGAGCGTCGGGCACGGGTGGGGCGCTGGTGCTCGAGCAGCAGCAGCGGTTGCTGACCGACATGCAGGTGCCGGACGAAGAGCGGAAGGCCAAGGCCGACCTGCAGACCCGCATCAACCTGGCCGCCACCGGGGCCGGCACCTGGGACGACGTGCCCAAGGAACTGCGTGCCCAGGCCGAAACCGCGTGGTTCGCCAGCTATCTCGCCTTCGATCCCGCGACGGTGATGAAGGACGTCCGCCAGCCGATCCTGATCGTGCAGGGGGAGCGCGACACGCAGGTGGCGTCGACACATGCCGAGGCGCTGGCGGCGATGGCGCGCGAGCGCAAGCGGAAGGCGGCGGTGGACGTGGTGCTGGTACCCGGAGTGAACCACCTGCTCGTGCCCGCGACCACCGGTGCGGTGAGTGAGTACGCGACGCTCGGCGGCAAGGCCGTCAGCCCCGAGGCGACCGGCGCCGTGGCGAAGTGGCTGACCGCCACGCTGCCCCGCGCGCGCCGCTGACCCCTCATCGCATGTCGCCTCTCCCCGCCACCGGCGTGGGCCGCGCGGTCGGCGCGGCCATCAGCGCGGCCCTCGATGCCCGGCGCAAGCCGATCGTGCCCGAGATGCTCAACTCGGCTGGCAGCGTCAGCGCCGAGTGGTACATCGAGACGCTGTGGCACTACCTGGCGAAGAAGTCGTTGCGTCAGGGCGTGAGCAGTTTCGACGTCGAGTTCAAGCAGCCGGCGCGCCTGGGCGACAAGACGCTGCACTTCGCCCTGCCGCATCCCGAAGCCGACGACCTCGTGATGGACTTTCACGTGCTGCGCCGCACCCCTGGCGTGAAGACGCCCGAAAAGGTGCCGGTGGCGCGCATCACGATCCATCGCGGCGTGCGCCGGCGCCGCCTCGGCGTGGCGCCCGAGCCGCCGGCGCACCCCTACGGCATCGAGGTGCGCACCCGCCACCTCAACGCCGCCGGACACGTGTCGTGGTTCACCCTGGTGGCGGCCATCATGGATGTCGCGCGCCGCGGCCTGCAGTTCGACGACATCCGGATCGATCGCGTCGACGATCACCTGCTCTACATCGTCCCGCGGTTCACGTTCACGCCCCTCGCCGATGCGGCGCTCGTGCCGAACCTGTTCGTCTATCCCGAGTTCGCGGTCGAGACGCCGTGGGCCAGGGGCAAGACGTCGGCGCGGGCGCGCGTGGTCTTCTGGGCGGTGGCCAACGACGTGCCGTGGCCGATCGCGGAGAGCGTGGTCACGGTGGTGCGGACGACGCTGGTCGGCGGCGTGCGCCGCCCGGTCGACGAAAGAGGGCAGATCGCCGCAAAGACAGGCAAATAGCGCCTGCGCCCGGCTCGGGGTTCGCCGATAGCCCGGCTATCGGAGGCTCCATGCGCGTCTTGACGTCGCTCGTCGCCGTGCTGGCCTGTGCGGCCCCGTCGTTCGCGCAGTCGGCCGTGACGTCGTACACGTTCGTCAGCCAGGCCGACGACTACATCGGCCAGGGCCGGTCCGAGACCGTCACGCTGGCCGACGGCTCGTTCACGGCAACGAAGAACTTCGACAACGGCGTCAGCATCGACTTCCAGGGACCCCAGTCCAGCGACTTCTGGTGGCTCGACTTCGCGGCGCCGATGAGTGTGCCGCTCACGCCGGGCGCCTACCCGCACGCCACCCGCTTCCCGTTCCAGGACGCGGCCGTCCCCGGGCTGTCCGTCTCGGGCGAGCACCGCGGCTGCAACACCCTCACCGGCGAGTTCACGGTGATCGACATCGTCTACGGCAGCGGCGACACCATCGTCAGCTTCGCCGCCGACTTCGAGCAGCACTGCGAGGGCGGCGCTGCGGCGCTGTTCGGCTCAATCCGCTACAACTACGTGCCGCCGCCCTTCACGGTCACGCCGGCCTCGGCGGGCATCGGCGCCGGCGCGCAGGTGCTGCAGGTGAGCGTCGTCGCGAGCCCGCCGAGCGGCCAGTGGACGGCGTCAACCGGCGACAGCTGGCTGTCGGTGCCGGCGACAGGTGGCGGCGGACTCGTGAACATCGGCGTCGCGCGCAACACGTCGGCGGCGCCCCGCACCGGCACGTTGATGCTCGGCGGACAGACCGTGACCGTGACGCAGCGTGCCAACGGCGTGCCGGGCACGCCGGGGCGGCCGTCGGCGGTCGTGACTGCCGGACAAGGGCACTTTGCGTGGATCCCGTCGGATACGACAGGGGGCGACGCCACCACCTATCACGTCGAAGTCGGCGTGTCGCCGGGCGGCACGGCCCTGTCGTTCGACACCTCGACGCCGTCCTTCGACGTCAGCGGCGTCCCCGGCGGCCACTACTACCTGCGGGTCCGAGGCTCCAACGAATGGGGCACCGGCCCCGCGTCGGGAGAGCTCGCGATCGTCGTGTCGCCGTCGGGCGATACGCTGCCCGACGCCCCGCAGAGCCTCGGCGTCACCCTCGCGCAGTCGCAGGCGACCATCGGCTGGACACCTCCCGTCAGCGGGGGGGCCCTGGGCTATCGCCTCGAGATCGGATCGTGGTCCGGCGCCAGCGACCGGGGCGTCGTGCGCACCAGCACCACCTCGGTCGGGCCCGTCGTCGTGCCATCCGGCGTCTACTTCGTGCGCGTGCGCGCCGAGAACGCGGCGGGCATCGGGCCGCCGTCGAACGAGGTGCTGCTGCGCGTGGGAGCGCTGACGGCACCGCCCGGGCCGCCATCGCTGAGCGGTTCGGTCAGCGGCTCGAACGTCGCGCTGACGTGGATTGCGTCGACCGTAGGGGATCAGGCCCTGCGCTATCGCGTGGAGGCAGGCGTCGAGGCGGGTGTGCCGACCCTGGCCTACGACACGACGTCGCCGGCCACGGCGCTCACGTTCCCGAACGTGCCGCCCGGGCAGTACTACGTGCGCGTCCGCGGCATCAACTCCCGCGGCGTGGGTCCGGCGTCGAACGAGATCCGCGTCGTCGTGCCCTGACGTCCGGCCGGCTCAGAGGCGCTGCCACATCGCGTCGACCACGCCGCGCAGGCGCGCGGCGGCATCGCCGTAGGACTCGCCCGCCGGCACGGCGATGGCCGGCCCGAAGGCCACGCGCACGCGATGGCTGCGCCACGGCCCGACGAAGCGCCAGTCGAGCGACCTGGTGCGCGGCCACATCTCGAAGATCCCCTTGAGCGCCACCGGCACGATTGGGACCTGCAGGTGCGAGGCCAGGATCGGCGCGCCCTTCTTGAACCGCTTCACCGTGCCGTCGATCGAGCGCTCGCCCTCTGGAAACAGCAGCAGGACCCGGCCGTGGGCGAGGCCGAACGCCCCGGCCTTCATGGCCGGCACGAGCGAGGTGTCGGCGTCGACCGGCACCAGGTTGGCCAGACGAGCGAGCCACCGGGTGAGTGGCGTCTGGAAGTACTCGGCGGCGCCGACCACGAACATCTGGCGGAACACGCGATACGGCAGCACGCCGCAGAGCACGAACGGGTCGAGATAGCTCTGGTGATTGGGGCAGATCACGTACGGGCCGGTTGAGGGCAGGTGCCCCACGCCCGTGACCGTGACGCGTGTGGCAAGGCGCGCGGTGATCCAGGCGGCCAGCCACAGCAGTCGCGTCGCGAGTGGCCGCGGCGCCAGGAGCCAGCCGAGTGCGGGATCCGATGCCGGCGGGACGTCGGCGAGCAGCGACGTCCAGGCCGCGTCCACGGTGCCGCCGGCGGCGCCGGCGGCCGGACGCACGGCCTCGACGAGCTGGCGCACGGTGAACGTCTCGTGCACCACCGCGTCGGGCACCTTCACGGCGAAGCGCTGCTCCAGCTCCGTGAGCAGCTCGACGCGCTCCATGCTGTCGAGGCCGAGGTCGAGCTCGAGGTTGGCGTCGGGCCGCGCCGACGCGCCGTGCCTGGCCCGCCGCTGGACGAGGGCCGCGGCTTCAGCGACGTGCGGATCGTCGAGCCACTCCTGCTCCGCGGCAGACAGCGGGCGTGTGGTCTCGGCCACGCGCGCCGCCTCGCGGTCCTGCACCATCTTCTGGATGCGGAAGCGCTTCAGTTTGCCGGTGGTGGTGCGCGGCAGCGGCTCGAACCAGACGTCGTAGCCGAGCACGCGCTTGTGGGCCGGCAACGGCGCGCCGGCGCTCTCCATCTCGAAGCGCAGCAGGTCGCCGGCGTTCATGACCTTGCGTGCCTTGAGCACGTCGTCGTCGAGCACGATCACCGCGTGCAGGCGCTCGCTCGTCGGCTCGTCCGGGCGGGTGACGCCCATGACGCAGATTTCCTTGATGATCGGCGACTTGCGATAGGCCGTCTCGATCTCCTCCGGGTAGATGTTCTTGCCCGACGCGAGGACGATGATCTCCTTCTTGCGGCCGGTGATGGTGAGGCGGCCGTCGCTGTCGATGCGTCCGAGATCGCCGGTGAGGAACCAGCCGTCGCGGAAGACCTCGGCGTTGGCGTCGGGCCGGTTGTAGTAGCCCTGCATCACGATCGGCCCGCGGATGGCGATCTCGCCGTCGTCGGCGTCGCCCTCGGGCGGCAGGATCTTCAGTTCGTTGCCGGGCAGGATGCGGCCCACCGTGTCGATGTGCGCTTCATCGGGCCGGTTGAGCGTGGCGGCGCCGGACGTCTCGGTGAGACCGTAGGCCTGCTGGATCGTGAAGCCGAGCGCGTAGAGGTCCTTGCCGATGGCCGGGTCGAACTTCGACCCGCCCGTGATCAGCAGGCGCATGTGTCCGCCCAGCACGCGGTGCACGCGGGCGAACACCTTCGGGCCGATGTTCACGCCGACCTTGCGCAGCAGCAGGTTGGTGGCGAGCAGGCCGCGGAAGATCCGCTGCTTCAGCCACCCGCCCTTGGCCACTTCACCGGTGACCTTCTGGTGGATCAGATAGAAGAACTGCGGCACGCACGCGAAGATGGTGATGCGGCGTTCGGCCAGCGCCTTCATCAGGTCGGTGGTGTTCAGCGTCTCGAGGTAGACGACGCGCGCACCCACCGCGAATGGCAGCAGCAGGTTCGCCATCTGCGCCAGCGAGTGGAAGAGCGGCAGCACGCCCAGCACCGCATCGCGCTGGTCGACGTGCACCGCGGCGAATGCCGACTCGCGCTCCCCCGCCAGGTTGGCGTGCGTGAGCACGACGCCCTTCGGATCAGAAGTGGTGCCCGACGTGTAGAGGATGACGGCGGGATCGGACGGCTCCGCCGGCGACGGCGGCAACGGCGTGGCTGGCGCCTCGATCATCGCGTCCACCGACGGACGCGCGTCGTCGGCGCCCCGGTACATCCGTACGATCGGCAGGCCGGTGCCGGCCCCTTCGGCGATCGGCAGCAGGCGCGTACCGGCCACGATCAGCCGCGCGCCCGACGCGCGCAGCACGGTCGCCACCTGCGACGCGGAGTAGTTGGTGTCGAGCGGCACCGCGATGGCGCCCAGGCGCAACAGACCCAGCTGGATCGCACACCAGCGAGCGTCGTTGTCGGCGAGGATGGCGCAGCGGTCACCCCGCGAGACGCCCTGCGCCGCCATCCACGCGGCGATGCCCTCGGCCCAGCGCTTCAACTCCTGGTAGGTGACCTGCTCGAGTCCGGTGGCGCGCTGGATCTCGACGGCGACGTTGCCGCCGAACCGGCCGGCGGCCTCGTCGTAGGTCTGCCAGAAGTTGGACACCGGCGGGGATTGTAGGCCAGGACCGGCAGCGTGCCGATCGGCGATCAGTCGCGCGGCTTGACCGCAGCGACGACCGCGAACGACGCCCGGCGCCACGCGACGTCCACGGCGAAGCCGGCCTTGCGCAGCAGCGCCGTCTCGACGTCGATCGGGAAGTAGGTGTCTTCGCCCGCCCACGCGCGCAGGAACTTCTTCGCGCCCGCGGCGCCATGCGTCGCCGCCAGATGATCCCGCCACAGCGCGTGATGGCGGGCGCGCAGCCGCGGGCTCGCGGCGAGCATGCAGTCGGCGTCCACCAGCATGCCGCCGGGACGCAGCGCCGCGAACGCCTTGCGGAAGATCCGCTGCTTCACGGCCGGCGAGGCCACGTGATGCAGCGAGAACGACGCCGACACGACGTCGCACGCCGGGAACGGCGTCGACTCGAAGTTGCCGACCACCGGCCTGAGCGCCTTCCCCAGCCGCTGCTCCGCCATGCCCAGCATGGCCGGATCACCGTCGATGCCCACGACCCGCGCGCCCTTCAACCGCGACAGACACCGCGCGGCCAGCGCGCCCGATCCCGTGCCCAGGTCGAGCACCACCTTCGCCGGCCGCTCGAGGGCGTCGAGCGCCGTCGCCGCGGCGTTCAGGATCTCGTCGTAGAACGGAATGAACGTGAGGATCTGCTGGTCGTACTCGTCAGTGCGGATCCCCAAATGTGACGCCACGCTCATGG
>CADEDM010000046.1:0-3591 GCA_902826065.1 uncultured Acidobacteriota bacterium | reverse complement strand
TTCCACTGAATCTGGAACGCCACCCGGTTGGCGTCGCGGGTCAGCTCGAATGGAAAGGTGCTGGTGCGGGTGCGGCGGATGGTACGCGTGTAGATGCCCGTCACCTCGACCTCGGCCCAGCGCGCGAGCTCGACGCCGAAGTCCAGCTCGTTGACCTCGTCGCGCGGCGCGTTGCGGCCGAACTTGCGGGCGCCGTCGTAGTAGTTCCAGCGCACGAACGGGAACCACGTGGCGAGGCCCTGGCGCACGCGGTAGTTCGCCTGCACGTAGCCGCCCTGCAGCCGTTTGGACCGGATCGAGCGCAGGTCGTCAGAGAGTTGCGGGCCCTCGCCGACGGTCCACTCGGTCTCGAAGCCGAGTGGCTGCGGATAGACGACGGCGGTGACCGCCACACGCTGGTCGAGGATCCCATCGGCCGGCTGTGTCGGTGTGAACGTCGCGCCCCCCGAGGTGATTGGCTGGGTGGTGGTGACGAAGTGCCCCAGGTAGGCCTGGGCGCCGAGCTCGACGAAGCGTCCGCCTGGGGTCTTGAACGGATAGGAGACGCGGGCCACCGCGTGGACGTCGGCGTTCTGGTCGGGACGATTCAAGCCCTGCCCCGAGTAGACGCCCAGCGCCACGACGCCGTAGTCGCCAGAGCCCTTGAGGCCCTGCGCCGTGAGGTCGCGGAAGCGCTGCTTCGCCGTGGTCGATCCCCACATCAGGGTCGCGCCCAGGTCGCGCTCGCCTTCCACGGCGGTGTTGAGGGCGTCGGGCCGCTCGAGAGGGGCGCGGTTCTGGCTCGATTGCAGGTTGACCCACCCGAACGGCACCTTCGACTGCCCCAGCCGCACGCGGAAGGTCTTGTTCTTGTCGAGCCACACGTCGCCGTAGAGATCGCGCGTCTGCAGCACGAAGTCGCCGGTGCCCGACGACCCGCTGAAGTCCATCTGGGCGTAGAGGCTCAGGTGATCGGCCAGGTCGCCGCTGATGACGAACCGTCCGCGGCGGATGCCGAACGACTCGTTGGGTTGGACGCTGCGGTCAGCGGGCACCTCGAGCACGGCGCCCCGGGCCGAGAACACCTCCGCGCGGCGGAACTGGGTGTAGCCGCGAACGCTGAGGCGCTCGTACCACTTGCCGGCGAGCGCCCGGCTGACCACCGGCGCCGGCGTGCCGGCGGTCGCGGCCCGGACCTCGGCGATGGCCTTGTCCTGCTCGGCGTCCTTGGTGCTGACGGTGGTGGCCGGGGCGGTGACGGCTGCCGCTGCCGCTGTCGCCGGCGCGTCTGGCGCGTCGGCCACGGCGCGGATCTCGTCGTATTCCTGCGCCGAGATCGAACCCTTGTCGCGCAGCACCTGCAGCAGGCGCATCAGCGCGGGGTTGGCGGCGGCCGCCGGCCGGGCGGTGCCAGCCGCGACGAGGGCGGCGCACAGTGCGCTGCGGATCAGCGAGCGGAGCGGAAACGACTGGACGATCGACCAGGGGCGCAGTGCCATGGTCGATACATGTACGTCACAGACGTTTCGACGATGTATCGACGATGTTACGAGTGCGTAAACGCGCGCCGGGCTTCAGTTCGGCGCGCGGACGATGAGGCTGGTTCCATGGTGGTCCGACGGCCTGACGTCCTTCACCGAGACGGTCTTGCGGCCGGCCTTCGTCATGAACGTCACGTCCACCCGCACGCGCTCCAGCCTGGCCAGGCCGAAGTGCACGGGAGCGGCGCGCTGTGAGTTGTATCCGCCGCCGGTCAGCACCTGGCGGGTACCGAGCAGGCGGCCGCCGCCGTTGAAGATGCGGACTTCGGCGCCGAAGCGGGTCTGGTGGCCCCTGGCGTCGAGCACCGTCACGCTCAGGCTCCGGCGCTTCACCACATCCGGCGACGTGTTGCGGAACAGGAAGTGGCCGCCTGCCGGCCCATAGCCGTCGGTAATCGACAGATCGATGCCGCCGTCGTTGTCGTAGTCGATGAACTGCGAGGCGTGGTCGGCCTTGTTCAGGGCGCTCTCGGCCGTGAGCAAGTTGACGAAGCCCTTCGCGCCGTCGTTGCGGAACAGCGCGTTCATCGGCGTCTGCTTGCCCACTTCGCCGACGTACGAAATGACCGAGAGGTCGAGGTCGCCGTCGTTGTCGATGTCGCCCCAGTCCGACCCGACCGCGTGGTTCTCCACGCCCACGCCGGCCTTCGCGGCCACGTCGGTGAAGGTGCCGTTGCCGTTGTTGCGATAGAGCTGGTTGTGGCCGTAGTTGGGCACGAAGATGTCGAGATGGCCGTCGTTGTCGTAGTCGCCGACGGCACAGCCCACGCCGCCCTCGTCCTTGGTCCGCGCCGGACCGGTCATGCCCAGCTCCTTCGCGACGTCGACGAACGCGGCGCCGTCGTTGCGCCACAGCGCGTCGGCGGCGCCCGCCTGGTTGGCCAGGAACAGGTCCAGGTCGCCGTCGTTGTCGGTGTCGAGCCAGCACGCGCCCACCGTCGGGCGCGGGTCGGTCGGGCCGGCGCCCGCGAATACCTGCGTGAACTTCCCGCCGGTGTTCTGGAACAGCTTGTTGTCGCCCGAGCGGTCCGCGGAATAGACGTCGAGGTCGCCGTCGTTGTCGTAGTCGACCCAGTTGGTCTGCCGGGCCGAGCGTCCCGGGATGGTCAGCCCGATCTCTGCCGCGACGTCGGTGAAGCGTCCGTTGTCGTTGCGCATCACCTTGGTGAGCTTGTCGGTGGGCGTCGACCCGCCGAGCAGGTCGATGTCGCCGTCCTGGTCGTAGTCGCCCCAACTCAGGCCGCGCAGCTCATGGCTGCCGGCCTGGGGCATGCCGGCGGTCGCACCGACGTTCGCCAGCACGCCCTTGTCGTTGCGGTACAACCGCACCTCGCCGGTACCGAGCGACACGGCGAGGTCGAGGTCGCCGTCGTTGTCGTAGTCACCCCAGGCGTTCGAGTACGAGTTGGGCACGGCGAAGAGGTCGGCTTGCACGGCGGCGAAGGGCGGGGCGTCGTCGGCCAGCGTCACGACGGCGGCCAGCGCCGCGGCGATCAAGGTGAGTCGAATGGTCATGGCGTCCCTCGTGCGCCGAGATTCGGCGCGTCTGCGGGGGAGGTCACCCCGCCGGCCAAGCGCATGGTGGCACAAACCGCGATCGAGGGACACGCAAGCGGCGCGAACTACTCGTAGCGCAGGGCCTCGATGGGATCGAGGCGTGAGGCGCGCAGGGCCGGCACGAAGGCGCTGACCAGGCCCACGATCACGAGGATCGCCGTGCACGTGATCAGCAGCTCGGCCGAGAGCAGCAGGTGGATGTCGGCGGTGCGGGTGCGGTCGTCGAGCAGTTCCGACAGGAACGGCCGCGGGCTGACCGCCATCACCAGGCCCCACGAGACCACCACGCCCACGATGCCGCCAGCGATGGTGGTGACCAGCCCTTCGAGCAGGAACTGCAGCAGGATGGCGCCGCGCCTGGCGCCCAGCGCCTTGCGGATCCCGATCTCCCGCGTACGCTCGGTGACCGACACGAACATGATGTTCATGACGCCGATGCCGCCGATGGCCAGCGTGAGCACGCCGATGAAGCCGAGCACGAGCTTCAGGCCCAGCGTGATGCCGGCGGTGATCT
>CADEDM010000045.1 GCA_902826065.1 uncultured Acidobacteriota bacterium | reverse complement strand
GCCGGCGAGCTGCACACCAACATGCACGAGGTCATCGGCCACGCCTCGGGCAAGGTCTCCGACAAGGTGGGGGGCAATCCGGCCACGCTGCTGAAGGAGCAGTACTCGGCCCTCGAGGAAGGGCGCGCCGATCTCATCGGCCTCTACTTCCTGCCCGATCCGAAGCTGGTCGAGATCGGCATCCTCCAGGCCGCGGACCAGGCCGAGATCGTCCAGGCGGAGTACGAGGGCTACACCAAGAACGCGCTGGTGCAGTTGCGCCGCATCCGCCAGGGGACGCAGATCGAAGAAGACCACATGCGCAACCGCCAGATGATCGTGCGGTGGCTGATGGCCAACACCAAGGCGATCGAGACCCGCCAGCGTGACGGCAAGACGTTCTACGTGATGGTCGACGCCACGGCGTTCCGCGAGGGCGTCGGGCGCCTGCTGGGCGAGGTGCAGCGCATCAAGTCCACCGGCGACTACGCCGCCGCCAAGGCGCTGTTCGAGGCCCACGGCGTGCACTTCGATTCCACGCTGCGAGACGAGGTCGTGGCGCGGGTGGACCGGCTGAAGCTGCCCTCGTACTCCGGCTTCGTGATGCCCACCCTCACGGCCGTCCGCGATGCCGCCGGCACGATCACCGACGTCACCATCGCCTATCCACAGGACTTCGCCGCCCAGATGCTGGACTACTCGCGCATCGGCGCGGCCATCAAGTAGCAGACGCGGGCACCACGGCGGACCGCGCCGTGCCGCCGTCGCCGGACCGTGGCATGATGGCGGCCGGATGCCCGCCCGCCCGTATCGCGCCGGCCAGACGATCGAAGACTACTGTCGCGCGTGTCACGTCGACCGCCTGCACACGATCGTCGTGGTCGACGGCACCGGCGAGCCGCTGCGCGTCACCTGCGACTACTGCGGCAGTGAGCATCGCTACCGCGGCGGCGGCCGCACCGTCATCCCCGGCACCGAACCTGCGGCGCCGGAGCCACGCGCCTCGCGTCCGTCGCCCACGTCGGCGGCCCTGCGGCCGGCCGCGCACCTGCCCCTCGTGAGCGATCGGGAGATCGCGGAGCCCCACGTCATGACCGACACTGCCGGCGAGCCGATCGAGGCGCTGTTGCGCCGCGTCATCCGCGAAGAGAGTGGCCTCACCGCCGTCAGCCCGGCCGAGAAATGGCGCGGCGGCGACCTGGTGCTGCGGCCCGGCCGGCCCGGCGTGCAGGAGAAGAGCTGGCCGATCGAGACCTTCTTCCACAAGATCGTGATGTTGCGGAATCGCCTCCGTACCCTCGAGCAGCAGGTCAACGCCTCGGATCTGCCCGAGGATCAGAAGTTGAAGCTGCAGGCCTACGTCACCGGCTGCTATGGGTCGCTCACGAGCTTCAACGTGCTGTTCGCCGACGACGGCGACCGCTTCACCGGCGCCGCGGAGTAGACACAGGCGCGGCGATGACCCACTTCCTGCGCCGCGGTCGTGCGATCGGGGTCATCCCCCTGATCGCGATCGGCATCCTTCTGGAAATCGCGGCCTCCGGCGCGCAGCCGAGACCGCGAGCACGGGCGCTGGGCGTGCCGTTCCCCGGGACGCCCGGTCCGCTCAACGCCATCACCGACGTCGCCGGCGTCGAAGTCGGCCACACGACGATCGTCCGCGGCGAGGGCGCGCTGGTCGTCGGCCGTGGCCCGGTGCGCACCGGGGTCACGGCGGTCTGGCCGCGCGGACGGCGCTGGACGCCGGTGTTCGCGGGCTGGTTCGCGGGCAACGGCTTCGGCGAGATGACCGGAGCGCCGTGGGTCGTCGAAGGCGGCACGCTGGGTGGCCCGGTGATGATCACGGGCACCTACTCGGTGGGTGCGGTGCGCGACGCCGTCAACAGCTACTTCCACGAGGTGCTGAAGACGCCGATTCCATGGCACCAGCCGGTCGTCGGCGAGACGTCCGACGCGTTCCTCAACGACGGCCAGGGGCAGCACGTCACCAAGGCGCACGTGTTCAGCGCGCTCACGAGCGCGCGTGACGGCGCCGTCGCCGAAGGCAACGTCGGCGGCGGCACGGGCATGGTGGCGCACGGCTTCAAGGGCGGCATCGGCACGTCGAGCCGCGTCACCGGCGGCTACACGCTGGGCGTCCTCGTGCAGGCGAACTACGGCACCCGCGAGCGGCTGACGATCGCCGGCGTGCCCGTCGGCCGCGAGATCACCGGCGCCGAACGTCAGCGCGGCGCGATCGCGGCGCCACCGGCCGATCGCGATGGGTCGATCATCGTCGTGGTCGCCACCGATGCGCCACTGCTGCCCCACCAGCTCGAACGCGTTGCGCGGCGCGTGCCGATGGGCATCGCGCGGCTGGGCGGGACGGCGTCGAACGGGTCGGGCGACATCTTCCTCGCCTTCTCCACCGCGAATCCCGGGGCGGCGGCCGAGACCGGCGTCACCGCGATCGCATGGCTGCCCAACGGCGACATGACGCCGCTCTTCGATGCCACCGTCGACGCGGTGGAAGAGGCCATCGTCAACGCACTCGTGGCGGCCGAGACCATGACTGGCATCGACGGCCACATCGCCCACGCGTTGCCGACGGACCAGCTGCAGTCGATTCTTCGCAAGTACAACCGGCTCGCCCCCTGAACCGCCGCTCACGTCAGCGCTCGTCCCGGAAGGAACGCCGGGCCTGGCCCCACGACGCAGCGGCGGCGCTATGCTGAGCGACCATGACGCTCGCCTCGGACCTGCGGCTCACGCTTCGCGCCCTCCGCACCCACGCCGGCTACGCCGTCGCGGCAATCGGCACCCTGGCCCTGGGCGTCGGCGCGTCCACGGCCATGTTCAGTGCGGTCTACGCCGTGCTGCTGGCGCCGCAGCCGATCCGCGATCCGGGCCGGCTGGTGGTCGGCTGGGGCCTGGCGCCGGAACTCTCGCACGGCCTCATCGAGTTGACCTACCGCGACGTCGAGGCGCTGGGCCGCGCCAGCCACACCGTGCAGGGCATGGCGTCGGTGGGATCGACGACGTGGACGGCGGTGCTCGAGGGCCAGGGCGACCCGGTGCGCCTCGACTACGCCGGCGTGTCGGGACCGTTCTTCGACACGCTCGGCGTGCCGGCGGCGCTCGGCCGCGTGCTGCAGCCGGCCGACGACGTCCCGGGCGGGCCCAACGTCCTCGTGTTGAGCCACGGCATGTGGCGCGACCGCTTCGGGTCCGATCGTGGAATCGTCGGACGCCGCGTCACCCTCGATGGCGAGGCGCAGACGATCGTCGGCGTGATGCCGGCCGGCTTCGACTACCCGCACGGCGCGCAGTTCTGGGCGCCGATTGCTCCCGGGCTGGCAGCGGCGTCGGCCGTGTGGAAGACCGATGCCCTCGCCAACGTCGGCGTGCTGTTCTACGTCGCGCGCCTGCGCGACGGCGTCGGCGTCGCGGCGGCGGCGGCCGATCTCTCTGCCGCGGGCCGGCGGATCGATGAAGGACGGCCCGGGCCGCAAGTGGGCACCAGCGTGATGGCCATGCCCTTCGCGACGCACGTGATCGGCCCGGCTCGCCGCGCGTTGTGGGCGTTGTTCGGCGCCGTGGCGGTGCTGCTGCTGATCGCCTGCGTCAACGTCTCCGGGCTGATGCTCACCCGGGCCTCGCGGGCGCGGCGCGAGCACGCCATCCGCCAGGCGATCGGCGCCTCGAACGTCGACGTCGCGCGGCTCTGGCTGGTCGAGGCGGCCGTCGTGGCTGTGGCGGGCGGTGCCGCCGGCCTGCTGCTGGCGTCGGCGCTCACGACCGCGATGCTCGCCCTGGCCCCCGATGGCATTCCGCGCCTCGCCGACGCCCGCGTCAACCTTCCGGTCGGGCTCGTCGCCATCGCGATCTCGACCCTCGCCGCGCTGCTCTGCGGCGTGGCGCCGATGCGCGTCGCGAGGTCCACGAACCTGACCGACGTCCTCGCCGATGCCGGACGCGGCACCGCCGGCCAGCGTTCGAGCCGGTCGCGCTACGCGCTGCTGGTGGCGCAGATGGCGATGGCGGTAGTGCTGCTCGTCACCGCCGGCCTGGTGGTCCGCAGCTTCCGCGCCCTGCAGGCGATCGACCTCGGCTTCCAGCCGGCGCAGGTGCTGTCGCTGCAGGTCGACCCGCGGCTCGACGAAGTTCGCGTCAATCCGTGGATCGGCGATCTGCTGGCGGGGCTGCGGACGCAACCCGGGGTCGAGGGCGCCGCCGCGGTCGCGATTCGTCCGCTCGGCCTCGGCGCCATCGGCCAGGGCACGCGCGTGATCCTCGAGGGCCAGCCCGAGACCGCCGAGTCGTCGGCGTCCAACCCGCTGCTCAACTACCAGGTCGCGACGCCGGACTACTTCCGCGTGATGCGCATCCCGCTGCGATCGGGGCGCACGTTCACCGCCGACGACCGTGCCGGCGTCGAACGCGTGGCGATCGTCGGCGAGTCGACGGCGCGGCGGTTGTGGCCCGGACGCGAGGCCGTGGGCCAGCGGCTGCTGACCTCGTCGTTCGACTCGCGCGAGGGCGCGCCCGACATGGCGTGGCGGCGCATCGTCGGCGTGGTCGCTGACGTCCGCTACCGAGGTCTGAGCGAGGTGTCGCTCGACGTCTACGACCCCGCCTCGCAATCGACATTGGCGGCCACCGACGTCGTCATCCGCACCTCCGGTGCGCCACTGGCCGCGGCGTCGATGGTCGCCGCCGAGGCGCGGCGGCTGGCGCCCGCCGCGATCATCGACGGCATCACCACCATGGACGCGCTGGTCGCCAGAGCGCGTGCGCCGTGGCGGTTCGGCGCGTGGGTGTTCGCGCTGTTCGCGGCCGTCGCCACCGCGCTCACGGCCATCGGCCTCTTCAGCGTGGTCGCGCTCGATGTGGCGGCGCGGCGGCGCGAGTTCGCCGTGCGGCTGGCGGTGGGCGCCACCACCGCGAGCGTCGCCAGCCGGGTGGTTGGCGCGGCGGCGCTGCTCGGCGGCACCGGCCTCGTGCTCGGCGTCGCCGGGGCGGCGGTGGCCACCGCGACGGTCGAGGGCCTGCTGGTCGGCGTGCCGCGGCTCGACGTCACGACCTACGCGCTGGTCGCGGCCGGTCTGATGCTGGTGGTCGGCATCGCCACCTGGGTGCCGATGCGCCGGGCCATGCGCGTGGCGCCGGCCGAGGTGTTGCGCGAGAGCTGACCGAAGCGCGCTCAGCGGCGCGGCCAGCCCGGAGCGTCAGGCTGCTAGGATGAAGCCACGCGCCCGTAGCTCAGGTGGATAGAGCACCGGCCTTCTAAGCCGGGGGTCCCTGGTTCGAATCCAGGCGGGCGCGCCACGGCCTGACGACCGTGGCGGCGCGAGGCAGCCCGACCTGATCCACGCGGACGCCTGGCTTGGCCCGTTCACGCCTGCGGTGGACTCGCGCTAGTCGCGCGGCTTCGGGAAGCCCTCGCGCTCGAGCTCCTCGGGGGTGAGGTCGCCCTCCTGCGGCTGCGCCTGCCCCTCGGCTTCCATGGTCTGCTCTTGATCGCGCAACGTGCCTTGCGGCTTCGATGTCGTGCTCGCGGCGTCCTTGGGTGCGGGCTGTGTCGCCCGGTTCCCATCTACGCCGGCGCCCTTCTCTTTCTCTCCGGCGTGGGGCGCCGGCTGATCGGTTCGTGGATTGTCCATGCCCGGCGCAGAGCAAGGCGGGTGCCGACGCGCCGAACGTCCTACCGTCGCGACGGGCCGGCAAGTGTGAGGCTGGCCACTGCCTCGTTCAGCCGGGCATTGCGTGGGTCGATGGCAAGTCCGCGCCGAAACTCCACCAGGGCCTCATCACGCCGCCCGGCATCGAGGAGGCTGACGCCGTAGTTGAACCGCGCAGCGGCCGACTCCGGCGTCAGCTCGACGGCTCTGGCGAACGCGCGGGCGGCGTCGACGACTTGGCCGTCCTGTGACAACACCGCGCCCAGGTTGCCCAGGGCGACGGCGTCGTTCGGAGCCTGCCCCAGGTAGATCCGATAGGCCACGGCGGCCTCACGCCATCGGCCCATCGCCCGCAGGCTGTCGGCGAGCCCCGCGCGCGCGTCGCGGTACGACGGCCGCATCGTCAGCGCGTGCGTGAAGGCGCCGATCGCGCCGGCATGGTCGCCCTGCTCGGCCAGGGCGACGCCGAGCAGTCTGGCAGCGTCGGGCGCCAGCGCGTCGTCCGGCAGCCGCGCCAGGAGCTGGCGGGCTTCGGCGGCCGCGTCCGCCGGCCGGCCGGCCATCGCGAGCGCGTAGGCGAGGGCGTAGTGTGCCTTCGGCTCGTCGGGCGTGGCCATCCGGTACTGCTCGAGGGCCTCGGCGGGACGCTGGCGCGCCGCCAGCTCGATGCCGAGATTGTGATGCGCGCGCCCGTGTGGCCGCCGGTCCACGACCGATTGCCACAGGGCAAGTCGATCGCGATAGTCGTCGTGGCGGGCCATACACAGGAACATGCACGCCGCGACCGCCATGGCCACGGCACTCCTCGCTGTGAGCTGGCGATGCTCCGGCGGCACGACGCGGGTGATGATCGCGCGCACACCGAGCACGCCCAGGATCGCCAGCGCCATCAACGGCAGATACATCCGCCGCTCGGCCCCGACCTCGGGCGCGATCGGCACGACACTCGACGCCGGCGCCAAGGTGACGAAGAACCAGGTGCCGAGAAACGCCAGCGGGCGTCGCGTTCTCCAGGCCGCGACGACCAGGCCGGCGAGCACGGCGACGGCGGCGAGCCACAGCCAGGCGCCGGCCGGCACGGTGGCGCTCGTCGGCCCGTAGTCGGCGACGAGCGGCGCCGGCCACACCGCCAGTTTCAGATACGTGGCGATGATCGGCCCCTGGTGCTGCAGGTAGGTCCACGCCGAGACCTCGGACAGGAATCCCGCGCCCGACCTGGGCCCGCTGACATTCAACCCCACCAGCGCCACCCACGTGAGGGTGAGGGACGCGTAGTACCCGGGGCGACGGCGCAGCGCCGCTCGCAGGGAGCCGGCGGCGAACACGGCGTCGTACAGCAGCACCATGAGCGGCGCCGTGACGATCGACTCCTTGCACGCGGCACCGGCGACACCCGCCACGACCGAGACGGCGAGCCAGCGCGTCGCGCCAGGGCCGGCCGCGAACCCCCGGAGGGCCGCGTACAACGTGAGCAGGTAGCAGAACGCCATCATCGACTCGGTCCGCAGGATGGCGTTCTCGACGACCTCGCTGTTCAGTGGATGCAGGAGCCAGAGCAGCGCGCCCGCCAACGCCGTGCCCTCGGTGGTCTGCCGCAGTTCTGGGGAGAGTGCCGTCGACTGGAACGTGCGTCGCAGCACGCCGTAGAGGAGCAGCGCCACGCCGAGGTGCACGACGACGTTCCACGCGTGGTAGCCGAGCGGGTCGAGGCCCCCCACCGCGTAATTGAGGGCCAGCGACAGGCTGATCAGCGGGCGCCCCGACGCCGCGCTGTGCGACGGCGCGCTCAGCGCCGACCCGATCGGCGACAGCGCCCGGATGAACGGGTTGCGAACGATGGCCTCGTCGTCGTCGTACACGAACGGCCCGCCGAGGCTGCCGACGAAGGTCCCGACCGCCATCGCCACCAGCACCGCTACCGCCTGCCATGGGGCGCGCGCCACGGCCGCGGGCGGGACGTCCGTCAGCGACGCGGTCCTGGGTGGAGCGGGCGGGCGGGGACGACGGGCCACGGGTCCGCTGCATGCTATCGCGCAGGCGGCCCACCTCGGCTCCCATCCGGCCCCGGATTCCAACGAAACACCTGCCTGGCTCCGTCCAATCCGGCGTCCCGACACTCACGGAGCCCGTATGACCTCAGTGCTCGTCCTCGCCGCCACCCTCGCCCTGCAGCCCGATCTCCGCGACGCCGCGGCCGTGACGCAGCTCCTCACATCGCTCCGCGCCGCCGATCCGGCCGTGTGCGAGCTCGCCGGCCGGCAGCTCACCAATGGCTGGGGATGGTGGGACGGCGACATCACACTGCCCATGCCGATCCCGACCCCGACGCCGACCCCCACGCCGATGCCGCGCTCGGGTGGCGCGGTCTCGGTGCCTCACGTCAGCGTCGGGTCGCGCGGCGCCGTGCCGGCCGCGGTGCTGCAGGCCTACCGGTCGGCGCTGAGGGACACGAGCCGGTGCGTGCGCGGCATCGCCGCCCGGATGGTGGCTCGTGAACGGCCCGACTGGGCGCTCGCCGACTTCACGGGCCTGGCGAAAGACGCCGACGCGGGTCTTCGCGAAACGGGGCTCCTCGGTCTCGGTGAGCTCGAGGACGTGCGCGCCCTGAGCGCGCTGACTGCGGCGCTTTCGGACCGCGAGGTGCCGGTGCGGGCGATGGCGGCGTGGGCGCTGGGATCGCTGGAGCGCTTCGATGCGATCGCCGCACTGGGCAAGGCGCTCGGCGACGCCTCGCCGATCGTCCGCCGCCGGGCCGCCTGGGCGCTGGGCAACATCGAGGACGACACCGCCCTGCCCCACCTGGAACGTGCGCTCGGCGATCGCGCGCCCGAGGTGCGGCACGTCGCCCTGTGGGCGATCGGCGAGATCGAGTCGCCCAGTGGTGTCCCCCTGATCCGCCGAGCGGTCGGCGACAGCGACGTCGACACCCGGCGGATGGCCGCGTGGGCCCTCGGCGAGATCGAGGCGGCCGCGGGCGTCGAGGTGCTGGCGCCGCTCACGAAGGACGCCGACGGGCGCGTGCGGCAGATGGCGGCCTGGGCCCTCGGCGAGATCGAACGCGCCGCCGGCGTGGCGTTGCTCACGCCGATGGTGCGCGACGCGTCGCTCGACGTGCGCCTGACCGCGCTGTGGGCGCTGGGGCAGATCGAGGACGATGCCTCGGTGCCGATCATCACGCCCGCGCTCAGGGACGGCAATCCGGCGGTGCGCCGCATGGCCATCTGGGCGCTGGGCGAGATCGAGAGCAGCGCCGCGGTGTCGTCGCTGACGCCGCTCCTCGGCGACCGCGATGAGGACGTCCGCGCGATCACCGCGTGGGCGCTGGGCCAGATCGAGAGCAGTTCGGCGCTACCCGCGCTCGAGAAGGCGCGCGAAGACCGCTCTCCCGCCGTCCGCCAGGCCGTACGGTGGGCAATCGCACAGATTGACGACGAGCGGCGGTGAGGGGGTCGGGGGGCGGGCGCCTACGCCAGGTCGGCGCCGCGAATCCCGCACTCCTTCATCTTGTTGAGCAGCGTCTTGTAGCTGACCTTCAGGAATGCGGCGGTCTTGCGCCGGTTCCAGCGGAAGCGCGTCAGCGCCTCGTTGATGGCGTCGCGCTCGGCGTCCATCGCGGCGACGCGAGCCAGTTCGTGCAGACTGACGACGCCGTCGCATTTCAGCACCGGCTTGGCCTCGGGTAACGGCGCGGCTGCGACCGGCGCCGGCGCGGCAGCCACGGGCGCCGCCATCTCCGCGGGCGCGGCATAGGCCGGCGGCAGCACCGGCGCCATGGGCACCGGTGCCGTGGCCATGTCGGTGGCACCCGGCGCAGAGACCGGCTCCGGCGCGCGGAACGCGGCGTCGGGCGAGGCCTCGGGCGTGAACGGCTGTGCGGCCGTCGTGCGCAGCTCCTGCAGGATCATCTGCTCGTCCTGCAGCACCACGAACCGCTTCATCATGTTCTCGAGCTCGCGCACGTTGCCGGGCCAGGGATTCGCGGCCAATGCCGCGTGCAGGGTCTGGCTGGCGCGCGGCACGGCACGGCGATAGAGCCGGGCGTACTTGGCGAGGAAGAACTCGGTCAGCGGGCGGATCTCCTCGCGCCGGGCGCGCAGCGCCGGCACGTGGATCTCGATCACCTGCAACCGGTAGTAGAGGTCTTCGCGGAAGGTGCCGGCCCGCATCATCGCCACGAGATCGCGGTTGGTGGCGGCGATCACGCGGACGTCGACCGCGACGCGGCGGTTGCTGCCCAGGCGCGTCAGCTCGCCGTCCTGCAGGACGTGGAGCAACTTGGCCTGCAACCCGAGCGGCATCTCGCCGATCTCGTCGAGCATGATCGTGCCGTGCTGAGCGAACTCGAAGCGGCCGACGCGCGTCTGCCCGGCGCCGGTGAAGGCGCCGCGTTCGTGGCCGAACAACTCGCTCTCGAGCAGCTCGCCCGGCAGCGCGGCGCAGTTCACCTTCACGAACGGCTTGGTGCGGCGCGGCGAGCGCCGCAGGATCTCGCGGGCGATCACTTCCTTGCCCACGCCGCTTTCACCCCGCAGCAGCACGCTCACGTCGCTGTCGGCCACGCGTTCGACCATCGCGACGACGTGCTGCATGCCCTGTCCCGAGGTCCAGCAGGGCTGCACCCCGTCGGGATCCTCGGCCAGCTGGGCGCCGATGCGTTCCAGCTCCGCGCCCATCACCTCGCGCTCGACGGCGTTGCGGATCGCCGCTTCGAGCGCGGCCTCGCCGACGCCGCCGGCGTCATTCGGCTTGAGGACATAGTCGGCCGCGCCGAGGCGCACGGCCTCGATGATCGTCGCGGGCGCCTGGCGTCCCGACAGCATGATCACTTGAGCGCTCGGGTGCGTCTGGCGAATCTTCTTCAGCGTTTCGAGACCGTCGACGTCGGGCATCATGACGTCGAGCAGCACCACGTTCGGCAGCGGCGGCCGCCGCATGCCGTCGAGCAGCGCGGCGCCGGTCGAATAGACGTCGACGTCGTAGCCGCGCGAGGTCAGCAGCACCTGCAGGTAGCCGCCGAATGTCTCGTCGTCGTCCACGACCGCGAGGCGGGCGGTCATCGCGTCTCCCTGGCCACGCCGGCGCCACGGCCAGTCGACGCGCTGCCGGCGAGGTGGCGCGCCGGCCCGACCGGCGCGGTCGAGGCCGGGCGCTGCGCCAGCCACGAACGCAGATATCCTTGGAAGACGCCGTCGGGCGTCGAAAGCTCGTGCATGAGGACGCGTGGCGTCCGCTCAGCCGTTGTCACGTTGGCGCCTCCGTGAATGCAACTCGGGGGAGGTGCTCCCAGTCCGTCAGCCGGCCAATCCACTATATATGCCAACCGCAAGTCCGCCGCGCGTGCTGCTCGTCGACGACTACCCCGAAGCCGCCGAAGTGTGGGGCGTGTTCCTCCGCGCCGCCGGCTTCGTCGTCGACACCGCGGCCAGCGGACACGAAGCGCTCACGCGGGCGCTGGCTCACCCGCCTGATGCGGTCGTGATGGACCTGAATCTGCCAGATCGTTCGGGAATCGAGGTCGCGCGAGCGCTGCGCGCCGAGGCGTCGACGGCCGGCGTGGCCTTGCTCGCCGTGACCGGTTCAGTCGATCGCACGTCGCTCGCCACGGCCCGTACGGTGTTCCGCCACGTGCTCTCCAAACCCTGCGATCCCGACCAGCTGGTGCGCCATCTGCGCGAAGTGATAGAGACGCGCGAGTGAGTCACGTGCTACCCACTCTGGGTAAGACGTAACCACGATCAGTTCCTCCCTTGCCGCCCCGCGTTCGAACGCGGTGGCACGTCCCCTGCTCTCCGAACTGCCACCAGGTAGATGTGGCCTTCTGGAGGGCGACCCATGCTCGACACGATTCTGCTGCTAGTGGTAGTGCTGTGGCTGCTCGGCATGATCAGCTCGTACACGATGGGCGGCTTCATCCATCTGCTGCTCGTGCTGGCGGTGGCGATGGTGTTGATTCGGGTGATCCAGGGCCGGAATCCGGTCTAGTCGAGCACGCCGGCCGCGGTCGCGTGCGGCTGGCGCTGCCGTGGCTGCGCGCGCGCGACCCGGCCGCCACGTTCCGGCCGGTGACCGCGGCGACCGGCGCGCTGATCGCCCTGGTCGGCGGCGGCGTCTTGACGGCGTGGGCGGCCGGCGATGCCGGTCCTGCCGCGCTGATGCCGGGCTGGCGCGTGATGGTGCCGGGCACGGCGTTCACGTTCGCGTGCCTCGGGCTGGGCCTCGTGGCCCACGCCGTCGGCGGCGAGCGCATCGCGCGATACGGGCCGCCGCTGCTCGCGGCCGCCGCGGCGATGGTCCCGCTGCTCACGCTGATCGAGTACGGCACGGGGTGGCGGTCGGGCGTGGAGCGTCTCCTGCCGGGCCAGTTCCCGGCCGGCGATCCCGTCGCGGGCCGGATGTCGCCCGTGACCAGCCTGGCCACGAGCACCCTGGCGCTCAGTCTCGCCGGGCTCCGCTGGAATGGCGGGGCCGCTGAGACGATCGTGCGGCTCGCGGCGGGCACCACGCTCACCCTGAGCTGGCTGGCCGTCCTGGCGCTGTCGTTCGACGCGACCCGCCTCGCCGATCGTCCCGCCTTCCCGGGCATGGCGGTGCTCACCGTCATCCTGCTGGGCCTCACCAGCATCGCTGTGATCGCGTCGTCGCAGCATGCGATGGCTCGATTGCGCGGCGCGCATCTGCATGCGGCGGTCGCGCCGAGCACGCTCGTCGCCGCCTTCGCCGTGCCGCTGGTGCTCGGCCAGGTGCGAGCCACCCTGCAGCAGCATCTCGATCCCGCCCTCACCGCCGCCACCGTCGTGCTGGCGTTCGCGCTGGCCATCACCGCCGTCGTGTGGCGCACGTTGGCCCGGCTCCAGGCGTTCCAGGTGCAGCGCGATCGCCTGCTCGCCGATCTCGAGGGCCGAGTCGACGATCGCACCCTGGCACTGGCCATCGCCAACCGTCAGCTCCACTACAGCGAGGCGCAGCTGCGCGAAGCGGACCGGCGGAAGGACGAGTTCCTGGCCACGCTGTCGCACGAGCTCCGCAATCCGCTGGCGCCCATCCGCACCGGTCTCGCGATTCTGCGGCTGCAGGACGGGCCGACCGCCGCGGCGCAAAGCGCCCATCAGGTCATCGGGCGGCAGATGCAGCAGCTGGTGCGCCTCATCGACGACCTGCTCGACGTCAGCCGCATCACCGCCAACAAGCTGGATCTGCGTCTCGAGCCGGTGGATGTGCGCGAGGTCGTGCAGCACGGCGTCGAGACGTCGCGCGCGGACGTCGAACGTCACCAGCACGAGCTGACGGTCGACCTGCCGTCGCAGCCGATGCTGGTGACCGGCGACCCGACGCGCCTCACGCAGGTGGTCGCCAATCT
The DNA here is from genome assembly GCA_902826065.1 of uncultured Acidobacteriota bacterium. Classification (GTDB taxonomy): domain Bacteria; phylum Acidobacteriota; class Vicinamibacteria; order Vicinamibacterales; family UBA2999; genus CADEFD01. The sequence goes on along the minus strand of CADEDM010000045.1, from coordinate 15,598 downwards.
GGTGCAGAACGCCTGCAAGTACACCCCGCGTGGCGGGCACATCGCGGTCTCGGTGGCCGAGCGCGATGGGCGGGTCGACGTCCGCGTGCGCGACGACGGCATCGGCATCGCCCCGGAGCACCTGCCCCTGCTCTTCGAGAAGTTCTCCCAGGTGGCGCCCGGCACCGCCCGTGGCGGCGGCGGGCTGGGACTGGGCCTCGCGCTCGTGCGCGGCCTGGTGGCGCTGCACGGCGGCGAAGTCGAGGCGCGCAGCGAGGGCGTCGGACGCGGCGCCGAGTTCGTCTTGCGCCTGAACCTGGCGGCGCCCGCGCTCCCCGAGGTGGTGGCGCCGGCGCCGCCGGAACTGCCGCCGGGGCCGTCTCGCCGCGTGCTGGTGGTCGACGACAACGTCGACAACGCCGACTCGCTGGTGACCCTGCTGCAGCAGTGGGGTCACGACGTCCACGCGGCCTACGACGGCGAGCAGGCCCTGCGCCTCGCCGAGACTGTGCGTCCCGAGGTCGTGTTGCTCGACCTCGGACTGCCGTCGATGTCCGGTCACGACGTGTGCCGCCACCTGCGGGCGCAACCCTGGGCGCAGCGCACGCGCATCGTCGCGCAGACGGGCTGGGGGCAGCAGGCCGATCGGGCGCACAGCCGCCAGGCGGGGTTCGATGCGCATCTCGTGAAGCCCGTCGACCCGATGGACCTGCTGACGCTGCTCCGAGCGCCGCTCGACAGCCGCGTGGACGCCGAGCCGGCCGTGGCTACCGGTCGGACCTTAGCCGCCGACCCCGCCAACGGCGTGCTGTGACCCGGAGCCGCTGGCGAGCATCGTGCAAGTCGAGCGGAATTGAGAGCCGCGACCGGCTCGACACAAGGAGACTTCGATGATGCGACTCATCGCGCTGGCGTTGATCGGTTTCGGCCTGGTGTGCTCGGGCTTCTCGATGTCCGCCGCCAGCACCGGCACTCCCAACCTGGTGCTCGCGGTACTCGGCGGCCTCAGCCTGGCGGGGGGCGTCGTGCTCTTCGGCGTCGGCATGGGGCGCTGGAACAACCCGCGGCGGCACGAGGAACCGGGTGACGCCATCGTCGACCCGGTCTCGCACGACAAGATGGACCACGTCTAGGGTCGCGCGCCGGGCGCCACGGCCCGTACACACGACGACCCGGGAAGCCGCATGGCCGCCCGGGTCGTCGTGAGAGTTGCTGTCGGCGCGCCTACATCGAGGTGGCGATTTCCACTTCGGTCGCCACCCGACGCACGCCGGCCACGCCGCGCGCCGTCTCGATGGCGAGCAGGTGCGCGTCGAGACTCTTGGCGCGGCCCTTCAGCAGGACCACGCCGCGGTTGACCGACGCCACCGAGATGCCGCTGTCCTTCAGCGTGGCCTGCGCCTCAAAGGCGGTGTCGACCCGTTTCTTCACCTCGGTGTCGGCGGCCTCGACCACCTTCTTGGCCGAGTCGGGCACGACCTGCAGCAGGTTCTGCACCGACTTCACGCCGTCGATGCCCTTCGCGATCGTCTCGGCCCTGGACTTCTCGGTCGGCGTCTGCACCTTGCCGTGCAGCGTGACCGCGCCGTTGACCGTGTCGACGTTCAGATCGCTGCTGCTGACGTCCTCGGCGGTGATCAGCGCGATCTTCGTCTTCATCGTGATCCAGCCGTCCTGCTGAGCGTAGGCCGGAGCACTGGCCGCGACGAGTGCCACGGCGAGCCCGGTGATTGCGATCCACTGCTTCATGATGTGTGTCTCCAGAGAGGGCCGCGGGTTGCGCGGCCAAGAGGGTGAACAGAACGGAGCGACGACCTTGTCGCCGCTTCCGGCACGTCATCCGTGCCTCCGCTTCGACACACACAATCGCAAGCGCGATGCCAGCGGAAATCGTCGTGCAAAACGCGCTCGTGTGGAGGCGCCTGCCGCGCGTGAGCACGGCCGGGCATCACAGTGAGCAGGGGCCGACCCCAGTCGAGAGTCGCGGACGAGCCGGCGCCCGGCACGTCTCGTGCTTCGTCACCAGGGCATGACCGACACCTCGCTCAGTGGCATCGAGACCGCCGTCATCGTGATGGCCGCCGCACAGGCCGTGCAGACGCTGCTGTTCCTGGCGCTGCTCATCGGCGGATGGGTCCTGTACGCACGAACCAGGGCCAGCCTGGAACGTGAAGTGGAGACGCTGCGATCGCTCGTGGAGCGCGCGGTCGACACCGTCCAGGACGCGGCGCAGGTGGTGAGCCGCGCGGCGGGTGCCGTCAACGACACCGTCTCGGATGGACGCGAGGCCATGCAGGCCGTGACCTCATGGGCGTCGCCCCTCGCCTCCGCGGTCAGCGCCCCGCGCGCGGCTGCGGCGACGGCGGTGTGGCGCGGCATCCGGTGGTGGCGCCGCCGCCGCGAAGAAGCCCGGCACACGCGAGCCCTCACGGCGCCGCGGTGAGGGTGGCGCGGCGTCCGCGCGGTGGCGCGCGGACGCCGCAGTGACGGTTACTGCTTGATGCGCTTCCCCACCTCTTCCACCGCCTCGCCGACCTTCCGCTTCACCTTCCCCACACCTTCGCGCACTTCGCCTTCGGCCTGCTCGTCGCGGCCTTCCTCCTGCAGCACCGGATCGCCGGTCATCTCGCCGGCCTTCTCCTTCACGGCGCCCTTGACCTGCTGGAACTTCCCCTTCATCTCGTCGGTGTTCATGCGGACCTCCGCATTCCCAGGCAGCAAACACGCCGCCATGGCACTTGCGGCGACACGAACGGCGATGCCGTTGCCGCCACACCACTTGTGGGCAACCCGTGACACATAGAGGGTCTCCCGTGCTCCACCTGGCCGCGACGGCACGCGCGCGATGCGCGAAATCCGGGAACAGAAGTTGCTCTCACTCGACGCAGCATTTCGCGGGCTCGAACGCTCGTGACCGCTCTCGCGAGAGGCATGCACATGCTCCACACGATGACGACGAGATGGATCGGCGCGGCAGGCGCGGTCGCCTGCGTGCTCGCCGCGGCCGGCCCGGTGAGCGCACAGCCTGCGCCCGTGGTGATGGCCCAGGGCCTGGACAACCCGCGCGGCATGGCGCTCGGGCCTGACAACGCCATCTACGTCGTCGAAGCGGGCCGTGGGGGCGCCAGCGGGCTGTGCCTTCCCAACCCCACGGGTCCTGGACAGCGGTGCTACGGGGCCACTGGCGCGGTGACGCGCATCGACGCCCCGAACGTGCAGGCGCGCGTGCTCGTCGGCCTGCCATCGGTGGCGGTGCCGGGAGGCGCGGACGCCACCGGGCCGCATGACATCGACTTCGGCTTCGACCACGCGTTCATCACCGTCGGCTCGGGCGGCGACCCGGCGTTGCTGACGCCGTTCAGGCAGGCCGGCGTGAATCTCGGCTCCCTGCTGATGGTGTCCTACACCGGCGTCATCACACCGATCATCGACGTCGCGGCGTACGAGGCGAGTGCGAACCCCGACGGCGGGCTGCCCGACTCGAACGTCTACAGTCTCGACATCCAGACCAGCCGTGGCGTGGTCACCGACGCCGGCGGCAACTCGCTGCTGCAGATCCTCCCCGACCTGTCGGTGAGCACCCTGGCGGTGTTTCCGGATCGCATGGTGCCCGGTCCCGGCGGCACGCCGATCCCGATGCAGACCGTGCCCACGTCAGTCGTCGAGGGGCCGGACGGCAGCCTCTACGTGGGCGAGCTCACGGGATTCCCGTTCCCACTGGGGGGCGCGAACGTCTATCGCGTGCCCGCCAACGGCGGCACGCCCCAGGTCGTCGCGACCGGGTTCACGAACATCATCGACATCGCCATCGGTCCTGACGGCGCGGCCTACGTGCTCGAGCACGACATCAACGGTCTCGCGACGGCGGGCAGCATCGGGCGGCTCACCAGAATCGGGCCCTTCGGCGACCGCTCCGAGATCGCGGCCGGCCTGCTGACGGCGCCCGGCAACGTGCTCATCGGCACCGACAACAGCATCTACGTCAGCGTGAATTCGACATCGGCGGGCAGCGGGCAGGTCTGGCGACTCTCCCGATAGCCTTGGCCGGACGGCGGGGGCGGATGGCTGCGGGGGCGGCCGTCCGCCCCATCGCTGTGTACAGAGGCCGGCCAGCCCGACGTCCAACAGGCCCCTGCGTCGCACGACGCTCGCCCTCCGATCTCGAGTGCCCAGTTGCGTCGCGCCGTTGGCGCCACAGGTCACTGCTGCGGTCTCGGCCGCCTTGCCCGTGTGGTCAGGATCGCGGAGTCGCGGATCGCACCTCGCGGTGTGAGGGCATTCGCGGCGACGCGGCACTCCCCTATGGCGGCATCGGAGGAGCACACGAGGCGGGGCGCCAGCAGGCGCGGTGTGCGGGAGGCGGGACGCCGGCGGGAACGCGAACGACGCGTGCTCGGGATCCTGGTCGTCTCACCGCGCGCAGATGTCGCCACCTGCGCACGGCTCGATCGGATCGTCGAGCACGCGCCGTGTCGTCTAGAACCTGAAGGTGACGCCGAGGGTGCCGCGCCAGAAGTTGAAGCCGCCCAGGTCCAGGTCGATGTCGTCGCCGCCGTCGGAGTCCTGGAGATTGCGGAAGTAGCGCAAGTCACCGCGCAGGCCGACGCGATCGGTGAACTGGCCGATGACGCCGCCGCCCACGTTGACGCCGAACTTGTTCTCGTCGAGATCGAACAGGTTGCCGACGCTCGTGGCGCGCGCGTGCACGATGCCGGCGCCCGCCGACGCGTAGGGCCGGATGCCCGGCGTCTGCGACGGCGCCGCGACCATGAAGTTGACCATGAACGTCGAGACGTTGCTGTCCTCGAGGTCGACGAACTCGCCGGCATCGAAGAAGTTCGGCGTGATCGCCGCATCGACTTCGAGCCCGAACATCCCGCTGCCCAGGAAGGCGGCGCTGAACCCGTAGTTGACCTGCTGGTCCGGCGTGTCGCCGCCAAACGTCACGCCGAGGAACGGCGTGAGCAACACGTCGGCGCGCGCCGGTGTAGAGGCGGACAGGCCCGCCGTGACCATCAGAGCAATCAGTAATTTCCGCATGCCTCGGTCTCCTTGTGGGGGAGGGAACACGCCCGGTGCTGCGCCGCACGACCAAGTGGTCGCGCCGGCGAAGGGGCGTCGTCGTTCCAGGGTGCAGAAACCGGGCCAGTCTGATGTCGCGCCTCGGCCGACCAATGGTGTCCATTCGCACGCCGCGCACGCACGGCACCGTGTAATGCGGGGATGATGCGCGCGTCGTTCGAGACTGCTGCCGTTCCGAGTTGCGTGCGAGCGTTCATCGACGCTCGAAGATGGGCATCGGGCGACACACAGTGAGCAGCACGCCGGCCGCACGTGAACTGATGTCGCCGTGTTCGCGTGGCACGAACCGTGCTGTCCCGACGGTGGCGGCCGTCACGCCGCCAAGTCACGAGGGATGATGATGTTCAACGAACGGGACCATGGGTTCAGCACCGGCATGATGGTGGGCGCCGTCGTCGGCGCGGGTCTCGCGCTGCTGTTCGCGCCGAAGCCTGGCGCGGAGCTGCGCGACGATCTGACGGGGTCGATGTCGTCGGTGCGCGACGCCGTGTCGCGGCGCTACCGCGCGCTCGCCGATCGCGCCGGTGTCGAGATCGAGAATCTCGAAGCCCGCGTCGATCAGGCCGCGGAGGCCGTCGAGTCGACGGCGCGCGGCGTCATGGAATCGGCGAGCCAGCATCGCCGACGGCACATCGGCTGACGTCGACCCGGTTTCACGCGGTGTGAGGCGCCGCACGCGGGTCGCGTGCGCGCTGCGGCGGACGACCGTGCGCATGTCACGGCCGTCACGCCAGCGTCGCAGGAGCGTCTATGCCACGCCGCAGGCCGCGTACGACCAGCGCCCATGAACTGACCCCGGTGCCGGCGATGGCCCGACCGTCGTCTGTCGCGGCGGGGTGCCGCGCGCAGTGCGATCGGAGATGCGCGTCATGACCGGCACGCCAGAGACGCGGCAGGAGCACGACAGCCTCGGCCCCGTGGCGGTGCCCGCCGATCGCTTGTGGGGCGCGGAGACCGAGCGCTCGCGCCGCCATTTCGCGATCGGCCGCGACGGCGCCGTCACCTGGCCGCGCGAGGTCATCCGCGCCTTCGGTCTCGTCAAGCAGGCGGCCGCGCGTGCCAACGCCGAGAGCGGCGCGCTGCCGCTGCACCTGACGACGTTGATCGCACAAGCGGCCGATGAAGTCGCCGCAGGCCGCTGGGACACCGAGTTCCCGTTGAGCGTGTTCCAGACCGGGTCGGGCACCCACTCGAACATGAACGCGAACGAGGTGATCGCCAACCGCGCCAACGAACTCGACGGCGCCGTCTACGGCACCTATCTCCCGATCCACCCGCACGACCACGTGAACCGCGGGCAGTCGTCGAACGACGTCTTCCCCACCGTCATGCACGTCGCCACGCTCGACGCCATCGATGCGCTGGCGCCCGCCGTACACGGCCTGCGCAACGCGCTCGCGCGGCAGGCGGCCCGCTGGTGGGACGTGCCGATGCTGGGCCGCACGCACTATCAGGACGCCACGCCGCTCATGGCGGGCGATGTGTTCGCCGGCTGGGTGGCCCACCTCGATGATGCCTGGACCCGGGTCGAGGGGGCGCGGCGCGATCTCGGCGCCGTCGCGCTCGGTGGCACGGCGGTAGGCACCGGGCTCGGCACCGATCCCGCGACGTCGCGGCGCGCCGTGGCGTTGCTGGGCGAGGCTTGCGGGCACCCGCTGCGTCAGGCGGCGAGCCTCGTCGCCGCGCTTACCGGCCACGACGCGATGGCGTCGTGCAGCGGAGCGCTGCGCAGCCTGGCCGTCGCGCTTTTCGCCATCGCCAACGACATCCGTCTCTACGCGTCTGGGCCACGCGGCGGGTTGGGCGAGCTGCGCCTGCCGGCCAACGAGCCCGGGTCGTCGATGATGCCGGGGAAGGTCAACCCGACCCAATGCGAGGCGATGACCATGGTGGCGCTGCACGTCTTCGGCAGTGACGCCACGGTGGCGTGGGCGAACGCCCAGGGCGCGCTGCAGCTCAACGTCTACAAGCCGCTGATCCTGCACCACGTGCTCGAGTCAGCCGGACTGCTGCGCGACGTCTGCCGGTCGTTCACGACGTTCTGCGTGGAGGGCCTGACGCTCGATCGCGCACGCATCGAGCGGCACCTGCAGGACTCGCTCATGCTCGGCACCGCGCTGGTGCCACATCTCGGCTACGGCCAGGCGGCGGCCATCGCCCTGGCCGCGCACACCAAGGGCTCGACGCTCAAGGCCGCGGCGCTGGAGTCGGGCTGGGTGACCGAGGCGCAGTACGACGCGTGGGTCGAGGCGCGCCGGATGGCGCGGCCGCATGGCGACGCGAGCGGGCCGCCGGCCGAGACGTAGCTGTCGACGGCGTGTCGGTGGCCGCCGCGGTGGCGCGCGCGTCGACCATCGCGGAGGTGGAGCACGCATCCGCGTGTGCCGCGCCGAGCAGCCGTGCCGCCTGGGCCATGCGTGCGGCGCGCGCGCGGGCCGCCGCCAGGGCGTAGGCGACACGCAGGTAGCCGAGCGCTTCGCGCAGTGCCGCCTGCACCTGTAGCACCGTGGGAACGTCATCGCGGCCCGGGCTGGGAGGCGGCGCGTACCGCTCGAAGATGCGCCACATGTCGCCGCTGTGACGCCCGCTGGGCTGCTCGCGCAACAGGCTGCACACCTGCTCGAGGCGCGCCAACCGCTCGCCGGTGTGGGTGAGGATCTCGACCACCACCTCACGCGGGCGTTCGGTCGCCGGCGGCGTCGCCCAGGCGTGAATCGCCGACAACAGCGAGTGCTCGGCGCCCCACAGGCCGCGGATGTCGCCGAGGAAGGCGTCGCGGCCAAGTGCGGGCACCACGGGCCAGGCGGCTCCGGCGTTACGCATCGGCGTGTTCTCTGGCGCCCAGGATGACGACATCGGCGAGCCAGAAGCGCCATTCGGCTTCGCCGATCTGACCGGCGTCCATCGTCATCTCGACCGACAGCACGTCCGCGGGAAACATCAGGTTGAGCACGCCCTGTTCGTCGAGCGCGTAGTCGAGGGGCGGCGGCGAGACGTCGCCGAGCTGGATGCGGGCGCGGTCCGTGGACACGCACAGGATCCAGTGGTCGGCGGTTGGACGAGTGTGGCGATCCGCACGGACCGCCATGTCGTGTCCGACCTGGACGCGTCGTTCGCAGGCGATGGAGAGATCACCGGGTGTCATTCGCCCTCCTGGAGGCTGGCGGCGTTGAGTCGCGAGGCCGCGACCGTCAATGCTTGCGCGAAGCCGACATGCGGCCTTCTGCCGTCCGCCGCTTGTTGACGGTGGCCGCGGCAATGGCCTTCGAGCGTGGCCGCGCCCCGGGAGGCTTCGGGGCGCGACTCCATCCAGGGCTACTCGCTCGTGGCGGTCGGGCAGGTCGCCGACACCATCGACACCGAGGTCGCGTTCAGCGACTTCCACGCCGAGGCCGCTGCGGGCGACGGCATGGCGGGATCGCCGGGCTTGGCGGCCGGCATGGCCTCGGGCTTGGCGTCGGCCGGGCGCGGCTCAGGCGCGAACGCCGGCATCGTCGTGCCGGCGATCCGCACCTTGTGGTTCACGTGGGCCGTCAGGTTCACCCCGGCCGACGCCGTCACGATGTACTGCGTCGCCGAGGGTGCCGGCTTCGTCGCCATACCCGGCGTCGTGGCGCCGGCCGCGGTGGCCTCGACGCTGGTGAGCAGGAAGCGGCCGTTGGCCGGCCCCGGCGGCAGGCCTGTCGTCGCCGCATCCCAGGCCTTCAGGCAGCCGGTCAACGTGACGGTGTTCGGGTCAGCCTGAACCGTGGTGCCCGGCGACGGCGGAGCCGGACGCTGCGTCGGTGGCGGCGGCGTCTGGGCCGCCAGGGTGATCGTGGCTGCCAGCGCGAAGGCGCCACCGGTTGCGAAGATGGTGCGTGTCATGCCGTGTCCCTCCATCAGCCATTCGCGCGCCCTGCGCACGTGGCCACGCCCGCCGAAGGTGCAGGATTCAGGCCACGCGCGCACGGGGTTCGCTCTCCCTGACGCGGTGCAACGTGGGTCGCCCGCGACCTACATGTGGGTGCCGCGTGGGTCACGGTGCGAGCCTCGCGACGTGGCCGAGCTCTGCCGATGTGCGCGACCGCCCAGCGTGACTGAGCGGCGGTCGTCAGCGCGTTGACTGGCAGTGCGCTTGCACCAGCAGCACGTGATGCGACGACGAACCGTGCGGACGTGCCGACAGCTGCGGTTCCTCGTGGTGCACCGCCCGAGACGGCGACTCCGTCGGCGCCGCGAGCACTGGAACCGCGCCCGCGGCGAGTCGCACGCGCACCGGCAGCTCGTCGGGGCGGTCGACGATGGCGTCGTCGACGTGCAGCCGATCCGAGAGGTGCAGGGTGATCTCACGCCCTTGCCACGTGCGCATCGGGGGCGTCACGCCCTCGCCGGCAATCCAGGCGCGCAGCGCGGCGCGGTCGGCCGCCGCCACCGCGACGATCGTGAACTCGCCGTCGAACGGCGAGGCGTCGACCAGGCGCAGACGCGGGCCCACGGCGCCGACGTTGAGGATCTCGAGGAGCAGGAACTCGCCGGCGGCATCCTCGCCGTCGATCGTGAGTTGCCACGTCACCGGTTCCAGCACCGTGAGCACGTCGGCGTGCATCCGTCGCGCGGCGCGGATCTGGGCGGCGGGGGTGGCCTCGACGTCGTGGCGGCGATCCATGACGGCCATGCCGTGCGTGACGATGCCCCCGCCGACGCTCTCGACGAAGCGCCGCTCCCCCCACGGCCCGGTCGCCACGCCGATGTCGAGCGCGCGCCGTGCCAACGCCGGCCACGCGTCGATGGCGGCATCTGCGTCGGCCGGCAGGCCAAGGCTCGTCGCGATGTTGTTGGCCGTGCCGATCGGCACGATGGCGAGCGGCACGGTGAACTCGGCGGCCGCCAGCGCGCACGCCGTGCCGGCGATGGTGCCGTCGCCGCCGGCCGCGGCCACGACATCGAGCCCGAGGCCCGCCCACGACGCGACGCCGTCGGACGGATGCGCCACCGCCGCCACCTCGTGGCCATGACGCGACAGCAGCGCCGTGAGATCGCCGAGCGAATCGGCCCGGCCGGCATCCTGGTTGTAGACGAGTCCGATCCGCATGCGGGCCCCTTCCTGCGTCCGGCCCGTTGCAAGTTCAGGACCGGCGTCGCCGCCGTCCCGGAGAGGGAGACCACGTGCGCATCCTGATTTCGAACGACGACGGCATCCACAGCCCTGGCCTCGCCGCCCTGGCGGCCGCGGCACGACCTTTCGGCGAGGTGCGCGTGGTCGCGCCCGACGTCGAACGGTCGTCGACGGGCCACGCGATCACCGCGTCGCATCCGTTGACGGCGCGCGTGACGGCGATCGGCGACGTCCCGGCGCAACGCGTGAACGGCACGCCCGCCGACTGCGTGGCGCTGGGCCTGCATCAATGGCCGGGTGTCGACGTCGTGCTGTCGGGCGTCAACATCGGCCTCAACCTCGGGCATGCCGTGTGGCATTCGGGCACGCTGGCCGCGGCCAAACAGGCGGCGCTGCTGGGCGTACGCGGCATTGCGCTGAGCGCGCCATCGGCGATGGAAGGGGATGTCTCTCCCCTCGCGCCGTGGTTCGAGCGCGTGTTGCGGCTGCTGCTGGTCGAGTCGCCCGAGGTGCCACTGGTCAACGTGAACTTCCCCCGCGACCCGCGCGGCCTCGTCTGGACGCGGGCCTCGACCGCCGGCTACGACGGCCGCATCGTGCCCGGCCGCGATCCCCTCGATCGCGAGGTCTTCTGGTTCACGGTGGCGCCGGTGGCCTCGTCGGAGGATCGATCGGATCGCTGGGCGGTCGAGCAGCGCTGGATCTCGCTGACGCCGCTGTCGCTCGACGTCACCGACGACCGCGAACTGGCGCGCCTGCGCGGCGTGCTGCCGCTCGACGACGCGACCGCCGTGCGTGTCTCGCCGCCCATCTCGTCGGCCAGCGAGGCGAAGGCGGTGCGGGCCGAGGAATCGGCGACCGCGGGCGCCCCCGGGCCGCGCCGGGACGACGGCAGTCCCCGCTGATCGCTCAGCCGGCCCTCCGCGCCCAGCGCAGCTTCGCCGACGCCGCGCGAGGATTCGCCGCGACCTCGGCGGCCGGCGGCCGCTGCACGTCGCCCACCTCGGCATAGATGCCCTGGCGGCGGCCGTCCTCGAACGCCTTCTTCACGCGCCGATCCTCGCCCGAGTGGAAGGTGAGGATGGCGACGCGTCCGCCGGGCGCCAGGCACGACGGCAGCGTGCGCAGCAGTGCATCGAGCGCGCCGAGCTCGTCGTTGACCGCGATGCGCAGGGCCTGGAACACCCGCCGCACCGCTCGCTGGATCGCGTCGTCGCCGGCGCGCGGCTGCGCCGCGATCACGGCGGCGCGCACGGCCGCAGCCAGATCGAGCGTGGTCGCGAACGTGTGTCCGGCCAATGCGACGGCGATCGCGGCGGCCTGCGGTTCGTCAGCGTGGAGCTCGAGCAGCCGGGCGAGTTCGGCGGCGCCGAGCCCGGCGATCAGATCATTGGCCGGACGGCCGCGCGCCGGGTTCATCCGCATGTCGAGCGGGGCCGCCGTCTTGAACGTGAAGCCGCGCCGCGGATCGTCGATCTGCATCGACGACACGCCGAGGTCGGCGATCACCACGTCGGCCGCCGCGAGGCCGTGGCGAGCCAGCGCCTGTGGCAACGCCGCGAAGTTGGTGCGCTCCGTGACGAACAGGTCCGGGCCGGCGCCGGCGGCGCGCAGGCGCGCCTCGGTGCGGGGCAACTCGATCGGGTCGGCGTCGAGGCCCAGCAGCCGGCCGCCCGGCTGCACCGCGGCGAGCAGCGCGGTGGCGTGGCCGCCGTAGCCCAGCGTGCAGTCCACGGCCACCTCGCCCGGCCGCGGCGTCGTGACCCGGAGCACCTCGGCCAGCATGATGGGGCGATGCATGCCGGCGGGCGTCTTCCCCGCCGCCAGCACTTTGGCGACATCGGCCGCATAGCGCTCGGGCTGGTGTTCCTTGTACTTGTGCTCGAAGGCCCGCGGGTGGCGGCCGGGGTAGCGCGGTCGTCGCATCGGCGGGGGTCCGCCCCGATTGTCCCACTCGCAGCGGGACCACCGGCTCCGACTACAATGCCGTGACGGTCGCCGAGCCCCGCCCCCGGCGCGTTCTGCCGCCGGAGGATCCATGCCGGATGTGCGCGAGTTCAAGGTCGTATTCGAAGCCGCCGAGGCGGCGGCGACTGCCGGTGAGTTTCCACGCGCCGAGCAGTTGCTCCGCGAGGGCCTCCGTCTGCAGGAAGCGGCACTCGGGCCGGCCCATCCCCACATCGCGAGCACGATGAACAATCTCGCCGTCGTGTGCGAGACGCTGGGCCAGCTCGATGACGCCGAACGCTTCTACCGCCGGGCCACGGCCGTGGCCAGCGCGGCGCTGCCGGCCGACGACCCGCTGGTGACGACGAGCCTCGCCAACCTGCGCGACTTCTGCGCCGCGAACCAGCGGACGCTCGACCCGCTGCACGACTTCTCGCCGGGGCCAGGCCCGGCGCGGCCGGCCGCACCCGCAGCACGCCCCGCAACTGCGCCGCCACGCCCCGTCGCTGCGACAGCCGCAGTCTCGGCGTCTGGCGCAACGACCGCGCCTCGCGGTACGGCGGCAATCCGCCCGTCTGCGGCGACCACGGCGCCGCGCGGCGATTCGCGCCCTCCCGCCCCGCCCCGGCCAGCCTCGGTGCCAGCCTCGGCGCCGGCCGCGTCGACGCCGCGCAGCCTGCTGGCGATCGTCGCGATCGTGGCGCTCGTCGCCGTCCTCGGGTGGACCTGGATCGGCCGCAGGAACGCCACGGACCCGGCGCCGGACGGTGACCTTCAGACGACCGCGGCGACGCCCCCTGCTGACGCGCCTGCCGCCCCTGCCCCATCGCCGAGCGCGTCGGCACCGCCGCCTTCGGCCGCGACGACGCCGGCCACAGTCAGTCCTTCGACCACGACGACGCCGGCACCGCTTCCCGCGCCGGTTGCGCCGCCGGCGGCACGCGCCGCGGCTTCTGCGGAGAGCCCGCGTGGCGCACCCGACGCCGCCGCTGCCGGCGACGTGCGGGTGGTGACGGCCCAGGTCTGCGCGTCGCTCGACCGGGCCGGCGGGGCGTGGCGCTGCAGCGCGCTCGAGGCGTCGCCGGCGCCCGGGCGGTACTATTTCTACACGCGCATCGCCTCGCCGCGCGGCGCCCGGATCCGGCATCGCTGGTCGATTGACGGCCGGGTCCGCCAGGACGTCGCGCTGTCGGTCGGCGCCAGTGCCACGCAGGGTTATCGGACCTTCAGCCGCCAGACGATGTCGCGCGGCCGCTGGACCGTGGAGCTCGTGGGCGCCGGCGGCGACGTCCTGCACCAGGCGACGTTCGACGTGCAATGATGACGCCCGCCGCGCCGCTGGCGCGCCGCCGGCTGGTGGCGGCGATCGTCGTCGCCCTGGCGATCATCGGCGCCGCCCCTGCCGCCGGCGTGGCGCGCAGCCGCCTGCAGGCGGCACTGGGCCCGCGCTTCGCGCTGGTGCTGACACTGGCCGTCGCCGCCGTGGTCGCGCTGGCCGTCGGACGCGCTCTCGTCGCGGCGCGGCCCTTTTCACGCGCCCGCCTGGCGGCGATCGCCGCGGCATTCGCCATCGCCGGTGCCTGGATTGCCGCCTCCGGCAATGCCGACCCGGCGATCCGCGCCGTCGAACTGGTGCACTTCGTCGAGTACGGCGTCATCACCTTCGCGTTCCATCGCGTGTGGCGCGATCGTCCGGGCGGCCTGGTGCTCGCCGGGCTGGCCGCGTTCATCGCCGGCATCGCCGAGGAGGCGTGGCAGTGGTTCCTGCCGGCGCGCGTCGGCGAGCTCAAGGACGTGGCGCTCAACGGCGTCGCCATCGGCTGCGCGCTGCTGGTCGCGTGGGCGGTGACCCCGCCGCGGACGGCGCCCGCAGCCGGCCCCGCGGCGTGGCGGGCGATGACGCCCATGCTCGCCATGGTGGCCGTCGCCCTGGCCGCGTTCATCCACCTCGTGCACCTCGGGGTGCGCGTCGACGACGGCCCGCGCGCCTTCGACTCGCGCTTCACGGCCGCGGCGCTCGACGAGGCCGCCGCCGACCGGGGGCAGCGCTGGGCCACGGCGCCACCGCTGGTACGGCCCGACCGCCTGTCGCGCGAAGACCAGTACACGACCGAGGGCCTGCAGCACGTGCAGGCGCGCAATCAGGCGTGGGCCGCCGGCGACGCGGCAACCGCCTGGCACGAGAACGCCGTGCTCGAACGGTGGTTCGCCCCGGTGCTCGACACGCCGTCGTACGTCTCGCGCACCGGCCATCGCTGGGCGGCGACTCAGCGCGCCGAGGCCGAGACGCGGGCCGGCGTCGCGGTCGCCGCGCCGTTTGTCAGCGCCGCGTTCCCCTATCCGTTGTGGCGCGTGTCGCCGTGGCTGGTGTGGAGCGGCGCGCTGGTGCTGGCCGGCGCCTGCCTCGCGGCCGGCCGGCGCGGTCCCCAGCTCACGCCCGCAGCTTCGTCGTGAGCCACGCCAGTTCGGCGAGCATGGCGTCGACGCGGCGCTCGTAGGCGGTGTCGACGGCGCTGCCGTCGGGCGCGAAGGCGTCCTGCACGCGCGACACCGCGACCGTCTTCGGCACCACGATCGCGCCCATGTAGACCAGCACGGTCACCAGCTGCGCCCAGCAGTTGACGCCGCCGTGGCCGCCGCCCGAGACCGTCACCAGGGCCACCGGCTTCCGCGTGAACTCCTTGAGGTAGTAGTCGAGCGCGTTCTTGAGCACGCCGGGATAGCCGTGGTTGTACTCGGGCGTCACGACGACGAGCGCATCCGCGCCGGCGATCGCGGCGCCGAGATCGACGAGCCCGGACGGCGCCGGCTCGATCCGCCCGAGCCGCTCGCGCATGTTCGGCAGGTCGATGGCGCCGAGATCGGCGAGGCTCGCGGTGACGCCGTCGAGGCGCGCCAGCCGCTGCATCACGAACGTCGCCACCCGCTCGCTCATGCGGCCGCTGCGTGCGGTGCCGAGGATGACGAGGACGTGCATCAGATCACACGTTCCGATCGATCACCGATCGATCACGCGATCACCAGGGAGGCGGTCAGCCTAGCAACTGACGCACTTGTGGTTGTTCTTCGCGCCGAGCTTCTCGAGCGCCTCGATCGCCTCGGGGTACGGCTGCACGCGCTGCACGGGACCGTTGGCCATGTCGACCGTGGTCTGGCCGGTGCGGGCGACGGCGGTGACATCGGCGCCCTTCGACACCAGGTAGGTGATCAGCGCGACGTCGCCGCGGGCGGCGGCATGGTGCAGCGGGGTGTAGCCGTTGTGGTCGCGGGCGTTGACGTCGGCGCCCAGCTCTTCGACCAGGAACTTCACCGCCGGCACCCAGCCGTCGGGCACGTGGCGGTGCGTGTTGCCCGCGAAGCCGAGGCCGTAGCCCACACCGGACGCGGCGTGGATCGCCGCCACCGCCGGACCCGACCACGGAATCGGCGCCAGGCCCGACTGATCGGGCTTGTCGGGATCAGGTCCGCCTTCCTCGTAGCGCTCGGGCACCT
>CADEDM010000044.1 GCA_902826065.1 uncultured Acidobacteriota bacterium | reverse complement strand
CGGCAGCGGCTGGACGCTGCTGACCGCGGTGTGCCTGATGCTCTTCAGCCTCGTGCACAACCCGTGCTCCACGACGATCTACACGATCTGGAAGGAGACGCGCAGCGTGAAGTGGACGGCGCTCTCGGCGCTGCTGCCCGTGGGCATGGGCTTCCTGATCTGCTTCGTCGTGGCGCAGACCTGGCGCCTCGCGGTCGGATGACCCCGCGGCTCGAGGCCGCGTTCGACTCACCGGCCGCCAAGAGCGGCCACGTTCGGCGGCTGTTCGCAACCATCGCCGACCGCTACGACCTCATCACGCGCGTGCTGTCGTATGGGCTCGATGGCCGCTGGAAGCGCCGGCTCCTGACGCTCGCCGCCGTGCAGCCGGGCGAGTCCGCGCTCGACCTCGCCTCGGGCACCGGTGACGTGGCGCGGCTGCTGCAGCAGGCCGGGGCCCACGTGGTCGGGCTCGACGTCACGCACCGCATGCTGCAACTCGCTCGCGCCAAGCCGGCGGCTGGACGTCTGCCGCTGGTCTGGACCGTCGGAGACATGGCGGCGCTGCCGCTGCCGGGGCGACGTTTCACGCTGGTCACGACCAGCTACGGCCTGCGCAACGTGCCCGATCTCGAGACGGCGATCGACGAGATCGTCCGCGTGCTGGCGCCGGGAGGACGGCTGCTCTCGCTCGACTTCAACCGTCCCGCCAACGGGACGGTGCGGGCCGCCTACCTCGCGTATCTCACCGCCGTCGGCAGCGTGCTCGGCTGGCTGCTGCACGGCGATTCCGACACTTACCGCTACATCGCCGCGTCGATCCGCCGCTATCCCGGCGCCGAGGGCGTGGCCGTCCGCCTGCGTCAATGCGGCTTCGTCGACGTGCAGATCGTGCCGATTCTGTTCGGTCTGATGACGATTCACGTCGCGAGGCTGCCGCCGGCCGCCTGAACCGCTAACGTTGCTGTTCGCACGGGCCGAAACATGTCATGCAGGGCCTCAGGTCCCGGGACGGCACGAGAATCAGTGCAGCTTCGGGCACCGGGCCGGCCGGAATGTCGATGCCTCTCGTAGATTCGCTCCTCACCGCCGTCGTCCGCAGCGACGGCGACGCGCTGGTGCTCCACGTCGGCGAGAAGCCGTACGTGGTCGCCGCCACTGGTCCCGTGGAGTTGTCACGCCAGGGGCTGGGGCTCGGGGCGATGGAAGGCATGCTGGCCCAGCTGCTCAGCGCCGATGCGCTCCGCTCGCTGCGCGAGATGGGCGCCGTCGAGCACGAACTCGACGATCGGCCCGCGGCCAACGGCGACCGCTTCACCGTGGTCGCGGCCCGCGGCGGCGACGACATCTGGATTGAACTGCGGCGCCATCGCCGCGTCGCGTCGGCCCGCGCCGTCGTCGTGCCGACGCCGGCGCCGGAACCCGTGGCGCCCGTGGTGGTCGAGACGCCTGCGCCGGCGGCCACCCGTTCCGCCGAGCCCGAGCCGGCGCCCGCTGCCGTGCCAGCGCCGGCCGCCGCGAGGATCGAGGAACCGCCGGTCGCCGTCCCCATCGTCGTTCCGGCCTCCGAGCCCGAGCCCGACGTCGCGCCGGCGCCGGTCGTGTTCGCCGCTCCGATCGCGATCGAGCCTGCGCCGGCGGACGTGTTCGAGCCCGCGCCGGACGAGTCGCCCATCGTCATCGAGATGCCAGACGAGTTCGAGATGCCGGCGTTTGCGTCGGTGGTCGACGAGCCCGATCCGTTCGACATGCCCGTCATCGAGATCCCGGTGGACCTGGCGCACCTCGACGCCGAACAGCTCGCGGTGTTCGGTGACCCTGGCGCTGCCGCGCTGGCTGAGCTCGAGGCGATGCCGGAGTTCCTGCCCGCCGATGGCGCGCTCGAGCCGGTCGAGATCGAGGCGCCTGCTGCGCCGCCGGCGTTCGCCGCCGTTCCCGAACCTGTGGCGACGCCAGAGCCGGCACCACCGGCGCTCGAGCCGGCCACGGTCGCCCCTGCTGTGCCCGCCGCGGCGCAGACGCCGGAGCCGGTGCCCGTCGCGGCCGCGAGCGCCGCTGAGCCGGTCGCCGTCGCGCCGCCCGCGCCAGTCGCCGTGCCGTCGCCGCCTGCGCCAGCCGTGGCCGCCGCGCCCGCGCCGCGCCCGGCCCCGGTGGTCGATCTCCCGCCGGCCCCACGGCCCGAGCCGGTGTCCGTGCCGTCGGCCTGGACCTCGCCCGCGGTGGTGCCGCCGCGCTTCGACGCCACGGAGCCCGGGTACTCCGCCGCGCCCGAGCACCCGATGCTGCCCGGCCTCGCCAGCGAACTCGAGGCCATGGGCCGCGCCGCGGCGCCGACGCTCGACCCCCCCGATCAGTCGCCGGCCGTCGTGCTCTCGCTCACCCGCGACAACGCGCGTGGCGGCGGCAGCGGCACGCGCGGCGGCGTGCGGCCCGGCGGCATCGAGCGCCTGCTGCGCCTTGCGGCGGCGCGCGGCGCCTCGGCGCTGTATCTCACCACGCAGGCCCGGCCGGCCATTCGCGTCGATGGCGACATCCGCCTGCTCGACGGCGAGAGCGCGCTGTCGAGCGGCGACGTCGAAGCGGCGGTGCTGGAGCTGGCGCCGGAAGGCGCCCGCGACAAGGAGAGCGCGGAGTGGATCCGCGACCTCGCCGACGTCGGCCGCGTCCGCATCACGACCTTCCGCGACTATCGCGGCCCCGGCGCGCTGCTGCGCATGATCCAGGCGCGGGCGACGTCGGCCGAACAGCTCGGCCTGGTCCGCGAGATCCAGGCGCTCGCCACCGAGCCCGAAGGCCTCGTCATCGTCACCGGTCCGCGCGCCAGCGGCAAGTCGACGCTGATGTCGGCGTTCGTCGATCTGCTCAACCGCCAGCGCAACGACTACGTCATCACGCTGGAAGGTCAGATTCGCCTCGTCCACGAGAGCCGCGGGTCGCTCATCAGCCAGCGCGAGTTGCGCGGCAGCGCCGCCGAGGTCGTGGCCGCTGCCCGCGCCGCCCTGCGCGAGAACCCCGACGTCCTGGTCATCGAAGACCTGCGCTCGCCCGACGTCCTGCAGGTCGCGCTCGACGCTGCCGGCTCCGGCCTGCTGGTGTTCGCGTCGGTTACGGCCGCGTCGGCCACCGCGTCGCTCGAGCGTCTCGTCGATCTCTGCCCGTCTGAACAGCGCCGCACCGTGCGGGCCGCGCTCGCCGAGCACCTGCGCGGTGTCGTCGCACAAGTGCTGCTGCGCAAGGCCGGCGGTGGACGGCTCGCCGCCCGCGAGCTGGTGCTGAACACCAACGCGGTCGCCGCGCTCGTCAGCGACGGCCAGATCGCGCAGCTGCCGCGCGCCATCGACAGCGGCCGCAAGCTCGGCATGGCGCCGCTCAACGACGCGCTGGTCGCGTTCGTGCAGAGTGGCGCGGTCGACGTGCGCGAGGCCTATCGCAAGGCCGACGACAAGGCCGGCCTGCTGGCCCTGCTGCGCCGCGAGGGCATCGACACCTCGTTCGTCGAGCGCCTCGCGTAGTCCCCTGACTGGCGGCGCGTCACGGCCCGGCCGGCGGCGTGAACGCGTAGAGACTGATCTCGCGATCCTTCCACGGCCGCTTGCTCACCAGGCGGAACGTCGGCGCGAGGTGATCGAGTGTCTCCACCAGCGCGTCGTAGTCGCCGGCCCGCATGAACTCGCCGTGCACCGTCACGTAGCGCACGCCCAGGCTGCGCATCACGCTCAGTGACGCCGGATCGGGAAACTGCTGCAGCACCTGGCCCATGCCGAGGTAGCGTTCCGAGAAGAAGCCGCTGTAGCCGTTCACCAGCGTCTGCCAGTGATAGGTCGCGTAGAACATGTAGGTCGGGACTTCCGTGCTCAACGGCAGTTCCAGCAGCACCGACGGCGCCGGATCGCCTTGCCGTCGGACGAACGGTACGTCGGTGGGCAAGCCACGGTGGCGCATCAGGTCGGCGTAGGTCTCGGGCACCGCGTTGGGCACCAGCGTGAGGCCGAGCGGCGCCACCCACGTGTCGGCGAGCACGGCGCCCAGGAGGACGGCGGCGAGCACTCCACCAGCCCCGCGCCGGAGCCTCGACTGCAGCCGCGCCACGCCGAGTCCTGCCAGCACCGACACGCCCAGGCCCACCAGCAGGCCCATGCGCGCCGGCACGCGGAGGCTGCGGAACAGGAAGACGTGATCGTAGAGCCAGGGGTAGATCGGGCCGTTGAGGCCGCGAGACAGCTCGAACGCCACGAGCAGTCCGACCGCGTAGGCGACGCGCACCCCGGACCACGGTGGCCACAGCGCGACGAGCGCCAGCACCACCGCGATGGCCCCCGGGTAGAGCCGGCGCTCGGCTCCGCCGAAGCTGCCGTTCCAGTGGTCGTGGAACGACGTCCCCGGGCGCGAGGCGAGGTAGTCGGTCACCAGTGCCCCGCCGGTGACGACCTCGGCGCGCGCGCGCTCGCCGACGATGCGGCTGGCGCCCATGTGCGCCAGGCCCACCGGTGTGGCCAGGACGCCGGCCACGATCGCGGCGACCGCCACGGCGCGCAGGCGTGCCAGGGTGATGCCACGCCACACGAGCAGCACGAGGCCGACGACGGCGAGGAACACACCGAGGAAGAGCGCGTTGTAGACCGACGTCATCACCTGCAGGCCCACGGCGAGTCCCAGCAGCGCGCCGTCACGCAGCCACGCGCGGTCGATGGTCCGATGCAGCCCCCACAGCGCCAGCGGCATCCACTGCGTCTGCAGCAGCTGGAAGTGGGAGTAGTGATCGAAGCGGAACGGCAGGAACGCGAAGACCGCACCGGCGACGACGGCCGCGCCACGGCGCCCGGTGAGATCGTGCACCAGCAGGGCGATACCGGCGCCGGACGCGACGAATCCGAAGAAGAACAGCAGGTTGTAGACGGCCACCGGCGCTGCGCCCAGCCACAGCAGCGGGGCGCCCAGCGCCGCGGGCGCCAACAGGGTCTCCGAGTACGCCAGCGTCCGCCGCTCGGGATGGAAGATGTTGGCGTCGAAGATGCGCGCCGGGGCGTAGGGGAACTGATGCGCCACCCAGGCCATGGCCCAGGTGTTCAGCAGCGGATCGCCGATGTCGGCGATGCCCTCGTCGAGGTGTCTCACCTGCGGCCAGGTCATCGCGGCCGTCAGCAGCGTGAACAGGGCGATGGCCGCGAGGACCGGCGGACGGCGTGACGCCGCCGGCCGGTCAGCGCAGGGTGCCGTCGCGCCGGGGGAGGCGGGAAGCGACATCGCGGGGCGACGGCGGCGTCAGCGCTCCAGCCAGGGGCGCAACTCGTCGAGCAGCGCCGCCGCCACGTCGTCGTCGGTCAGCGCGGCGATGCCGGTGCCCTCGGCCAGCGGACGCTCCGTCCGCACCGTGCGACTGCCGCGCGTCCTGATGACCGTGAGCGTGGGGCGCGGCGGGTCGACCGAGCTGTCGAGCGCCAGCTCGATGCCGTCCTCGCGCGCCCGTTCGGGCACCAGCCGCACGCCGCCGGCCGGCGTGATCACGTCGAACAGCAGCCCCTCGCTGCGCAGCACGTTGCCGACGCCGCGAAACACCGGCACGGCCTGCTGATCGAGGAACGCGTCGTAGGCCTTGCCCACTTCATCGGCCCGGGCCCGCCGGTTGGCGGCGTCGCGCTTGGCGCCGTCGATCGTCTGGCGCACGCGCTTGCGCAGCTCCGCGATGTCCATCGTCACACCCTCACCGCGCCGCTCGTCGCGAGCGCCGCAATCGCCGCCGTGTCGTAGCCCAGTTCGGACAGCACCGCCGCCGTGTGTTGTCCCAGCGTAGGTGGACCCGAGCGCACGCCGCCAGGCGTCGCCGAGAGCTTCACCGGCACACCGGTCACCCTGACGCTGCCGAGCGTGGCGTGCGGCACCGTGACCACCATCTCACGCGCGGCCGTCTGCGGGTCGGCGAACACTTCCTCCAGCGATCGCACGGCGCCGTTCGGCACGCCGGCATCGAGCAGAATCGCCCGCCACTCCGCCCGCGTCTTCGACGCGAACACCACGTCGAGACGCGCTTTCAGCGCCTCGTAGTTCGCCAGTCGCAGCGCGTTGGTCTCGAAGCGCGAGTCCTGCGCCAGATCGGCGAGGTGCGCCGCCGCGCAGAACGCCTGCCACAAGGTGTCGTTGCCGACCGCCAGGGCGACGTCGCCATCGGCGGTCGCGAATGTCTCGTACGGCGCGATGGTGGGATGGCGGTTGCCCAGGCGTCCGGGCGTCGCGCCGGTGACGAAGTAGTTGCCGGCCTGATAGGTGAGCAGCGCCGTGGTCGCGTCGAGCATGCCGATGTCGACGACCTGCCCTTCGCCGGTCGTGCCGCGGGCGACGAGCGCAGCCAGGATGCCCTGCGCCGCGAACATCCCGGTGACGATGTCGACGATGGCCACGCCGAGGCGGTAGGGCGGACCGTCGGCCGCACCGGTGATGCTCATCAGGCCGCCCTCGGCCTGCATCACGGCGTCGTAGCCGGGCTCCTCGCGCCGGGGGCCCGTCTGGCCGTAGCCGGAGATCGAGCAGTAGACGATCTTCGGATGCCGGGCGCGGACGCTGGCCGCGTCGAGACCCATGGCGTCGAGCGTGCCGGGCCGGAAGTTCTCGACGACGACGTCGGCGCGGGCGACCAGCCGCTGGACGACCTCGAGCGCGCCAGGCCGCTTGAAGTCGACAGCGACGCTCTCCTTGTTGCGGTTGACGCTCAGGAAGTACGCGCTCTCGTCGCCCAGGAAGGGCGGACCCCAGCGGCGCGTGTCGTCGCCGCGGCCGGGATGTTCGAGCTTGATGACGCGGGCGCCGAGATCGCCGAGCGCCATCGTGCAGTACGGGCCGGAGAGCACCCGCGTGAAATCGAGAACGGTCAGCCCGTGCAGCGGTCCCATACGAACGGTGGCGTAATGGTACCCGCTCGCGGCGCCGGCGTGGTCTGCTAACTTGATCGCATGGCTCCCCATGCCGCGACGCAGCCGCCGATCGAGGTCTTCACCGGCGAAGGCTGACGGCCCTGCGAACGCGTGAAAGCGTGGCTTTCACAGGCCGGCGTGCCGTTCACGGCCCACGACGTCGACACCGATCTCGACGCCTACGACGCGCTGGTGGCGCGCGGCTACCGGCGCGTCCCGGTGACGTTCGCCGGCGCGCAGGTGGTCGTGGGCTTCGACCCCGATGCGCTCGACGCCGCGATCAGGGCGTGGCGGGCCAGCGATCCAGCAGCGCCTTGAGGCGATCGAGGCCGGCCAGCACGTAGTCGGTGCGATCGCCGACGCCGATGCGCAGGTAGCCGTCCATGCCGAACTGATCGCCGGGCACGATCAGCACGCTTTCCTCGTCGCGCAGGCGCGTCGCCAGGGCCGTCGAGTTGATCGCCGGCGCGTAGCGCGCGAACACGAAGGCGCCGGCCTCGGGTGCGACCCAGTCGAACGCATGGCCCGAGTCGCGCAGCCACGCTTCGACCTGCGGCACGTTCTCGCGCAGGATGGTGCGGGTGCGCTCCAGCAGCGTCGCGCGCGACGCCGGCGCGAGCGCCAGCGTCGCCAGGCGATCGCTCAGCGCTCCCGGCGCGATCGACGTGTAGTCGTGGTACGCCCAGAGCGCCGCCGCCACATCGGGTGGCGCCACGGCCCAGCCCACGCGCAGTCCGGGCAGGCCGTAAGCCTTCGACAGGCCGCTCGTGACGATGACGCGATCGGAGCGGCCCCACATCGACGGCGTCTCCACGCCGTCGCGCTCGGCGCCGCGGTAGATCTCGTCGGAGACCACCCACGCCCCGACGCGGTCCGCGGCCCGCGCCACCGCCTCGAGATCGGCGACGCTCAGCCGCGCGCCTGTAGGGTTGTTGGGCGTGTTGATCACGATCGCGCGGGTCGTCGATGTGACCAGCGTGTCGAGCGCCGCGAGGTCCGCGCACCACGGCCCGCCCGGCGTGCGCTGCATCGGCCACTCGCGGACCACGCCGCCGAATGCCCGCACGAGGCCGGCGACCTGCAGGTACGCCGGCACCAGCACCACCACTTCGTCGCCTGGCTCGATCAGGCGCCACACCACGACGAAGTTGGCTTCCGACCCGCCGTTCGTCACCTGCACGTGGTCCGCGGTGGCGCCGGCATACAGGCCGGCGATCGCGTCGCGCAGCGCCGGCGTGCCGTTGGTCTGCGTGTAGGCGAGCGGCTGGTCGAGCAGCGCCTCGAGCGCGTGGCCGCTGCCCGCGAGTGCGCGCACGCTCAACGGATGCACGCCGCTTTCCGAGAGATTCCAGCGCACCCGGTGCTCCCATTCCGACTGGAAACGCTCGAGGGCGAACGGCTCGATTCGCATAGGTCGCGAGTATACTGACGCGATTCCATGCGCGAGGATTTGCTGCCCCGGTTCATCGAGATTCCGGCAGGCGAGTTCACGATGGGCGCTCCCGATGGCGAGGACGACGAACGTCCGGTGCGACGGGTCACGCTCGACCGCTTCTTCATCGGCATGCACCCGGTGACCAACGCGCAGTACGCGGAGTTCGTGCGCCACACCGGCCATCGCGCTCCCGACGTCCGCGACCTGCCGTCGTTCGTGGCGCCGACCGCCGAGGCGGCCTTCCGCGAACTCGCCTCGCCGTACATCTGGCGCGGCGGCGACCTGCCGCGCGACCGCGGACTGCATCCGGTGACGCTGGTGACGCACGCCGACGCCGTCGCATATTGCGTGTGGCTCGGCACGCGGCTCGGCCGTTCGGTGCGACTGCCGAGCGAAGCCGAGTGGGAGCGCGCCGCCCGCGGTGGCGTCGACAGCCGGCGCTATCCGTGGGGCGACGAGATCGACCCGTCGCGCGCCAACTTCCTGCCCGACACCGCGCTCAAGCGAATGCGCGGCACGCGGCCCGTCGGCACCTTCCCCCCCAACACCTTCGGCCTGCACGATATGACGGGCAACGTGTGGGAATGGGTGGCAGACTGGTACAAGCCCGACGCCTATGCGGCGCTGGGCGAGGCCAACCCCGTGGCCGCGATGACCGGTTCGATGCGGCTGCTGCGCGGCGGCTCGTGGGTGACGCACGACGTGCTGCAGCTCCCCTGCGCCTATCGCCACAAGGTGCCGCCGGATACCTACGCCTACAGCGTCGGGTTCCGGGTGGCCTATGGCGAGGCGCCAGAGTCCGCCGGTGGCGGCGGCCAGGAGGCTCCATCATGATGCGCACGTCGCTGCTGCTCGTCTTCGTCGTCACGGCGCCGGCCGTGGCCGGAGCGCAACCGCCGCAACCAGGACCACCGCCGCCGCCGATGGTCGTCGTGCGCGGCAGCGGGGATGTGCGGGCCGTTCCCGACATGGCGAGTATCACCCTCGGCGCCGAGCAGCTCGCGAAGACGCCGAAGGAGGCGCAGGCCGGCGTGGCCAAGGCGATGACCGCCGTGCAACAGCGCCTGACGTCTGCCGGCGTGCCGAAGGACGCGATTCGCACGACGAACTACGACGTCCAGGCGCAATTCGACTACGCCAACGGCCGGCAGACGCTGCGCGGCTACGTCGCCCGCCACACCATCGAGGTGCGCGTCGACGACATCGACCAGGTCGGCGAGTTGCTGGACGTGGCCATCGCCGCCGGCGGGACGTCGGTGCAGGGTGTGCGGTTCGACCTCAAGAAGCGCGCCGCGCTCGAGCGCGAGGCGCTGACGCGCGCCGTGGCCGATGCCCGGGCTCGCGCCGACGCGCTGGCCGCCGGCGCCGGGTCCGCGGTGGCCGCCATCGTGCGTGTGGAAGAGACCGGACTGAGCGTCCCCGAGGTGCCGATGATGCGGATGGCCGCTCAGCCGATGGCGGGCGACATGGCCCCGCCGGTGGCGCCTGGCGAGACCGTGATCCGGGCGTCGGTGACCCTGACTGCGCGCTTGAAGTAGGCCGCGCGTGACGTGGCCGACCTCACTTCCGCACGCCGGACCCCGGGAGCCGAGCCCCGCCTAGGGTTCAATCGACCGCCACAGGTACCACGCCGCCACTGACCGATACGGTCGCCAGCGATCGGCGAATCGCCTCGCTTGCCCGTGCGTCGGTCGGGCCCGCTTGCCGTAGACCCGCTGGATTGCGGTGAGCAGCGCGAGATCCGCGGCGGGGAAGACGTCGAGCCGCTGCAACTGGAAGATGAGGAACACCTCCGCAGTCCACGTGCCGATACCGCGCACGTCGGTGAGCGCGCGGATCACCGCCGCGTCATCGAGCGTGTCGAGGTGCGACAGCGGCAACCGGCCATCGCGCACGTGCTCGGCGAGGTCGCGGACGTAGCGCGTCTTCGTCGGTCCAAGCCCGGTGGCGCGCAGGACCTCCGGGTCCAGCGCCAGGAGTTCCCGCGGTCCCACCACCGGCCCCGGGACGAGCGCCGTGATGCGGTCGTAGACGGTGCGGGCGGCCTTGGCGGAGACCTGCTGCGCGACGATGGCGCGTAGCAGCGCCTGGAAGGGATCGGGCGCGACGCGGCGGTCGAGCCGGCACGGCCCGACACGTTTCACCAGCGCCAGCATCACAGGATCCATCCGGGCGAAGTGTTGCCGCGCCCGGCGGATGTCGAGGGCCATCGGTCGGGATTGTGGCACGATGTGCGCAGTGCATCGGCGCCAGCGGATTTTTCGCTGGCGACCACCCGATGCCGGTGGCCTAAGCTGAGGTCTTCTCCCGGAGCCGAGGTCTGTCCCGGATGGAATCGTCGATCGTCGCCGCCATCGGCCGAACGCCGCTCGTGCGCCTGTCGCGCCTCGAGCGCGACGTGCCGGGCCTGGAACTGTACGGCAAGCTCGAAGCCAGCAACCCCGGCGGCTCGGTGAAAGACCGGGCGGCCCGCCACATGATTCTCGAGGGCCTGCGCTCGGGCGCGTTGGGGCCCGGCAAGCGTCTGCTCGACGCCACGTCCGGCAACACCGGCATCGCCTACGCCATGCTGGGCGCCGCGCTCGGCTTCCCGGTGACGCTCTGTCTGCCATCGAGCGCCAGCCCCGAACGGAAGCGCATTCTCACGGCCTACGGCGCCGAGCTCGTGTTCACGAATCCGATGGACGGATCGGACGGCGCGATCGTCGAAGCGCGCAAGCGCTACGCGGCGTCGCCGCACGACTACTTCTATCCCGACCAGTACAACAACGACTTCAACTGGCGCGCGCACTTCGAGACCACCGGGCCCGAGATCCTCGGCGAGACGCATGGCCGCCTGACGCATTTCGTCGCCGCGCTGGGCACGAGCGGCACGTTCATGGGCACGGGCCGGTTCCTGCGCGCGAACGTGCCCGACGTCACCCTGATCTCGGTGCAACCCGAGTCGCCGTTGCACGGCCTCGAAGGCCTGAAACACATGGCCTCCGCGATCGTGCCGGGCATCTACGATCCGTCGCTGGCCGACCACGCGGCGGAAGTGTCGACCGAGGACGCCCACGAGATGACGCGCCGCCTGGCCCGCGAAGAGGGGCTGCTCGTCGGCGTCTCGAGCGGGGCGAACCTGGCCGCGGCCGTGAAGTATGCGGCCGATGCCCGGAAGACGCGCGACCACGTGGTGATGGTCTGCATCCTGTGCGATGCCGGGGATCGCTATCTGTCCGAGCACTTCTGGGACGAGGGCCGTCCGCAGCCGCTGGCGGCGGCCGCCACCGTCCGCGGAGACGGGCGGTGACGACCGCACTCGCTTTCGGCCCCGGCGTGCGCTCGGCCATCGAGCGGCACGGACGCGAGACCTACCCGCACGAGTGCTGTGGCGCGCTGCTGGGCGACGGCGACCGCGTGATCGCCACGCATCCCCTGCCCAACGTGACCACCGAGGGCCCCCGCCGCCGCTTCCGCATCGACGACAAGGACTACCTGGCGTCGGAGCGGCAGGCCAGCACCGCCGGCCTGGCCCTCCTCGGGTTCTACCACTCGCATCCGGATCATCCGGCGGTGCCGTCGCAGTACGACCTCGACCACGCGTGGCCCACCTTCGTCTACCCCATCGTCTCGGTGGTCGAGGGCGCGCCGGTGGCGCTGCGGGCGTGGATGCTGCGCCCCGACCGGTCGGCGTTCGACGAACGGCCCGTGGCCGAGAGCGCCGACACGACTGAGCGATAATCGCGGTTTCCGCACGAGGACCGACATGCCCGTTTCCATCCACATCCCGACGCCACTGCGCCCCTTCACCGAGAAGCTGGACGTGGTGCAGGCCGACGGCGCCACGGTGGGCGAAGTGCTCACCGACCTGACGACCAGGTACGCAGGGCTGAAGCAGCACCTCTACGCCGCCGACGGCCGCCTGCGCAGCTTCGTCAACATCTACGTCGGCGACGACGACATCCGCTATCTGCAGAAGGAGCAGACGCCGGTGAAGGACGGCCAGACGGTGAGCATCATTCCGTCGGTGGCCGGCGGCACCGGCGCGGTGGCCACGGCGCTGCCCGCCCTGGGTCCCGATGAGGTGCGGCGCTACAGCCGTCACTTGATCCTCTCGGAAGTGGGCATGGAAGGGCAGCAGAAGCTCAAGGCCGCGAAGGTGCTGTGCATCGGCGCCGGCGGGCTGGGCTCACCGGTGGCGATGTATCTGGCCGCGGCCGGTGTCGGCACGATCGGCATCGTCGACTTCGATACGGTCGACGTCAGCAACCTGCAGCGCCAGATCCTGCACGGCACGTCCGACGTGGGCCGGTCGAAGCTGGCGTCGGCGACGGACACCCTGAAGGAACTGAACCCGCATGTGAACGTCGTGGCGCACGACGTCGCGCTGAGTTCCGCCAACGCGCTCGATCTCTTCCGCGGTTACGACGTCGTGGTCGATGGCACCGACAACTTCCCGACCCGCTACCTCGTGAACGACGCGTGCGTGCTGCTCGGCATCCCCAACGCCTACGGCAGCATCTTCCGTTTCGAAGGGCAGGCGTCGGTGTTCGGCACGAAGGACGGCCCGTGCTACCGCTGCCTGTATCCCGAGCCGCCGCCGCCCGGGCTGGTGCCGAGCTGCGCCGAGGCCGGTGTGCTGGGCATCCTGCCGGGACTCATCGGCACCATCCAGGCGACGGAGACGGTGAAACTGATCCTCGGCGTGGGCCAGACACTGGCCGGACGCTTCCTGATCTACGACGCGATGCGGATGCGCTTCCGTGAGCTGACGCTGCGGAAGGATCCGGACTGCCCGGTCTGCGGCACGCACCCGACGGTCACCGCGCTCATCGACTACGAGCAGTTCTGCGGCGTCGCGCCCTCGCAGGCGCCGGCCGCCGCCTCCGCGGACGCCATGAACGACATCAGCGTGCTCGAGCTCAAGGCCCGCATCGACGCCGGCACCCGCCCCTTCATCCTCGACGTGCGCGAGCCCACGGAGTACCAGATCAACCGCATCGAGGGCTCGGTGCTGATCCCGCTGGGCGAGCTGCCGCAGCGCTTCCGCGAGCTCGATCCGAACGTCGAGATCGTGGCCCAGTGCAAGGGCGGCGTGCGTTCGGCCAAGGCGGCGACGTTCCTGCGCCAGCAGGGCTTCACGAACGTCCGCAACCTGACGGGCGGGATCATCGCCTGGGTCGAGCAGGTCGACCCGAGCCAGCCGAAGTACTAGGGGCTGGGGGCTAGGGGCTAGGGGCTAGGTCTGCGGGTCACCGCCCGCCTTGCCGTTTCGCCGTCGGCCGGTGGCTCGCCCCCCGTGCCTCCGTACGCCCGTCCATTTCTGGCCGATAGCCGCTCGACGAGAATGCCGACTTGCCCAGTCGGACTTCTGGGGACTAATATAGGACTGGCTCGGTCGGATTTCCTCCGACCCCTCGGATCTAGCCGTTAGCCGCTAGTCCCTAGCCGCTGCTGAAATCATGCTCAGGCTCTCCAAGAAGGCCGACTACGCGTTGATCGCCATGCGCCATCTGGCCGCCGGCGAGAAGGACGCGTCGGTCAGCGCCCGCGAAATCGCCGAGGCGTATGCCATCCCGGCGGAGCTGCTGGCCAAGGTACTGCAGCGGCTGGTCCGGGCGCGCTTGCTCGTGTCGGTGCAGGGGACCCGCGGCGGCTATCGGCTGGCTGCCGACCCACACCGGCTGTCCGTGGCCGACGTCATCCAGGCCATCGACGGCCCGGTCGCCGTCACCGCGTGCTCCCCTGACGACCACGCCTGCGAGCAGTTCGACCACTGCGGCATTCGCGACCCGCTCTGGAAGATCAAGGCGCGGATCGTCGACGTCCTCGCCACGGTCAGCCTCGCGGAGCTGGCCGAACCGGCGCCTGCGGCCGCGGCCGCCGCCGTGCCGGTGGCGATGTTCATGCGCGCCGCCGACGTCGGCCGCGCCGGCCCCCCGGAGTAGCGCGATGGCATCCACGCCGCTCTACCTCGATCACCAGGCCACCACGCCCGTCGACCCGCGCGTGGTCGACGCCATGCTGCCGTACTTCACCGGGCACTTCGGCAACGCGGCCAGCCGTCAGCACGCGTTCGGGTGGCACGCCGACGACGCCGTCGAGACTGCCCGCCATCAGGTGGCGCGGCTCATCGGCGCGCGCGCGAAGGAGATCGTCTTCACGAGCGGCGCCACCGAGGCCATCACGCTGGCGCTGCGCGGCGCCGTGGCGGCACGGCGCGACCGTGGCGCGCATCTCGTCACCGTGGCCACCGAGCACAAGGCCGTGCTCGACACCTGCCTGCGGCTGTCGCGCGAGGGCTGCAGCGTCACGACCGTGCCGGTCGATGGCGACGGCCGCGTCGACGTCGATCGCTTCGCCGCGGCGCTCGCGCCCGACACGGTCGTGGCGTCGGTGATGACCGCGAACAACGAGATCGGCGTGCTGCACCCGATCGCCGAGCTGGCGAAGGCCTGCCGCGCCCGCGGCGTGTGGCTGCATACCGATGCGGTGCAGGCGGCGGGACACGTTCCGTTCGACGTCGAGGCACTCGGCGTGGACCTGGCGTCGTTCAGCGCGCACAAGATGTACGGCCCGAAGGGCGTCGGCGCGCTCTACGTGCGGCGTTCGCCGCGCGTGACGCTCGAACCGCAGACGGTCGGTGGCGGCCAGGAACAGGGACTGCGCGCCGGTACCGTGAACGTGCCTGGTGTCGTCGGCTTCGGCGCAGCGGCGGCGATGGCGCGCGAGAGCCTGGCCGCCGAGATGCCGCGCGTCGCGGCGCTGCGCGACCGCTTGCTGGCCGGGCTGACGGCGGCACTCGACGGCGTGGCGGTCAGCGGCTCGCTGCTGCATCGCCTGCCGCACAACCTGCACGTTCGCTTCGCGGGCGTCGACGGCGAAGCGCTGATGACCAGCCTCGCCGACGAGATCGCCGTGTCGTCGGGGTCGGCGTGCGCGTCGGGCAGCCGCGAGCCGTCGCACGTCATGACGGCGCTGGGCGTCGACGTCGTGGACCGCTGGGGCGCCGTGCGCTTCGGCCTGGGCCGTGGCACGACGGCGGCCGACATCGATCGCGCGGTGACTCTGCTGGCCGAGCGGGTGACGCGCCTGCGGGCGATGGCGCCGGTGAGCGTGGGAGGGCGCGCCTGATGGGCGCGACCTACTCGGAGGCGGTGCGGGCGCGCTGCCGCGAACCGCGCCGGGCCGGCAGCTGGCCCGACGGCGCACCGGGCGTGGGCACGGGCGACCGCGGGTCGCTCGCGTCGGGGGCCTGGACCCAGGTGCAGCTGCACGTGGCGGCCGGCGGCGCGGTGATCGACGACGCGCGGTTCCGCGTGTTCGGGTGCAGCGCCGCGCTGGCAAGTGCGAGCTTCGTCGCCGATGCGCTCGTTGGTGCGACGACGGGTGAGGCCCGGGCGCTGAGCGGCGACGCGATCGCCGAGGCGCTCGACCTGCCCGACGACAAGCGGGCGATGGCGGCGCTGGCGGCCGACGCGGCGCGGGCCGCGGCGGAGGACTGGGAAGCGAAGCATCCCGAACAGCGGCTGGCGGCCAGCGGCCAGCGGCCAGGACGATGACGATGATCGAAGTCACGGACAGCGCGGCGCGTGTCATCGCGCGGCAGATGGCGAAGCAGGGGCTGGCGTCGGGCGGGTTGCGGCTGGCCGTCAAGGCCGGCGGCTGTTCGGGCCACAGCTACGTGTTTCGCTTCGAGGCGGGGGCCCGGCCGACCGACTCGGTGTTCGACGGGCCGGGCGGGGTGCACGTCTACGTCGACCCACGCAGCCTGCCGCTGCTCGAAGGCACGGTGCTCGACTTCGACGAGCACAACCTGATGGCCACGAACTTCACGGTGCGCAATCCGAACGCGAAGAGCGCGTGCGGCTGCGGGACGTCGTTCGGGGTCTGACCACTCCTCGCCAGGCGGAATCAGGAACCAGGGACCAGGAAAACAGCGTCATGGAAACGGCAACGACCAAGGTATTCGAGGATCTGGCAGCCCAGGACTACAAGTATGGGTTCGTCACCGACGTCGAGCAGGAGATCGTCCCGAAGGGGCTCGATGAAGACGTCGTGCGGCTCATCTCGACCAAGAAGGGCGAGCCCGGGTGGCTGCTGGAGTGGCGGCTGAAGGCGTTCCGCGCGTGGCAGAAGATGACCGAGCCGACGTGGCAGAACGTCACCTACAACGCCATCGACTACCAGGACATCAGCTACTACGCGGCGCCGAAAGAGAAGCCGAAGCTCAACTCGCTCGACGACGTCGACCCCGAGATCCGGCGCACGTTCGAGAAGCTCGGCATTCCGCTCGAGGAGCAGAAGCTGCTGGCCAACGTGGCGGTCGACGCGGTGTTCGACTCGGTGTCCGTCGCCACGACGTTCCGCGACAAGCTGGCCAAGGCCGGCATCATCTTCTGCTCGTTCTCCGAGGCGGTGCGGGAGCATCCCGAGCTGGTGCGCCAGTACCTCGGCTCGGTCGTGCCGCACACCGACAACTTCTTCGCCGCGCTCAACGCGGCAGTGTTCAGCGACGGCAGCTTCGTGTTCGTGCCGAAGGGCGTCCGCTGCCCGATGGAGCTGTCCACCTACTTCCGCATCAACGCCAAGGGCACCGGGCAGTTCGAGCGCACGCTGATCGTCGCCGAGGAAGGCGCCTACGTCAGCTACCTCGAAGGCTGCACGGCGCCGATGCGCGATGAGAACCAGCTGCACGCGGCGGTGGTCGAGCTGGTGGCGCTCGAAGGCGCCACGATCAAGTACTCGACCGTCCAGAACTGGTACCCCGGCGACAAGGACGGCAAGGGCGGCATCTACAACTTCGTGACCAAGCGCGGCACCTGCCGCGGCGCCCGCTCGAAGATCACGTGGACCCAGGTGGAGACGGGATCGGCCGTCACCTGGAAGTACCCGAGCTGCATCCTGCAGGGCGACGACTCGGTGGGCGAGTTCTACTCGGTGGCGGTGACCAACAACCGGCAGCAGGCCGACACCGGCACCAAGATGATCCACCTCGGGAAGAACACCCGCAGCACCATCGTCTCGAAGGGCATCTCGGCCGGGCTCGGCCAGAACACCTATCGTGGCGCGGTCAAGGTGGCCAAGGGCGCGGCCAATGCCCGCAACTACTCGCAGTGCGACTCGCTGCTCATCGGCGACAAGTGCGGCGCGCACACCTTCCCGTATCTCGAGATCAAGAACACCTCGGCCAAGGTCGAGCACGAAGCGTCGACCTCCAAGATCGGCGAAGACCAGATGTTCTATTGCGCGTCCCGCGGCATCGCGATGGAAGACGCGATCAACATGATCGTGAGCGGCTTCTGCAAGGAAGTGTTCCGCGAGCTGCCGATGGAGTTCGCGGTCGAGGCCCAGAAGCTGCTCAGTGTGTCACTCGAAGGATCGGTGGGTTAGGACGATGGCGATGCTTGAGATCAAGGGACTGACGGCGAAGGTGGAGGAGAAGGAGATCCTCCACGGGATCGACCTGACGGTGAACGCCGGCGAGGTGCACGCCATCATGGGGCCCAACGGCTCCGGCAAGAGCACCCTGGCGCGCG
Source organism: uncultured Acidobacteriota bacterium (assembly GCA_902826065.1). Classification (GTDB taxonomy): domain Bacteria; phylum Acidobacteriota; class Vicinamibacteria; order Vicinamibacterales; family UBA2999; genus CADEFD01. The sequence continues at coordinate 11,423 of CADEDM010000044.1, read as the reverse complement.
TGCTGGCGGGGCATCCCGGCTACGAGGTCACCGGCGGCACCATCACCTACGACGGCCAGGATCTGCTGGAACTGGCGGCCGACGAGCGCGCGCGCAAGGGCGTGTTCATGGCGTTCCAGTACCCGGTCGAGATCCCCGGCGTGAACAACGCCTACTTCCTGAAGGCGGCGCTGAACGCGACCCGGAAGGAGCAGGGGCTCGAGGAGCTCGACGCCATCGACTTCATGACCCTGGTGAAGGGCGAGGCCAAGCGCCTGCAGATGGACGACAGCATGCTGCAGCGCTCCGTGAACGAGGGCTTCTCGGGCGGCGAGAAGAAGCGCAACGAGATCTTCCACATGGCGGTGCTGCAGCCGCGCCTGGCGGTGCTCGACGAGACCGACTCCGGCCTCGACATCGACGCCCTGCGCGTGGTCTCCGAGGGCGTGAACGCACTGCGCAGCCCCGAGCGGGCCTTCGTCGTCGTCACCCATTACCAGCGCCTGCTGGAGTACATCGTGCCCGACCACGTGCACGTGCTCAGCGAGGGCCGCATCGTGCGCTCGGGCGGACGCGAACTGGCGCTCGAACTCGAGGACAAGGGCTACGGCTGGATCGAATCGGCCGGAGCGGGAGCGCGCCGGTGATGAGCGCGACGCAGACCATCGACTGGATTCGCGACGGACAGCGCGGCCTGGGCACGCGCGCGCCGGCGTGGCTGGCCGATCACCGGGCCCGGGCGCTCGAGGCCTTCGAGACCATCGGCTTCCCGACCACGCGCAACGAGTCGTATCGCTTCACGAGCGTGGCGCCGATCGCCGGCACCGCGTTCGACCTGGCCTCGCCCGAGGCCGAAGGCGCCGCCGCCATCGCCGCCGCCAACGAGATCAAGGACAGCGCCGCGACCGCAGTGGTGGTGAACGGCTGCTTCGACGAGACCCTGTCGGCCTATGGATCGCTGCCGCTCGGCGTCGTCGTCGACGGCCTGGCCAACGCCTTCGACACCGACGGCTCCAACGCCCGTGACATCGCCAGCCAGCTCGACACCGACGGTCTGCCGTTCGCGATGCTGAACGCCGCCTTCCTCGAAGACGGCATCCACATCGTCGTCCCCGAGGGTGCGGTGCTCACGAGCCCGCTGCAGGTCGTCGTGGTGACGCTGCCGGAAGACAAGGCGGTCATGGCGCACCCGCGCATCGTGATCGAGGCCGGCGGCCAGAGCCAGGCCACCGTGGTGCTGTCGTTCGTGGGCGGCGGCGGCCAGCCGTACCTCACCAACGTGGTGACGCAGGTGCGCCTGGGGCACGGCGCGGTGCTCGAGCTCGTCACCGACCAGCGCGAGACCGAACAGGCCTTCCACACCCACCACCTCCACGCCTACTGCGAGGCGGGCGCGATTCTCCACTCGCGCGCGGTGTCGCTGGGCGGCCGGCTGGTGCGGAACGACCTCGCCGCCGTGCTCGACGGCGAAGGCGCGCATGCCTCGATCGACGGCGTTTACCTGGCCGATGGCGACGAGCTGGTCGACAACCACACGTCGATCGACCACGCCGTGGCGCATTGCACCAGCCACGAACTCTACAAGGGCATCCTGGCCGGCAAGGGCCGGGCCGTGTTCAACGGCCGCATCCTGGTCCGTCCCGACGCCCAGAAGACCGACGCGAAGCAGACCAATCGCGCGCTGCTGCTCTCGAACGACGCCACCATCAACTCGAACCCGCAGCTCGAGATCTTCGCCGACGACGTGAAGTGCACGCACGGCGCCGCCGTCGGGCAGCTCGACGACGAGGCGCTGTTCTATCTGCAGGCCCGCGGGCTGAGCCCGGCCCAGGCGCGCGACATGCTGTTGCACGCCTTCGCCAACGAAGTGCTGGGCGAGATCTCGGTGCCCGAGTTGCGCATCGCGCTCGAGCATCGCCTGTTCAGCCGCATCAACCGCTACCTCGCGGAGTGAGGAAGGGTTCCGTGTCCGCCAAGGCCTCCGCCGTCGAGTCCGCTGCCGCCGTCGCCTCGTTGCGCGACGAGTTCCCGATCCTGGCCATCGAGGCGCACGGGCGCCGGCTGGCGTATCTGGACAACGCCGCCACCACGCAGAAGCCGCGCGAGGTGCTCGACGCCATCGCCACCTACTACACGACCCAGAACGCCAACGTGCATCGCGGCGTCCACCTGCTGTCGGAGCGCGCCACCGAGGTGTTCGAGGGGGCCCGGGCCACGGTCGCGGACTTCTTCAACGCCGCCAGCGCGAAGGAGATCATCTTCACGCGCAACGCCACCGAGGGCATCAACCTCGTGGCGGCCAGCTGGGGCGGCGCGAACCTGACGGCCGGCGACGAGGTGCTCATCTCGGCGATGGAGCACCACTCGAACATCGTGCCGTGGCAGCTCGCCTGCCAGCGCACCGGCGCGGCGCTGAAGGTCATCCCGATCGACGACCGCGGTGCGCTCGACATGGAGGCGTTCGCCCGCCTGCTGACGGCACGGACGAAGATCGTCGCGGTGTCGCAGCTCTCGAACGCGCTCGGCACCATCAACCCGGTCGCCGAGGTCGTGCGCGCCGCGCATGCGGCCGGCGCCGTGGTGCTCGTGGACGGCGCGCAGGCCGCGTATCACCTGCCGGTCGACGTGCGTGCGCTGGGCGTCGACTTCTACGTCGCCACCGGGCACAAACTCTACGGTCCGACGGGCATCGGCGTGCTCTACGGCCGCGAGGCGCTGCTCGACGCCATGCCGCCGTATCAGGGCGGTGGCGACATGATTGCCTCGGTCACGTTCGAGCGGAGCACCTGGAACAGCCTGCCGCACAAGTTCGAGGCCGGCACCCCGCACATCGAAGGCGCCGCCGGCCTCGGCGCCGCGGTGAAGTTCATCCGCCGCATCGGCTTCGACCGCATCACGGCGCACGAGCGCGAGCTGCTCGCCTACGCCACCGCCGCGGTGAGCGAGGTGCCGGGCGTGCGTCTGGTCGGCACCGCGCCTGACAAGGCCAGCATCCTGTCGTTCGTGATGGGCGACATCCACCCGCACGACATCGGCACGGTCGTCGATCGCGCCGGCGTCGCCATCCGCACCGGCCACCATTGCGCGCAGCCGGTGATGGCGCGATTCGGCATTCCGGCCACGGCCCGCGCGTCGCTGGCCATGTACAACACCCGCGAGGACGTCGACCAGCTGGTCGCCGCGCTGCACGACGTGCGGAGGATGTTCGCGTGAACGACGGCCTGCAGGACCTCTATCGCGAGGTCATCCTCGACCACAACCGCCGGCCGCGGAACTTCCGCGTGATCGAGGGCGGGCGGCGGCACGAGGGGTTCAACCCGCTGTGCGGCGATCGTGTCACCGTGTATCTGAAGGTCGAGGACGGCGTCGTGCGCGATGCCGCCTTCGAGGGCCAGGGCTGCGCGATTGCCAAGGCCTCGGCGTCGTTGATGACCGAGGCGCTGAAGGGGCTCACCGTCGACGAGGCCCGCAAGCGCTTCGCCGAGTTCCAGGCCATGGTCACCTCGCCGCTCGAGTCGCCCGTGCCCGACCTGGGCAAGCTGTCGGTGCTGGCCGGCGTGCGCGAGTTCCCGACGCGCGTGAAGTGCGCCAGCCTGGCGTGGCATACGGCGAAAGCGGCGCTCGACGGCGACGACGCGCCGGTGAGCACCGAGTAGACATCGCACGGACGCTGTGACCATGATGCTGTCAGTGATTCCGAGTCATCCCGGCCAGGCCAGCACCGTGCCCGACGAGTTCGGCGCGCCTCTGGAGATCACCCCGGACGACGCGCAGATGGCGGCGCTGCGGCCGCAGGTGATCGACGCGCTGCGCACCGTCTTCGACCCCGAGATCCCGGTCAACATCTACGACCTCGGCCTGGTCTACGACGTATTCGTCGACGCCGACCGCCAGGTGGGCATCCGCATGACCCTGACCGCGCCGGCGTGCCCGGCGGCGCAGACGCTGCCCGGCGAAGTGCGCGACGCGGCCAAGCGGGTCGAGGGCGTGGCCGGCGCCCGGGTGGAGATCGTGTTCGAGCCGCCGTGGTCGATGGACCTCATGACCGAGGCGGCGAAGCTGCAGCTGGGACTGTTGTAAGCTCGGCCCGCGTGCCCGAGATCCAGACCGCCCCTGCCCGGTATCTCGCCTTCGACCGCGCCGCCTGGGCGAAGCTGCGCGACAGCACGCCGCTGACGCTGGCCGAGACCGACCTCGCGGAGCTGCGCGGCCTGAACGACGCCGTCTCGATCGCCGAGGTCGAGCAGATCTACCTGCCGCTGTCGCGCCTCCTCAGCCTGTACGTGCGGGCGACGCAGGAGCTGCACCACGCGTCGCAGACGTTTCTCGGCAAGCACACGGCCAAGGTGCCGTTCATCATCGGGCTGGCCGGCAGCGTGGCGGTGGGGAAGAGCACCACGGCGCGCATCCTGCGGGCGCTGCTGTCACGGTGGCCCGGTCATCCCTCCGTCGACCTCGTCACCACCGACGGGTTCCTGTTTCCGAACGCCGTGCTGACCGCGCGCGGCATCATGAATCGCAAGGGCTTTCCGGAGAGCTACGACCGCGCCCGCCTCGTGCGCTTCCTCGCCGACGTCAAGGGCGGCGCCGCCGAGGCGCAGGCGCCGATCTACTCGCATCAGCGCTACGACATCGTGCCCGACGCCGGACAGACCGTGCGGCAGCCGGACATCGCCATCGTCGAGGGCCTGAACGTCCTGCAGGCGCCGCACGAACGCGCCGACTCCCAGGTGTTCGCGTCGGACTTCTTCGACTTCACGATCTACGTCGACGCGGCGGAGGAGGACATCCGCCGCTGGTACGTCGAGCGCTTCCTGCGCCTGCGCGACACGGTGTTCCAGGATCCGCAGTCGTACTTCCACCGCTACGGATCGCTCGACGAGGCCGAGGCCCGCCAGACCGCGGCCAACATCTGGGCCTCGATCAACGAGGTCAACCTGCGCGAGAACATCGCCCCGACGCGCATGCGCGCGCACCTCATCCTGCGCAAGGGCCCGACCCACGCGGTGGAGCAGGTGCTGCTGCGCCGACTCTAGCGGCGCGGGGCTGTCTACGTCCGGTCGGGATAGACGTTGAACGTCCGGCCGTTCCACGTCACGCGCTCGGTCTTCACCTCGAAGCGCTTCGGATCGACGTGACGGTGGCCGTGGATCTTCACGGTGGCGCCGACCGGGATGATGCCGCTCTTCAGCCCGGCGCGCGCGGTGGCGGCGGGCGGGGCGAGCGTGATGTCCCACACCTGGGCGCCGTTCTTGATCTTCATCGAGGAATGCGCGCCGTTCGAGACGACGTCGGATTCGACGGTGCCTTCGATCTCGAATTCCTCGGTCTTGTAGCCGGCCCAGCCGTGATGGGCGAGCACGGGCGCGGCGGTGGCGACGACGACGAGCGCGGCGAGCAGGCGAGTGGACATGACGGCCTCCCGGAGCGTTGACGACCCGACGGCCAGTCTACCGCGCGACGTGCGCCCGTCGATCCCTGATAGCATCAAGCCAGTGGCGCCGCGACGGCGTCTAACCCAGCCATGAGCCGCTTCCTCGCTGCTGCCGCGCTCACGCTCGTGCTGGCGCCCCTGTCGGCCGCGGCGCAGGACGCGCCGTCCTCACCGGCGCCGTCGAGCCTCGACGCCAACGCCATGGGCATCTCGCTGTCGCGCATCCAGCGCCGCCTCGCGGTCGAGTCGGAGTCGCGCCGCGAAGGCGTCTCGCCGCTGAAGCTCGAGTTCTTCGTCGACGTCTACGGGAACGCGCCGGCGCTGCGATTCTTCCAGCCCGAGGAACTGCTGTGGGGGCCGGTGCCCGGCAGCGCGCCCAGTCACCGCGACATGATCATGCACAACCTGCCGCAGGCGTTCCGCTCGCCGCGGGTCGACTTCCTGGGGATGGTCACCGGGGTCGCGATGTACGGCGCGAAGAAGATCTCGCAGTGGGAATACGACCGCGAGCTGGCCGCCTACAAGAAGCTGGTCGAAGCCGGCAAGAACGTGCCGGCGCCGACCCCGCCGAAGTAGCACGCCTGGTACGGCGTCAGCTGTTCGACACGATCAGCACGATGGCTGCGACCGCCGCAGCCACGCCCACCTGCTGCAGACGGCCCAGCCGCTCGCCCAGCACCACCCGCGCCAGCAGCACCGTGCTCGCCGGATAGAGCGACGCCAGCGTGGCCACCAGGCTCAACTGGCCCTGGCGTACCGCCACGAGGTACAGCCCGTTGGCGATCATGTCCATCGCCCCGCACGCGATTGCAGAAGGAATCGCCGCCGCCGGTACCTGCCAGGCCTGGCGTGTCGCAAGCGCCACGGCCATGAACACGGTCACCGACACCGTGCGCGAGATGGCCAGCGGCCACAGGCCGGCCGGCGACGCCGTCTGCCCCAGGCACACGAAGAACCCGCCGATGGCCACACCCGACGCCAGCGCGATGCGCACCGCCTGGGCGACCTGTGCGGCGCTGCGCGGCGGTTCGTTGGCCGGCCCCGGCGCGGTGTCCTGTCCCAGGAGCACGACCGACGCAATCGCGACAGCGACGCCGAGTGCCGCCAGTGGCGTCAGCCGCTCGCCGAAGAGCAGCCCGGCGATCAGCGGAATCACCACCGCGCACACCGCCGTGATCGGCGCCACGACGCTCATCGGGCCCATGGCGAGGCCGCGATAGAGCAGCGCCACGCCGACGCTGCCGGTGAGGCCGGCCAGCGAGCCGAACAGCACGTCGTTGGCGGTTACGACGGCGCCGAGCATGAGCGGCGTCGCGAGCAGCAGCAGCACCAGGCCGGCGCCCTGCGTCGCGACCACCGCGGCGAGCGTCGAAGCGCGCTTCGCGACCATGCCGCCTACGAAGTCGGCCGCGCCGTAGACGGCTGCAGCGAGCAGCGCGAAGAGCGATATCACGACGCCCCCGGGCCCAAGCGCCGCCGCTCGATGCGGGCCGACGGCGTCCGGGCGAGAATCGCGTCCACCAGCGCGTGGCCCGCGGCGTCGAGTGCGTCGAGGGGCATCGGGGCCAGGCGCTCGAGCAGGAACAGCGCCGACGTCGACGCGTCCGTGAGCCGCGTCCGCGTGCCCTGGCGCCAGTTCCAGCGACGGCAGGTCACGCCGGCGTCGTCGGCCCACACGACCTCGCCTGGCTCGGGCGGGTCGTTCGCCGGCTGCCCGTCCTTCATCGTGTCGAAACGCTCGGCGCCGGTGGCCCGCACCAGCCGGATGGCGCCGGCGAACTGGGCGAGGTCCTCGCCGCCCACCGGCAGCAGGTGGCGGACGCTCACCGCGTTGTAGACGTCGACCAGCCAGTTGACGCGCGGCAGGCCCCCGCCGCGCGCCCGCTTCCACAACGCATCGACGGACGGCGCGGTACGCTGGGGCCTGGCGCCGAAGGCGCGGTAGGCCTCGTGCCACGCGACGATGTGCGCCGGCGGGGTGTCTGCCTGGGCGCGGGCGAAGGCGTCGGCGTCCGCCAGCAGCGCCTCTGAGGCGCTGTCGCCCGCGCCATTCTGGAGCCCGTCCACCGCAACGGCCAGGACGACGAACTCGGGTCGCAGCGCGGCCACGGCGGCGTCCACGGTCACGCGGTCGAGCGACATCCGGTCACTATATCAAAGTGAACGACGAGTTCACTATACTGACCGCATGAACGACCCCCGCCGCATCGAGGCCGCGCTGGCGAAAAACCTCAGGGAGTGGCGATCGAAACGCGGTTGGAGCCAGGCGGAGCTGGCGGCGCGCGCTGGTCTCAGCAAGGGGATGCTGGTGCAGGTCGAGCAGGCGCAGACCAACCCGTCGATCGCCACGCTCTGCAAGCTGGCCAACGCCCTGGGTGTGGCGCTGCCGCGGCTGGTCGAGGTCGACGACGAGCCGGCCGTGAAGCGGGTGACGGCGGACGACATCGTGTGGCTGTGGCGCGGCCGCGCGCGCGCCAGCCGCGCCGGCCTCGTCGCCGGCGTCGAGACGCCGATGCCGGTCGAGCTCTGGACGTGGTCCATCGGGGGCCGCGACGGCTACGACGCGGTGGCCCATCCGGCCGGTACGCGCGAGTTCATCCACGTGCTCGAGGGACGTGTGGCCGTCACCGTCGACGGCGTCCGCACCGAGGCCGGTGCCGGCGAGTGCGTCGTCTTCCGCGCCGATCGGCCGCACCGCTATGCGGCCGCGGGCGCCGCGCCGGTGCGCTTCGCGATGGTGGTCGTGGAGCCGGTCGAGCCGCCGGCGCCTACCGCGCCATCGCGCCGTCGTCCCACTTCTCGGCCGGCCTGAGTCCGTCGGGCACGTCCACGCCCATCGCCCGGCACAGCACCGCGTGCAGTTGCCGCACGCCCTCGGTCAGTGCCGCCGGGCCGGGCTGCAGGATGTAGGTCGACTTCACTTCGTAGAGGCGGTCGTGCACCAGGAACGGCACGGCCTCCCAGCCGGTGCGCTGCCGCACCTTGTCCTTCTTGACCGGCTTGCCGCACCACGAGCCGATGTAGACCTCGGGCGCGGCGGCGAGCACGCGTTCGGCGCTGACGATGCGGTCCTTGCCGAGTCCGGCGTCGCGCAGCTCGGGGAAGATGGGCTGCCCGCCGGCGATGTCGATCAGTTCCTCGACCCAGCGGATGCCGCTGATGAACGGGTCGGGCCACTCCTCGAAGTAGACACGCGGTCGAGCGGGGAATCGGGCCGCCGATGCGCGGATGGCCTCGAGTCCGCGCGCGAAGTCGTTGGCGAGTGCCGTCGCCTTGTCGGGCACGCCGACGATCCCGCCCAGCATCCGTACCATCTGCAGGATCTCGTCGACGCTGCGCTGGTTGAACGTGAATACCGGATAGCCGCGCTTCACGAGCTCCGTCGTGATGTCGGCCTGCAGGTCCGAGAACGCCAGGACCAGGTCGGGACGCAGTCCCTCGATGGTCTCGTAGCGGGCGTGGAGGAACGACGAGACCTTCGGTTTCTTCCGCGCCTCGGGCGGGCGCACCGTGTAGCCCGAGATGCCGACCACGCGGTCGCCCTCGCCCAGCAGGTAGAGCGTCTCGGTGGTCTCCTCGGTCAGGCAGACGATGCGCGACGGGTAGGCGTTCATCGCGGGGGCGTCGCGGCGGCGCGCGCCGGTGTCGGCACCAGGTCCGCGAATACGAAGCCGTCGCGCGTGACCACCTCGCCGACGTCGAGCGCGATCGGATGCGAAAGCATCGGGCCGTCGGCGACACAGGTATGGAACTCGCCGCGTTCACCGCACGGGTCGACGCCCGGCGGCAGGTCGGCCAGCAGCGCCGCGTCGAAGGCGCGTCCTGCGAACGACGCATCGAGCACTCGCGGATCGACCGTGGCCAGGTGAGCGCGAAGTCCGCCCGCGATCATCTCGTCGGCGAGCGCCCGGGTGTCCGTCGTCCGCCACAACGGGAACAGCGGCGTGAGCCCCGTGCCGGCGAGCCGGTCGATGCGGTACTGGCGGACGTCGTCCAGGAAGAGATCGCCGAACGCCACGTGCGTGAAGCCGTCGCGCACGAACCCGGCGACCGCAGCGGCCATCAGGCGTTCGTACTCGGCGTTGCTGCACGGCCACGGCAACGGCACGACGTGCAATGGCAGCCCGGCGGCCGCGGCCTGCGCGTCGACCACGGCACGCCGGACCCCGTGCATCGCGACACGATCGAACGCGGTGTTCATCGTCGTGAGGAGGCCAGCGACGGCCCCGGGGTGCTGGCGCTGCAGCCGGTGCAGCGACCACGCGGCGTCCTTCCCCGACGACCACGACAGCAGGACCTTCACGGCGTCATCCGCCCGGGATGCAGTGCCTTCGCCAGACGCTCCACCGCAGCCGCCACGCGCGGTCCCGGCACCACCAGCCCCTCGCCGCTCACGATGACGACGCGACCCTGAGCCACCGCCGGAAGGGCCGGCAGGCGTCCCCAGTCGGCGGCGAGCGCACGCGTCTCGTCCGCCTGCAGCTCGGGGCCCTCGTGCAACTCGAGAATCACCTCCGGCGCTCGCGCGAGGATCGTCTCCGTGGCGGCCTGCACCGACTCCTGACGGATGTCGGCGAACACGTTCTCGCCGCCGGCGACCTCCAGCATGTCGTGCAGGAACCCGCGGCCGCCCGCCGCGTAGATGCGGCGCAGCGCCCCGGGCTCGCGACCGAAGACGAGCAGGGTGCGCACGCGCGCCCCGCGTGACGTGCGCTGGCGGATGCCGGCGAGCCGCCGCTCGATGTCTGCGGCGACGGCGTCCGCCGCCGCCGCCCGTCCGGTCACGCGACCCAGATCGCGCAGTGTGGTCAGGATGTCCGGCAGGCCCGCGTGCCGGTAGTTGTAGCGGGGGATGGACGCGCGTGCGAGTTGCCGCTCGAGATCGACCTGCGACCCGTAGATGCCGACGAGGTCGGGCGTCAGTGACAGGATGCGCTCGACATCGGGGTCGAGCAGCGCGCCCACCCTGGGACGGCTGGCGACCTCGGGCGGGTAGCGATCGAACGAGCTCACCGCGACGACCTGCGACCCGGCACCGATGGCGAACAGCATCTCGGTCAGCGCGGGCACGAGCGAGATGATGCGCTGGGGAAACCTTTCCCCCCCTTGAGTGGGGCCCGGCACGTGCCAGGCGCCGAGCGACGCGACGCCCGCGGCGAGGGCGAGGACGGCCAGCGCGGTCCGGCGTGCCACGCTCGACATCAGCTGTGCCTCACGAGCTGCCACAGGAAGAATGGTCCCCCGATCATCGCCGTCACGATACCCACGGGCAACTCCAGGGGCGCCAGCACGGTCCGGGCGACGAGGTCGCAGCCGATGAGGAACGCGGCGCCGATGCACGCCGACGCCGGCAGCACCACTCGATGGTCGGCGCCGACGAGCAGCCGCACGAGGTGCGGCACGACGATGCCGATGAACCCGATCGGCCCGGCCAGTGACACGGCGGCGCCGGTGGCCAGCGAGGCGCTGAGGAAGGCCAGCCGCTCGGCCCGCACCACGTCGACGCCACGAGCGGCAGCGGCGTCGGCGCCGAGGCTCAGCAGGTTCAGCGAGCGGGCCAGCACCGCGAACGCCGCCAGCGACAGGACGATGAGCGGCAACGACGCGACGAGCGGCGCGTAGCTGCCGACGTCGAGGTCGCCCATCAGCCAGCGCACGGTGCGGAACGCCTGCGTGAAGTCCGCGAGGTACTGCACGAAGAGGATCAGCGCCGAGAAGAACGAGTTCAGCGTCACGCCGGCGAGCAGCAGCACGTTGGTCGACAGTCCGCGGCGTTGGCTGCGGGCGAGCCAGTAGACGAGCGCGGTGGCCACGATCGAGCCGGCGAAGCTGGCGAGCGGCACCGACCCCACGCCCAGCGCGCCGAGGTCGAGCCCGGCGGCGATGGCCAGCATCGCTCCGAGGGCCGCGCCGGCCGACACGCCCAGCGTGAACGGCGTCGCCAGGGGATTGCGGAGCAGCGCCTGCAGCACCACGCCCGACGCCGCCAGCGTTGCACCGACGAGGGCGG
>CADEDM010000043.1:29208-30288 GCA_902826065.1 uncultured Acidobacteriota bacterium | reverse complement strand
CGAACGTGATCTACACCGCGGAGATCAACAACTGGCGGTCGCAGAAGATCCTGCTCAAGGGCGCGCCGACGTCGAGCGCGCAGGGAGCCGGCCGATGACCCGGCGTCTTCGCTCGGCCATCGCCGCGTCGCTGCTGGGCGGCGCACTGGTCTCTGCTCAGGGCGCCGTGCCCGAACTGGCCTTCGACAGCGCCACCGACTTCCTCCGCACGCCCGCCGACACGTTCGTCGGCGAAGTGGGCGGCGTGGGCGCCAATTCGAAGGGTCAGATCTACGTCTACACGCGCACGGGACATCCCTACGCGACGCTGGGCGACAACCGCACGTTCTATCGCGGCGGTTCGCGGCTGTTCCAGTTCGACGGCTCCGGGAAGTTCGTGCGTGAGCTGGGCCAGGACGTCTACGGCTTCAACGCGGCGATCGGCCTGCGCGTCGATCCGCAGGACAACGTGTGGACCGTCGACGCCGGCGCCAGCCAGGTGGTGAAGTTCGACACCGAAGGACGGGTGGCGCTGGTGCTGGGCCGCAAGCCCGAGACGATGCTGGTGCGCCCGCGCGAAGGCGGCCCTGGAGGCGGACCCGGTGGCGGTGGTGGGGGTGGCGGAGCCGCGGCGGCGAACCGCCGTCCCGGCGAAGGCACTCCGGGGTCGAGCTTCAATCGCCCGAGTGACGTGACCTGGGACCGCGCCGGCAACATCTACGTCGCCGACGGCATGGGCACCACCAACCGTGTGGCCGTGTTCGACAAGGACGGCAAGTTCCTGCGCCACTGGGGCGCCACCGGGGCGGGCCCGGGCGAGTTCCAGGGCGTGAAAGCGATCGCGATCGACCAGGCGGGCGACGTCTACGTGGCGGATGCCGGCAACAAGCGCATCCAGGTGTTCGATGCGCAGGGCCAGTTCAAGCGTGAGTTCGGCGGAGTGGGCTCGCCGATCGCGATGTGCATCACGAAGGGCGCCGCGCAGCACCTCTACGTGTCGCACGCCGGCGACACCGACGGCATGGAAGACGCCGCGATCTACAAGGTGCGGCTCGATGGCACGGTGGTGGGCCGCTTCGGCAGCGCCGGCAAGCAGGTGAA
>CADEDM010000043.1:0-29108 GCA_902826065.1 uncultured Acidobacteriota bacterium | reverse complement strand
TGAATCTGCAGGCCGATCTTCACCTCGTCCCCCACCAGGAAGCCGCCGGTCTCGAGCGCGGCGTTCCAGTTCAACCCGAAGTCCTTCCGGTTGATCGTCACTTCACCTTCGAACGCGATCTTCTCGTTGCCCCAGGGGTCGACGGCGGTGCCGAGCAGCGTCACGGGAATCGTGATGCGCTTGGTGACGCCGCGGATCGTCAGGTCGCCCGCGACGTCGTAGTCGTGGCCGCCACGCGACGCGATGCCGGTGCTCGCGAACGTCAGCGTCGGGTGCGTCTCCACCGCGAAGAAGTCGTCGCTGCGCAGGTGCTTGTCGCGGTCGGGCGTGCCGGTGTCGATGCTCGAGGCCTGCACCTCGAAGCGAACCGTCGATGTGGTGGGCGCGTCGGCGTTGAAGTCGATGGCGCCGCCGAAGTCGGTGAACCGGCCGCGGACCTTCGTGAGGAGGTGGCGCACCTGGAAGGTGGCTTCCGAGTGGGTCTTGTCGATGGCAAAGGTGCGGACGGCGGCGGCGGTGGTCATGTTCGTCTCCTCGAAGTTCATTAGAAGTTGTGACGTTAAGCGTGACAACACTTATTAGATACGATAAAGGCTCGGAGAGTTTCAGCAGGGCCTTCAGGCCTTGTCGCGCAGTTCGGCCAGGGCGTCCACGAGGCGCTTCATGTCCTCGCGAGAGAACTCGCACAGCCGCGCGCGATGCCCGGACCGCATGTCCTCGTCGAGCAGGTTCACGAGCTCGAGCCCCTTGGGCGTCAGGTAAGTGCGCACCAGACGGCGGTCTTCATCCGACCGCTGACGGGCGATCAGCTTCTGGTCCGCCATGCGGTCTAGCAGGCGGGTGACGTCGGGCACCGGGGTCACCAGGCGCTCGCCCAGTTCGTTGCGGCACAGCCCGGCCGGTCCGGCGCCGCGCAGGATGCGCAGCACGTTGTACTGCGTGGGCGTGAGCCCGTGCGGGCGGAGCTGCTTCGCCACCGCGCGCTCGAGCAGCGCCGCCGTGCGCGCGATGCTCACGTGCAGCTCCTCCTCGATTTCCGCGAAGGGCTTCGACTGCTTGAGCTCTTCGTGCAGTGGCCGCGCCATGACCATATGATGAATGTGATCACACTTAAGTGTCAAGTGCCAGATTGGGACCGGGGATAAGGGACCAGGGACCAGGCGCGGGTGCAACCTTTATTTCTTCGACATCGTCTAGGTTAGGCATGCCGCCGGGATCTGCGCTGGGTGAGTTCGAGTCGCTGGTCGTGCTGGGCGTGTTGCAGGCCGGCGAGGATGCCTATGGCGTGCCGGTGTGGCGGGCCATCCAGGAACGCACCGGGCGCGACGTGTCGCTCGCGGCCGTCTACAAGACGCTCGACCGGCTCGAGAGCAAGGGACTGGTGCGCAGCCGGCAGGGCGAGCCGACGGCTGAACGCGGCGGTCGCGCCAAACGGCTCTACGCGGTGACGCCCGGCGGGCTCGACGCGGTGCGCGCGTCGGTGCAGGCCCTGACGCAGATGACCGCGGGGCTCGACGAGGTGCTCGGAACATGAGCCCTCCGCCAGGCCTGCCGGCCCGCCTGCTCGCGCGGCTGCTGCCGCCACACCTCGCCGATTCCGTCCTCGGCGACCTCGACGAGCTGTTCGCCATCGAGGTCGGCGCCGGACGGCGCCGCGCCGTGTTCGCCTACTGGCGTCGCGCCATCGACGCGCTCTGGCACCTCGGCGGACGCCGTCCGCGCCCCACGCCGTTCGCGTCCGCAGGAGATCCGCCGATGAGCGTCGCCTTGAGAGACTTCCGCCAGGGGCTGCGGCTCTTCGTGTCGCAGCCCACCTACGCGTGGGCCGCGGTGGTCACGCTGGCGCTCGCGATCGGCGCCAACACGCTGATCTTCGCGATGGCGAACGTGCTGGTGCTGAAGCCGCTGCCGCTTGCGGATCCCGATCGCCTCGGCTGGATCCTCGTCAGCGGCCCGAACGCGCCGATCGACCGCGCCGGCGTGTCGTTGCCCGAGTTCGCCGCCTACCGCGACGCCATCCCGGCGTTCTCGTCGCTGGCAGTCCGGCGGAACGTGACGGCGACACTGCGCGACGGCGCGATCTCCGAGCGCGTCGATCGCCACGTCATCCTCGGCGACATGCACGGCGTCTGGGGGCTGCAGGCGATCCGCGGCCGCACGCTGCAGTCGAGCGACGAGGCGGCGGATGCGCCGCCGGTGGCCGTGCTCACGCATCAGTACTGGCAGCGGCGATTCGGCGGCGCCGACGCGGCCATCGGGACGACCGTCTTCCTCGACGGCGCGCCGCGCACGATCGTCGGCGTGCTGTCGCCCGAGACCGAACTGGGCAACCTCGCAGAGATCGAGGTGTGGACGCCGTATCAGGGCGAGCCGACGCTCCAGCCGCGCACCGAACGCGGCTGGCGGCCCACCGGACGTCTCGCGCCCGGCGCCACCGTGGCCGACGCCAACGCGCAGGTCGCGGCGCTGGCGGCGCGGCTGGCGGCCGAGTTTCCCGACACCAACCGCGACTGGACGGCGCGCGTCGGCACGACGCGCGAAGCCCTCGCCGGCGGCAACACCTGGGTGGTGATGGCACTGCTCGCCACGGTCGTCGGTCTGCTGCTGGTGCTCGCCTGCGCCAACATCATGAACCTGCTGATCGCCAGGCTCATCGGCCGGCAGCGTGAACTGGCGGTGCGCACCGCGCTCGGCGCGACGCGGGGCCGGGTGGTGCGGCAGATCGTCGCGGAAAGCCTGGCCATCGGGCTGGCGGGTGGCCTGGGCGCCCTCGCCATCGCCGCCGCCGGACTGGCGGGCGTGCATGCGGTGTCGTCCGAGCCGTTCTTCCGGCAGCTCGCGATCGACGGCCAGGTGGTCGCGTTCGCGGCCGGGCTCGCCTTCGTGACGCCGTTGTTCTTCTCGATCGTCCCGACGCTGCGCCTGCTGCGCAGCGACGTGCGCGGCGCCCTGGCCGACGCCTCGACCCGCGCCATCGGCGGTCACGCGGCCGGTCGCGGACGCGCCGTCCTCGTGGTCGTGCAGGTGTCGCTGGCCGTCGTGCTGCTGGTCGTCGCGACCCTCGCCGTGCGCTCGGTGCGCGCCATCGTGGCGGCGGATGTCGGCTATCAGACCGCGGGCCTGCTGTCGGCGGAGGTCGACGTGCCGGCGTGGCTCAGGGGCGACGACGCCGCGGCGCTGCGACTGCGCCAGGATCTGGTGGCACGCATCCGCGCCGTTCCCGGCGTCGACGCGGTCACCACGTCCTCGGTGATTCCCAGCCTCACCTTCGCCGCCTCGACCACCTTCGACATCACCGGGCGAGCGCCGTCGCGCGAGCGGCCGTCCGCCGGCGTGATCGTCGCCACGAGCGACCTCTTCGTGGTCACCGGCATCCCGATCCTCGCCGGACGCGCCTTCGAGCGCGCCGATGCCGCCTCGGCCGATGCCGTCGCCGTCGTCTTCGCCGAAACCGCGCGGCGCTACTTCGGCGGCGTGCCGCAGGCGGTCGATGCGCGACTGCGGATCGACGGCGCCAGCGGCAGGCCGCCGCTCGACGTCCGGGTGATCGGGGTCGCGCGCGACACCGCGAATCCGGATCTGGATCTCGCCCCCACGCCGCAGATCGTCGTGCTCGACGAACACCGGCCGGCGCGCCGGCAATACTTGCTCGTGCGCACTCGTGCCGCGGCCACGCTCGCGCCGGCCATCCGCGAGGCGTTTCGCGCGGTGGACCCCGACCTGCCAGCCGCCGATCTCGGCACGGTCGAGGCCGCGTTCGCCGAGGAAGTCTCGTCGAGCGCCCTCATCGGCGCGTTGTTCGCGGCCTTCGGCGGCGTCGCCATGCTGCTCGCGACGGCCGGTCTCTACGGAGTGATGGCGTTCGTCGTCAGCCAGCGCACGCCGGAGATCGCCGTCCGAATGGCCCTGGGCGCCTCGCGTCGCGACGTCGCGCGGGAGGTCGTGGGGCGGACGGCTCGTCTCGCTGGCCTCGGCCTGGTCCTTGGCCTCGCCGGCGGCCTCGCCCTGGCGCAGTCGATGACGTCGATGCTCTACGGCATCTCGCCTGGCGATCCGCTCACCTACGCGGGGGCTGGGGTGCTCACCATCGGCGCGGCGCTCGTCGCTGCGTGGATCCCGATGCGGCGCGCGGCCGACGTCGACCCGATCGAGAGCCTGCGGCAGGCGTGAGCGGGAGCAGCCTCCGACTTTCCTGGTTCCCCCGGTCCCTGGTCCCTGGTCCCTACGAGGGTCACTTCAAATGCCGGCCGCCGTCGACGCGGATGGTCTCGCCGGTGACGAAGTCGGTCTCGCACAGGAACACGACCGCACGCGCGAGAGCGTCGGGGCCGCCCCAGCGTCCCAGCGGCGTAGCCTGCTCCACGGCGGTATGTTCCTCGGCAGAGGTTCCCGGCGGCGCGAGGATCGGACCCGGCGCAATCGCATTCACGAGGATGCCGTCTCCTGCGAGCTCGAGCGCCAGCGCCTCGGCCAGCGCCTTCACGCCGGCCTTGGCGACGTAGTACGGCACGTAGCCGCGGTAACGGGGACGGCCACTGGCGGCCACCCAATCGCTCACCATCACGATACGGCCGCCGCCGGCCGCGCGCAGGTACGGCACCGCCGCGAGGCTCACGAGGTACCCCGACCGCAGATCGCTGGCGATCTGGGCATCCCAGGCGTCGACGTCGAGATCGTCGAACGCGATCTGGCGATACATCGACGCCATGTGGACGATCACGTCGAGACGGCCGAGCGCGGCGACGGCGCCGTCCACCACCGTGCGACAGTCGGCGGCGCGAGCGAGATCCGCGGGAATCGTGTGGGCCCGCCGGCCGCGAGCACGGACGGCGGCGGCGGCACGTTCCGCGGCGCCGGCCGAGCGGCGGTACGACAACACGACATCGGCGCCACGGGCCGCGAGCGCGTCGGCCACGGCCTCGCCCATCCGTGCGCCTCCGGTCACCAGTGCGGCACAACCCTGCAGATCCACGGCGCTCCTCCGGCCTGCATGGTACCCGCTGGCGCGATCGGCCGCCGCGACGGGGCGGCTGGTATGCTCGGTCGGTGCGCACCGTCACCTCCGCGCGTCCGCTGCCGACGGCGATCGCGCTCACGCTGGCGTTCGTCGCCGGCGCTGCGCCGGCGCGTATCGGCGCCATCACCGGCCACATCGATCGCGAGGCCATCGACGAGGCCATCATCTTCGCCCGCCAGGCCACCCGCGAAGAGCGACGCGCCTTCCACGACGGCTACCAGCGTCAACCCGGCGGCGCCGTACGACGGATCTCCGTGGTCAGTGAGTACCGCCGCGTGGTGCTGCTCGTGGAAGAGAAGATGCGGCAGCTGGATCGCAACTACGGCGTGAGGCAGATGACGCAGGCTCTCGTGCCGTGGCGCGGACTCGTCGAGGTCATCGTCGAGGTGCAGCTCCACCCGCAGAACAACTACGTCGCCGTGCCCCTCTACGACGTGCTGGCCGTGCCGCTCGACGATCCGGCCAACCCGACGCCGCTCGTGCCCGAGGCCAACGATCGGCGGGCGCGCTTCGGCGTGTTCTGGGAGCCGCCGCCGATGGATGCACCGTGGTGGCCCTTCCCACCGCCGGCGTTGCCTACGATCGTCGGCAGCGAGCCCCTGACCGGCGGGTGGCTGCAGGCGCGTTTCACAGCGACGCCCTTCGCGAAAGGCCGCTACGAGATCGTGGTCAAGGACGGCGCGGCGACCTTGGGCAAAGCCGAGTTCGCGCTCGGCTCGCTGAAGTAGCGAACCGCTATACTGCCCCGTGGCTCGCCGGCG
The DNA here is from genome assembly GCA_902826065.1 of uncultured Acidobacteriota bacterium. Taxonomy (GTDB): domain Bacteria; phylum Acidobacteriota; class Vicinamibacteria; order Vicinamibacterales; family UBA2999; genus CADEFD01. The sequence continues at coordinate 23,330 of CADEDM010000043.1, read as the reverse complement.
CCCGCTGTCGCCATCGCAGTTCCTCGCCTTCAGCTTCCTCGGGATCATCGCCGTCGGGGGCCTGCTGCTGTCGCTGCCCCTCTCCGTGGCGGCCGGCCGCCAGGTGTCCATCCTCGACGCGTTCTTCACGGCGGTCTCGGCGGTGTGCCTCACCGGACTCCGCGTCATCGATTTGCCGGTCGATCTGACGCTCTTCGGCCAGGTCGTCGTGATGCTGCTCATCCAGGCCGGCGGGCTGGGCTACATGACGTTGAGCACCGTGTTCGCGGCGGCGCTTGGCCGCACCGTGACGCTGCAGGAGCGGCTCACCCTGCAGGAGGCGCTCAACCTGCAGGACATGGACGGCCTGATGCGGTTCGCGCGCACGGTGCTGAAGCTGACCCTGACGTTCGAGCTCACGGGTGCGCTGCTGCTGGCGCTGTGGTGGTGGTCGTCGCTCGGGGCCGGACAGGCGCTCTGGTACGGGCTGTTCCATGCGATCTCCGCGTTCAACAACGCCGGCTTCGTGCTGTGGAGCGACAGCTTCACCTCGTGGCGGGGCGACATCGTGGTCACTGGCGTCATCTCGACCCTGGTGATCGCCGGCGGCCTTGGCTTCTACGTCTGGGCCGAGCTGCTCTCGGCCCGCACCGCCGAGGTGAAGCGCTCGGTGCACACCCGCCTCGTGCTCACGGCCACGGGCACGCTGCTCATCGGCGGGACGCTCGCCGTGCTCCTGCTCGAGTGGTACAACCCGCTCACGCTGGCGCCGCTCTCGACCAAGGACAAGCTGCTCGCGGCGTGGTTCCAGTCGGTCAGTGCCCGAACGGCGGGGTTCCATTCCATCGACATCGGGTCGATGACCGTGCCGGCGCTGTTCGTCCTGATGGCGCTGATGTTCATCGGGGCGTCGCCGGGCGGCACCGGCGGCGGCGTCAAGACGTCGACGTTCGCGATCACGCTGGCGGCGCTCTGGGCCACCGTGCGGGGCGCCGACGACACGGTCGTCTTCAAGCGGCGGCTGGCGTCCGAGCTCGTCGCCAAGGCGTTCTTCGTCTCGCTCATCGCATTCGTCACGATGAACGGAGTGGCGTGGCTGCTGCTGGTCACCGAAGGCCGCGACCTGCTGAAGACGCTGTTCGAGACCACGTCGGCGTTCGGCACCGTCGGCCTGTCGATGGGCCAGACGGGGTCGCCGCTGAGCCTGGCGGCGTTCTTCTCGCCCGTCGGCAAGCTGCTGGTGATGCTGATGATGTTCGTGGGCCGGCTCGGGCCGCTCACGCTCGCCATCGCGGTGGCGCGGCGCAGCGCCGCGCGCGCGAAGTTGCGGTATCCGGACGGGAAGATTCTGGTCGGGTGATCACATGGCCAAACGGACGTTTGCGGTAATCGGGCTCGGGCGATTCGGCGCCGCCATGGCGACGACGCTGTCGCAGCTCGGGCACGAGGTGATCGGCATCGACGGCGACGACGACCGCGTGACGGCGCTCGCCGACCAGGTGTCGCAGACGGTGAAGCTCGACGCCACCGACGAGCGGGCCTTGCGCGCGGCCGGCATCCAGGACGTGGATGTCGCCGTCGTCTCGATCGGCGAGAACATCGAGTCGAGCCTGCTCGTGGTGACGCTGGTGAAGGAGCTGGGCATCGAGAACATCGTCGCCAAGGCGGTGTCGCCGCTGCACGGCCGTATCCTCGAGAAGCTCGGCGTCTCGCGGGTGGTGTTCCCCGAGCGCGAGATGGCGATGCGCGTCGCCCACAGCCTGGTCATTCCCAACGTGCTCGACTACATCGAGCTGTCGGGCGACTTCTCGATCGTGGAAGTGCCGGCGCCGCCGGAGTTCTACGGCAAGACCCTGCGCGACATCGGGCTGCGGGCCCGCTTCGGGTTGACGACCATCGCGCTCAAGCACACGTCGAAGACCGGTGAGCCGTTCACCACCGTCTCACCCGGTCCCGACGACGTGGTGCAGGCCGGCGATGTCCTGGCGCTGCTGGGCAGCAACGAACGCCTCGGCCAGCTCGAGAAGATGCTGAACGCCGCGAAATCGTCGCACTGACCGGCGCGACACGTCGTTTACGCAGTCCGTAAGCGCTTTCGATCGGCGTAAGCGCCAGTCACGGCTCGCGTCGGGTCGCGGCGGCGAACCTTCGTGAATTGCCCGGAAGATAGCTGGCGCGGATCGTGCCATGTTCCGCGAGTCTGCCCCAGGTGTGCCTCGTACGCCGTTGACCGGCGGCAGCAAAGGAGATTCCCATGCGACGACCCATGATGACTGCCGCGTTGGCGGTACTGGTGCTGGCCGCCAGCGCCCCGGCCTACGCGCAGACGGTGCGCCTGACCACGACCCTGTCGGGCTCCAACGAGACCCCGCCGCTGCTCACCGGCGCGGCCGGGTCGGCCGAAGTGTTCGTGAACCTGGCGACGCGCGTCGTCACCTACGAGGTGAAGGTCTTCAACATCCCGACCAGCACCACGGCCGGCCACTTCCATGTGGGTGGCCCGGGCCTCGCGGGGCCAGTGGTCGTGAACCTGGCGCCGCCGTCGGTGAGCGACGACTTCACGATCACGGGCTCGAACAACGGGTCGACGTTCACGGTTCGCGCGGAGCAGGGCATCCGCACCTGGGACGACTTCATTCAGGCGCTCGTCGGCGGTCAGGTGTACGTGAACATCCACACGACGGCCAACGGCGGCGGCGAAATCCGCGGCCAGCTCACCGTCGTCAACGAACAGTAAATCTTCTCAGCGGGTGCGTCGCGCGGGCCGTGTCACCACGGGCCGCGCGTCGTACGTACGGGCCGAACGGGCGCGGCCGCCACGGCGAGCCAGCGCGACCGTCACGCTATACTTGACGGCCGATGACGCTGTCGGTTGTGATGCCCTGCTACAACGAGCGGGCCACCATACGCGAGATCGTCGGCCGCGTGCAGGCAGTGGACCTCGGCGGCGTCGGCCTCGAGATCGTCATCGTCGACGACGGCTCGAAGGACGGCACCCGCGACATCCTTGCCGAGCTGGATGGCCACGGCGGCGTGCGCGTGCTGCTCCAGCCGGTCAACCAGGGCAAGGGCGCGGCCGTGGCGCGCGGTTTCCGCGAGGCCACCGGCGACATCGTCATCATCCAGGATGCCGACCTCGAGTACGACCCGCGCGAGTATCCGCTGCTGCTGCGGCCGATTCTCGAGGGCAAGGCCGACGTGGTCTACGGCTCGCGCTTCCTCGGCGCCTCGGGCGGCCATCGCGTGCTCTACTTCTGGCACTCGGTCGGCAACCGCCTGCTCACGCTGCTCTCGAACGCCGTCACCGATCTGAACCTCACCGACATGGAGACCTGCTACAAGGTCTTCCGCCGGGAGATCGCCCGCAAGCTCGACGTGCAGTCGCGCGACTTCGGTATCGAGCCCGAGATCACCTGCAAGGTCGCCCGCATGCGCGCGCGCATCTTCGAGGTGCCGATCTCGTACAACGGCCGCACCTACGAGGAAGGCAAGAAGATCGGCCTCAAGGACGCGTTCAAGGCCGTCTACACGCTGCTGCGCTTCGCACGCTGGACGCCACCGGCGGCGTAGCCGCGTTCACCGCAGCACGTCGGTCGCCCAGCGCTCGCCGGCGAGGTGGCGCGCGCGATCCGACGCGACCCAGTAGCGAGTTCGCGCGGTGGTGCTGAACTCCGCGCGCGGCGGCCAGTCGAGCGCGCCGTAGCGGGTGCTCTTGAAGCGTTCACGGAACTGCGGCTCCTCGAGCAGCTCGTCGACCACGAACACTGGTGAGGCGCCGCCCTTCGTGAGGTCGTCGACGACGGCATCGAGGCGATCCGGTGGCACGAGATCGAGCCGCACCACGTTGTGGTGCGTGTAGTGCGAGATAGCGCCGGTGTGGATGAACCCGAGCACGACGGCGCCAGCAGGCAGCGCGGCGTCGAGATACTTCCCGAGGGCCTGGACGCGCGAGTACGTCAGGCGTTCAGATCTGAAGAAGCGCCACAGGTCGGGGCGGCGCACGTCCGGCCACAAAGACGCGACGACGACGAGCGGCGCCAGCCAACGCACGGCCTTGACCCGCCACAACGCGCGCGCAGTCGCCGCGACCAGCATCGCGTAGAGGATGAACAGCGCGACGATCGCCACGAGGAAGAAGCGAAGGAACGGCGCGGTGTCGTACGGCAGGTAGAACAGGTAGGCCGCCACGTTGACGGCGCCGAGCGCCAGCGCCGTCGACACGATCGCCGCCGCGGTTGGTCGTGTGAAGCCCGGGACACCGAGCGCGACGCCAGCGACCGTGGCGACGCCGAGCAACGGCAACCAGCCGTGCACCAGCCCGAACAGCATCGGGTAGGTGGTGAGGTTGGGCCACAGGTGCGCCGCGCGAAAGAACACGGATGCCCCCGGATACCCCGACGTGGCGACGCCGCCGTAGAACACGTATTGCGACCAGGCAACGAGGGCGGGACCGATCGCGCCGGTGATCCCGAACACGGCCGCCGCGCGCCAGTGCCACGACCGCCAGTCGCGAATGCGTGTGCCGCACCACAGCCAGGCCAGTCCGAGTACCGCGGCGAGCACCACGAGGTTCGGTCGAATCATGACCGCCAGGCTCGCCAATGCTCCCGACGCGGCCATCGCGCCGAGGCCCGGACCGAGGCCGATCGCCCAGGCGGCGACCCAGCTGGCGGCGGCGGGCACGTCGCTCATCGGGTGGATGCCGTGCATCACGGCCACCGGGTTGGCCGCCACCAGGGCGGCGGCCAGGTGACCGCTGAGGTCGCCACCGAGTCGGCGCGCGATCGCAAACGTGCTCCAGGCAAGCAGCGCGTGCATCAGGGGGGCCACCAGGTAGGCGCCGAGCTCCCCCAGCGCTGCCGTAGCGGCGGCGATCAGCACCGGATATCCCAGCGGATACTCCGTGAGTTCGGCGCCGGACACGAGCGCCGGCCTGAAGCCGAGCGGCGACAGCGCCTGATCGAGGGCTGGCCAGTGTCCCCACAGGTGCTGCGGCACGGGGCGAAAGAGCTCACCGCGCCGCCAGAGATCGCCGGCGGCGACGTACGCGGAGCTATCGGTGATGTGAGCGGAAAAGACCCCGAGGCGCACGTCCACGGCGAACGCGAGCCCGGCGATCAGGCCGGCGGTCATCAGTGACCATCGAGGACCGGCCGACGGCGTCTCGTGTGCGTGCATGTCTCGTGGGTGCGCAAGCGCCGGTTCCGGGCGGCGCGACGGAGGGGACGGCAGTGTAGCAAAGTCCCTCGCGATGCCACGCCCGCATGGCCCATTGGCCCTGGCAGGGCGCCGGCCGTGTCGGCCGACTTCGGCTGCCAACTCGGGACGACGATATAATCATGGGTCGCCGTGACTCTTACCATTGTCATGCCCTGCTACAACGAGCGGGCCACGATCCGGGAGATCGTCTCGCGCGTGCAGGCCGTCGACCTCGGCACGGTGCAGCGCGAGATCCTCATCATCGACGACGGCTCGAAGGACGGCACCCGCGACCTGCTCGCCGAGATGGACGGCAAGGGCGGCGTGCGCGTGCTGCTGCAGCCGGTCAACCAGGGCAAGGGTGCCGCCGTCGCTCGCGGGTTCCGCGAGGCCACCGGCGACATCATCATGATCCAGGACGCGGACCTCGAGTACGACCCGCGCGACTATCCGTCGCTGCTGGCGCCGATTCTCGATGGGCGCGCCGATGTCGTCTATGGCTCACGCTTCCTCGGCCATGCGCGCGGCCATCGTGTGCTGTACTTCTGGCACTCGATCGGCAATCGGATGCTGACGTTGCTGTCGAATGCCGTGACCGACCTGAACCTCACCGACATGGAGACCTGCTACAAGGTCTTCGTCCGCGACGTCGCGCAACGGCTCGACGTGCAGTCGCGGGACTTCGGGATCGAGCCGGAGATCACCTGCAAGATCGCCCGCATGCGGGCGCGGGTGTTCGAGGTGCCGATTTCGTACGACGGCCGCACCTACGAAGAAGGCAAGAAGATCGGCCTGAAGGATGCGTTCAAGGCCGTGTACACGCTGTTCCGCTATGCGCGATGGGAAGCGCCCGCCGACGACGTCGGCGCCCGCACGCTGCGGCGCATGGCCGGACTGACGGCGTACAACAAGTGGCTGCACGACCGGTTCGACGCGTTCCTGGGCCGCCGCGTGCTCGAAGTGGGCTCCGGGGTGGGCAACCAGACCCGCTACTTCGCGGATCGCGATCGGGTCGTGGCGTCGGACATCGAGGCGCACTACCTGCGCGAGCTGCGGCGCCGCTTCGAAGCGAAGCCGCAGGTGCGCGTGGCGTCGTTCCATTTTCCGCTGAGCGACGCCGACCGTGCCGACCTGAAGCACGAGCAGATCGACTCGATCGTGTGCATGAACGTGCTCGAGCACATCGAGGAAGACCGCGACACGCTGACCGACTTCGCGTCGGTGCTCGACCCGGGCGGGCGCCTGGTGCTGCTGGTGCCGGCGATGCCCTCGCTGTACGGCACGCTCGACCAGGCCCTGCTGCACTTCCGCCGCTACGACAAGGCCGGTCTGCACCAACTCGTAACCGACTGTGGATTCGAAGTGCGCGACATCCGGTTCCTCAACCGGCTCGGCGTCGCCGGCTGGTGGCTCAACTCGCGGGTGCTCAAGCGGCGCGTGCTGCCGAAAGGCCAGCTCGCGGCGTTCAAGTGGCTGATGCCGCTGCTGAAGCGCGAGGAGGCCAATCCTCCGAGCTTCGGCATGTCGCTGCTGGTGCTGGCGACGAAGCGGTAAGCTGCCGCGCATGCCTTCCCGCCGGCAGCTCCGGCTCCGGGCCCTGGCGGTCGTCACCCTCTACCTCGCGATCACCATCGCGTTCTCGTGGCCGCTCGCGACGCGGCTGACGACGTCGATCGCCGCCGACTTCGGTGACGCGGTCTTCACGTCGTGGGTCATGACCTGGGTGGCGCGGCACCTGAACGCGGTGCTGGGCGGCGACCTCGGCGCGTGGGCCGCGATGTGGCAGGCGCCGATCTTCGCCCCCGACACCGCTACCCTCACCTACTCCGAGCATTTCATCGGGCCGACGCTGCAGGTGCTGCCGCTCACGTGGATCACGGAGCAGCCGCTGCTTGCGTTCAACCTGATCTGGATCGTCACGTTCACGCTCACGGGAGTCGCGGCGCACCGGCTGGCGCACCACTGGTCGGGCAGTCACCTGGCCGGCGCGGTGGCCGGACTGACCGCGATGTTCAGCGACTACCGGATCGCCTTCTCGATCTCGCACCTGCACACGCTGTCGGTGCACTGGTGGCTGTTCGGCTTGTGGGGGCTCGACCGCTTTGCGGCGACCTCGTCCTGGTGGGCGCTGGCCGGGACCACTGCCGCGCTGACGATGCTGCACCTGTCGTCGAACTACCTGATGGCGTTCTGCGCGCCGTTCACCGCGGCGTTCGCGGTGTGGACGCTGTGGCGCCACGGCCGGTTGCGTGACCTGCGCGCCTGGGCAGGCGTCAGCGTGGCCGGCGCCATCCCCGTACTGGTGGTGATGCCGGTGGTGCTGCGCTATCTCGCCACGCGCGAGGCGCTGCAGGTCACACGGTCGGCGGTGGAGATCGCGGCGAACTCGGCGTCACTGGCCACCTATGGCGCCACGGCGTGGTCGGTGGCTCCGTTGGTGGGCCTCGCGATCATCGGCGCCGCCGCCCCTGACGGCGGCTCCGGACGCGTCTCGCGACCGGCGCGGCTGGTGCTCCTGGGACTGGCCGTCGTCGCCATCGTGCTGTCGTTCGGGCCGGTGATGCAGTTCAGCGCCGTCGCCGTTCCCGGACCGTATCGCTGGCTGATGGACTACGTCCCGGGCTTCGCCGGACTGCGGGTGCCACAGCGCTTCGAGGTCATTGCCCTGGCGCTGTGCTCGCTGCTGGCCGGCATCGGGGCGGAGTGGCTCGCGAGATGGCGGATCGGTCTCGTGGTGGTCGTGGGCCTGACGGCGCTGGCCATCCAGCCTCTGCGGACCACGCCGTTCATGATCGATCGCGTGATCGGCACCGTCGGCCCGCCGCCTCCGCCGCCATATCTCCGGCCGTCGGCCGATGCCCCGCCGATCTACCGCTTCGCCCGGACGTTGCCGGCCGGCGCCGTCCTGATCGAGTTGCCGTTCGGCGACATCGGCTACGAGATCCGGTACACCTACTTCACGCTGGCCCACGGACACCGGATCGTGAACGGCTACAGCGGCATCCTGCCGCCGCTGTACCTGCCGCGTGCCGCGATCCTGGCGACGCCACTGGCCGACCTCGATCTCACCGCCCGGGCGCTCGAGCCGGCGACCCACGTCGTCGTCCACACCCACGGGTGGTATGACGACACGGGCACGAGGCTGCGCGCCTGGCTGGAAGGGCGCGGCGCACGGGCGCTCGCCAATGCCGATGGCGCCTGGCTCTACGCGCTGCCCATGCGCTAGTGCGAGTTCGTCGCCACAAAAACAAACGGCCGGTGAGGATGAACCTCACCGGCCGCTGATGTCCGAATCGGGTCTTGGCGCCAGCCGCCAGTGCCCGGCTGCTCGTGCTTAGGCGAGCACCTTGATGACAACGCGGCGGTTCTGCGAGCGGTTGTCGCGCGTCTTGTTGTCCATCACCGGCTTCTCTTCACCGAAGCTGATGGCGTTCATCTTGTGGAGCGGCACGTTGTGCTGCTCGTAGAGATAACGCTTCACCGCCTCGGCGCGGGCGAGACCCAGCGACTGGTTGAACATCGCGTCGCCGGTGTTGTCAGTGTGGCCCTCGATCTCGACCCAGATAGCCGACTTCTGCGCCTGCAGCTGCGACACCATGGCGTCGATCGCGGCCTTGGCTTCGTCGGGCAGTTCCGACTTGCCGCGGGCGAACTTGGCCTTGTCGTCGCTCAGCACGGTCTCGAAGATCAGCTTGCGGCTGGCGGTCTCGATGGCGTCGGCGCGGGCGACGGCCTGCTTGCCGGTCTCCATCGCCTGGTTGCCGGTCTGCTGCGCCGCCTGGGCGTTCTTGTCGGCGGTCTGCGCGGCGGTGTTGGCCTGCGCGGCCTTGGTGTCGACCTCGGTGATGCGGCCTTCGGCGACGCGCACGCGCTCCTGCGTCTCCTCGAGCGACTTGCCGAGGGTCGTGACCTTGTCGTTCACCTGACCGACTTCCGTCCGCACGAACTTCTTGGTCGCGCACGCCGGCGCAACGGCAAGGGTCACGGCAAAGCAGCTCACCACGAACAATGACTTCTTCATTTCAGTCCTCCTGGACGCCGTCCAATTAGCTAGTGGATTTCCAGGGCCACTAGAACTCGTTGCTCCGACCGCGCGCACCGGCGACGTAGCCGCCGCGCGCCCGAACCGTCAGGTTCTTCTTGGTAGTACGAATCTCAATCGGGTGCCATCCGGCCCCCGAGCCCGGCTCGAACGCGATCAAATACTGCTGACGCAGCTCGCGCACGACCTGCCGTGCCACCTTGCTCGTGTCCGACGGCGTGCTGGCATAGAACAGCTCGCCACCCGTCCACGACGCAAGCTCTCTGATGGTGCCGACCGAGGCCGGCACCTCACCCTGGGGACGCCCGTTGGCGTCGGGATTGTCGATGGGCAGCACCACCGCGATGACGTAGACCGGCACGTCGATCTCGCTCGCGATCCCCGACACCTCGGCGGGCGTCAGGCGGCTGGCCGTGTCGATGCCGTCCGTGAGGACGATGATGGCGCGACGCTTGTTGGCGCGGGCCGAGATCTCCTTCGCCGTGTCGGCGATGGCATCGTGCAGCGAAGTGGCCCCGAACGGATCGACCTCCCCCAGCGCACCTTGCAGGGCACGCGTATCGACCGTAAACGGGGCCACCTCGTGCAGCCGGCTGTCAAAAGCAAACAGCGCGGCTTCGTCGCGGCCATGCTCCAACCAGCTGAGCACGTGATTGGCCGCAAACTTGGCAGCGAGCGCCCTGGACGCGAGGTCCATGCTCCCGCTGACGTCGAACAGAATCGCCACGCTGATGGGGGCGGCTTCCGTCCGGAAATCGGTGATCGTGCGGCGCTGGCCGCGGTCGAGCACCTCGAAGTCCTGCGCGGTCAGATCTGCCACTGCCCGTCCGCGACGGTCGCGAACGGTGGCACTGACGGTCACCAGGTCGACACCGGCGCGGAAAACCGCATCCGGCGGCGCGTCTGCCGGCGTGCTGGTCGTCGTCTGACCATAGGCCGGAACCGCCAGCAGGGCCACGATGGAGGCAATCACTGCCCGCTGCATGCCCGAACCAATAACAACCCCTGTGCCATTCTTGCTAATCGTTGATTTCATTGGACTTCCGTCGATCAGGCCCCTGCGGAAACGCCCGCTGGAACCCTGAAAAGCGGGTAACTCTTACATGCCCTATGTAAAGTCGCACTCAACCACGGTAGGAGACCAGACGAGATTGCGCACTTCGACAATCTCGGCCGCTGACGCGCGTTCCTGCAGTCCCTGCAAGGGCCGTGCGCGATTGCTGCCAGGCACCTTGTGAGGTGCCAGGCACCTTATGAGGGCTAAGATCGCGGGCGCCATGTCCACCCAGGTGTCGACGTCGATCCACGCCGCCCAGCGCGTCTCGCGGTTCACCTATGCGATTCGTCAGGTGGTGGCCGAGGCCAAGAAGGTGGAGGCGACCGGACGCACGGTGCGCTACCTGAACATCGGCGACCCGAACGCCTTCGGGTTTCTCACGCCGCCCCACCTCGTCGAGGCGGTGGCCAAGGCGATGCGCGACGGCCACAACGGCTACACGGCGTCGGTGGGCATCGCCCCGGCGCGCGAGGCAGCCGCGGCGGACTTCACGGCGCGCGGCGTCCCGGTCTCGGCCGACCGCGTGCTCATCACGTCGGGGACGTCGGAAGGCATCGAGCTGGCGCTCACCGCGATCGTCGACGAGGGCGAAGACGTGCTGGTGCCGTCGCCGACGTATCCCCTCTACACGGCCGTGCTGGCGAAGATCGGCGCCAACCCCGTCTACTACCGCACCGACCCGGGTCACGGCTGGCTGCCGGATCTCGAACACATGAAGGCCGCGCTCACCGCGAAGACGCGCGCCCTCGTGCTGATCGACCCGAACAACCCGACCGGCGCCATCTATCCCGAGGCCGTGCGCAAGCAGCTCATCGCCTTCGCGCTCGAGCACAACCTCGTGGTGCTGGCCGACGAGGTCTACGGCGACCTCGGCTTCACCGGGGCCGTGCCGGCACTGGCGGCGCTGGCGCCCGACGCGCCGATCATCTCGTATTCGTCGCTCTCCAAGGCGTATCTCGCCCCCGGCTGGCGCGCCGGCTGGATGGCCGTGGGCGCGACGCCGCGCCTCGACCAGGCGCTGGCCGCGATCAAGAAGCTGGCCGACGGCCGGCTGTGCAGCCCCGGCCCGATGCAGTACGCGGTGACCGCCGCCCTCACCGGCGACCGCTCGCATCAGGTCACGTTCCGCCGTGAGTTGAATCTGCGCAGCGACTTGACGGCCGCGCGCTTCAACGCGATGCCCGGCATGAACGTGGTGGCACCCCAGGCCGCGTTCTACGCGATGCCGCAGGTGACGCTGCCGCCGGGCAAGACCGACGAAGACTTCGTGCGCGGACTGCTGCACGCCAAGGGCGTGCTGGTCGTGCACGGCTCGGGCTTCGGCCTGCCGCCGGAAGGCGGCTATTTCCGGGTGGTGTTCCTGGCCTCGCCAGCCGAGCTCGAGGCCATCTACGACGACGTCGCCGACTTCGCTCGAGACTTCGCGGGCGCCTGACGTCGTGCCTGCTCTCTTCGACCGCCGCGGTGTGCAGACCGTGGCGGCGTCGATCGGCTACGTCCTCCTGACGGTGGTGATGACGTGGCCGATTGCCGACGGCCTCGGCCGCGACATCCCGGCCGACCTCGGCGACTCGCTGCTCAACATGTGGATCATGGCCTGGGACGCCGAGGCGTTCGTGGCCATGGCGTCGGGCGTGATGTCGTTCGACGGGTTGTGGAACGCCAACATCTTCCATCCGACGCCGCTGGCGCTCACGCTCTCGGAGCATCTCGTGCCGCAGGCGCTGCAGGGCCTGCCGTTCTACATCGCGACCGGCAACATCAAGCTGGCCTACAACGTGGTCTTCCTCGCCACGTTCGCGCTGTCCGGCCTGGGCATGTTCCTGTTCGTGCGCGAGCTCACCGGCAGCGCGCGCGTCGGTTTCGTGGCCGGGCTGTTCTACGCCTTCGTGCCGTATCGTCTCGGCCAGTTCCCGCACATCCAGACGATCTCGTCGCAGTGGATGCCGTTCGCCTGGTATGGACTTCGGCGCTATTTCGATCGCGGGAGCCACTTGGCGCTGGCCGGCAGCGTGCTCGCGTTCGTGACGCAGGGACTCTCGACCGGCTACTACCTCTTCTTCTTCGCGCCGGTGTTCGCCGGCTACGCGCTGTGGGAGATCGTCGTGCGCAGCCGCTGGCGCGATCTGCGGACCTGGGCGGCGATGGGCGCCGCCGCCGCCGCGTCCGTGGCCATCTCGATGCCGTTCCTGCTGCCCTATGCGGAAGCCCGGCGCGTGCTGGGCCTGACGCGGCCGTTCGAGGAGATCATCAGCTTCTCCGCGGACCTCTTCGCCTACCTGACGATTCCGCCGCAGGCGCACGTCTGGGGTTCCATCCTCAACCTGCGGCCGCAGCCGGAAGGCGACCTGTTTCCCGGCGCCATTCCGATCCTGCTCGCGATCGCCGCGGTGGCGCTGTGGGGGCTGCGCGGCCGGACGATCTCGCGCGGCATCCCGATGGGCGCCACGCCGATCACCCGCCGCGCCGCCGGCGTGCTGCTGGCGCTCACGGCCGTCCTCGTGCTGGCGGCCGTCGCCATCGCTTTCACCGGCGGGGTGATGCTCGACCTCGGCGCGCTCGTCGTGCGCGCCACGAACGTCCGGCGCACGCTCACGATCGCCGCCGTCGCCTGCGCCGTGGGCCTCGCCATCTCACCGCGGTGGCGCCTGGCCGCCCGGCACTCGCCGGCGGACCTCACGCCATTCCTGCTCGCCGCGGTCGCCTTCGCCGTGGTGATGTCGCTCGGCCCCGCGCCTCGAGCCGGCGGCGTGCGTCTGTCGGGCCTGGAGTTGTACTCGTTCTTCTATCAATACGTGCCCGGGTTCGAAGGCCTGCGCACACCGGCGCGCTTCGCGATGATCGCCGCGGTGTGCCTGGCGCCGCTCGCCGGCTACGCGCTGGCGCCGCTGGCGAGGTGGCGGTGGGGCACCCCGGCGCTGGCCCTCGTGGCGGTGCTGTTCCTGGGCGAGGCCTACGCGGTGCCGGCGGCCGAGAACCTCACGTGGGACACCGGCCCGCGCTTCCAGAAGCCGTGGCCGCAGGTGCAGCGCCTCAACGACGGCCCGCTCGCGTATCGGCACCTGCTCGCGATGCCCGACGACACCGTGGTGCTCGAGCTGCCCTTCGGCGACGCGGCGTGGGATCTGCGCTATGTCTACTACGCCGGCCTGCACGGCAAGCGCATCGTCAACGGCTACAGCGGCTACTTCCCGGACGGGTATCGCGGCCGGGCCTCGCGGCTGACGAACTTCCGAAGCGATCGTGAGGCCGCATGGCAGGCGCTGACGTCGGCCGGCGCGACGCACGTGCTGCTTCACCTGGGTGCCTACCACCATCCCGAAGGCCTCGCGGCGGCGGCGTGGCTCGATGGCCAGGGGGCGCGCGCGACCGTGGCCTTCGACGACGGCGACGTGCTCTACATGCTGCCGCGCTGAGTCGGGCGCACCCTGCATGGTAGGCTCCCTCGCGTTCCCCCGCTCCTGATGTACCCGATCCAACTGGCGCTGCTCGGCGCCGAGGCCCTGGTCGTGTCGCTGGTCGTGCTCGGGCTGTTCCGCAGTCGCGCCCTCGCCGGACGTTCTCCGCTCTACGTGGTGCTCGGCGGTCTCGTCTACCTCGCGGCGGCGGCGCCGCTACGCGTCGAGGTGGCGCCGGGGTGGACGCTGCAGCCAGCGACCACGCTGATGTTCGGGGCGGTGCTCGCCACCGTGCTGCTCGTCTACGTGACGCACGAGCCGCGGCAGACCCGCACGCTCGTCGGCGCGCTGGTGCTCGGCAACGCCAGCCTGACGCTGCTCACGCTCATCCTCGGCCAGCACATGCGCATTCCGGGCGGCGAAGTCCCGGTCGCGCTGGGCGCCGCGCCGCTGGCCCGCGAAGTGGCGCTGGCGGTGAGCCGGGCGCCGGCGCTGTACGCCCTCTTCGTCGGCCTGCTCGTCATCTACGAGTTCGCCAGCCGCTACGTCTCGTGGGTGGCGCTGCGCATCCTGGTCGCGCTGGTGGTCGTGAGCACGCTCGCCGCGGCGAGCTTCACGCTGCTGGCGCACTGGGACCGGCCCGACGTCACCCGGCTGGTCGCGGCCGAAGCCGCCGGCAGCGCCGCGGCGGCCGTGCTCTACGCCGCGCTCTTCGGCGCGTACCTGACCTGGATCGAGCCGCAGATCTCGGGGTCCACCGGCACCGGCGACGTCTCGGACGTGCTGCAGGAGCTCACCTACCGCCAGCTCTACGAGCAGGCGCGGTCGCGGTTGACGCGCGACGCGCTCACCGGCGTGCACAACCGCGGCTACTTCGACGAGACGTTCGCGCGCGCGGTCGCCTACGCCGCACGCTACGGCGAGGACCTCAGCATCGTCATCGCCGACGCCGACCACTTCAAGACGATCAACGACCGGCACAGCCACCTGATGGGCGACAAGGTGCTGAAGCACTTCGCCGGCACGCTGGTGGAGTGTGCGCGTGCCTCGGACGTCGTGTGCCGCTACGGCGGCGACGAGTTCGTGGCGATCCTGCCGAACGCCGACCTCGCCAATGCGCAGGCCTTCGCGGAACGCTTCCGCCGCCGGCTCGGCAACCAGGCGCTCGCCCCCGACAGCGACCTGCGGGGCCTGTCGATCACCTCGACGATCGGCATCGCCTCGCTTCGCGAGGACGGCGCGATCGGCAGCCCCGACGACCTGCTCCGCCTCGCCGACAACCGTCTCTACGTCGGCAAACGCGCGGGTCGCAATCGCGTCGTCTGGCAGGACCTGCCGATCTCGTCCACGCCCTGACGTCTCACGATCTCGACGCCGCCCACTCGTGCAGCTTGTGCCAGAAGCTGTCTTCGCTGCCGGCGGGCGCCATCGCCCAGCCGTCCGACAGGCTGTCGGGCACGGCGAAGCGGGCGCGGCTGTCGCCGAGCTCCACGCGCTGCATGCCCTGGAGCAGATGGATCGCGAAGGCACGGAGTGCCACGTGCCGGCCGGCCTCGCGATCGAACAGGCGCTCGAAGGGCCGGGTCAGATGCTCGGCGGCGGCGACGAGCGCTTCGGCGAGGGGGTGGTGCGGCACGCCCAGGCCGGTGGCCACGCCGGCTGGCAGGAACTCGTGCAGCAGGGCCGGGGGCACGGCGTGCAGGCCGGCCGGCAGGTTGTCGTCCATCATCGTCAAGAGCGCGGCCGTCATCTCGCGCCCTTCAGGCGACGGCGACACCTGGCGCCGCTCGATGGCAAGGCACGCGAACGACGTCTCTGCGACCGTGTCGGGCAGCAGCGCCGGCTCGATGCCCATGAGGCGGCCGACGAGCATCCACGCCGCGGTGTAGGCGTCCTGTTCGGCAGCGGTGAGCCGGACGCCGAGTCGATCCAGTCCGTCGAGGATCAGCCACGAGAACGTCATCAGCGTGCCGAGCATGTCCTCCTGGTTGATCGGCAGGCCCAGCGCGTCGATCGGCCACGGCGCGCGCGGGTCGTGACGCAGCAGGTGCCGGATGGCGGCGTGCATCAGCCGCACTTTCTGCACCGTGCGCCGCCCTCGGCCGTCCGGGCCGAGGCCGCCGGGACTCATGACGTCGATGACCATCTGCGACGTCTCGAACAGCCGTCGCGTCGGCCGCCGCGCGAGGTACGCGGTGCGATGCAGCACCTGCACGCCCTTCCGCGCCGAATACGACGACGGCAGCGACGAGCAGCACAACACCACGAGGATCTCGGGGCCGTGGGCCGCGAACAGCCGCTCGCCGGCGGCGATGGTGGCGGCATCGCGGAGGTCGACGGTGTCGGCCGTGGCGAGATAGCGCTCGAGTGCCGGCGGCAGCGAGCCCGGCACTGCCGCGTCGTTCGTGACGAGGTGGGCCATCGCGGCCCGCACCGCCTCGACGCCACCGGCGGCGAACAGCGCGGCGATGACGTCGTCGGCGTCTGGATCACCTCGATGGCGCGCGCCATCGAGGACGGCATCGGACCAGCGGACGGATGGATCGAGCGGCGTCACGGACATCGCGCCGTATGATACCGGGCATGCCCGCCACGACCATCGACGGCGTCATCGAGCGCCTCGAGGACATCATCGACGACTGCATCCGCACGAACTCGCGGCTCGGTTACTTCGCGGCGCTCTACAAGCGGATGACGTTGGCGGTGAAGGCGGGCATCGCGCGCGGCGCTTTCGAGGACAACGCGCGCATCGAAGCGCTCGACGTCACCTTCGCCAACCGCTATCTGGTCACGCGCGAGCAGTACCTCGCCGGCGAGCTGCACGGGGTGTGCTGGCTGCAGGCCTACGGCGCCGCGCTGAGCCCCGCGCACATCGTGCTGCAGCACCTGCTGGTGGGCATCAACCCGCACATCATGATCGACCTCGGCGTGGCGGCGGCGCGCACCTGTCCCGGCGCGGAGCTGGCCGGACTGGCGAAGGACTTCGCCACCGTCAACGCGATCATCTTCAGCCTGATGCCGGTCGTGGATGCCGAGCTCGACGGCCTGTCGCCAGTGAGCAAGGCCATCGACCGGGCGGTCGGGCCGTTCAAGGAGAGGGCGATCTTCGACGCGATGGAGCGCGGCCGCACGTCGGCGTGGGACTTCGCGGCGGCCCTGGCGCCCCTGAGCCTGCCGGAGCAGGCGCTCCGCATCGGCGCTCGTGATCTCGAAGCGCGATTGCTCGGCGACGTGATCCTCGCCGGCGGCCCGATCATCGGCCTCATCCAACGCCACGAGGTGCAGGACGTGGCCGCGAACATCCGCGCGCTCGATGCACCCGCGGCCTAGCCGCGGTGACCGCTGGCGTCTTCCTGGTCCCTGGTCCGTGATCCCCGGTCCCTACGGGATCTTTCGAAACTCTGCGAACCAGTTCTGCACGACGGTGATGCGCGGCCGCGCCCGCGCCCGGTCGGCATCGCGGATCACGACGAACCACTCGCCGGTGGACGACGGCGCGTAGCCGTCGGTGAGGCGCAGGCTGGACGCGGTCTCCCCGAACAGCTGTCGCGGTAGATTGGGCGGCATGCGGCCGCCGGGATCGAAGCGGATCGACTGCAGGCGCCCGGCGTTGTCCACGTAGAAGAGCTCGCCGCCGGCCGGATTCCACCGCGGTTCGGCGCCGCTTTCCGGCGACACCTGCCAGCGGCCTTTCGCCTCGGGAAAGCTGGTGACGAACACGTCCGGACGGCCGGTGGCCGACGTGGCGTAGGCGAGGAAGCGGCCGTCGGGCGACACCCGCGGGTGGTATTCGAACGACGGGGTGCGCACGAGCAGCGCCGGATCCGCGCCTGGACGTGTCAGCCAGACGTCGGTCCGTGTAGTCGGGTCGAGCAGCACGTGGACCAGGCTGCCGTCGGGCGCAAAGCTGGCCATGCTGGCGCGCGGGGCCAGCATCGTGGCCTCGCCGGCGCCGCTGCCGTCGCGCAGGCAGGTGCCGCCCTCGGCGCTGGTCGCTCCGCAGCTGTAGGCCACGCGCTGGCCGCTCGGGTCCCACGCCGGATCGCCGCGCGACCCGTCCACCGTGAGCTGCGTCGGCTGACCGGAGGCGACGTCGTAGACCCAGACGTCGTCGTGCTGACTGCCCTGCTGCATCACCGCGATGCGGCTGTCGTCCTTCGACAGCGCCGGCTGGCGCAGGCCGCGCATCGGCTCGCCGATGTCGCGCACGACGACGCCGCTGCGATCGACGATGCTCAGGCGCTGCAGCCCCCAGTGTTCGTCGGTGACGAAGACCAGGGTGCCGTCGGCGGCGAGGCTGGGCCGCAGGCCTGCCGCGGCCACGAGGAACGGATCGCCCGTGGCGACCAGCGTCGCGGGATCGACCGGCACGGCCCAGACGCCCGGGTTGCGATCGACGCGCTGGTAGAGCAAGTGCCCGGTCGCCGAGTAGACCGCGTGGCGGATGACTTGCGACAGCGGCCCGAAGAGGCGGCGGCGCTGGCCCTGCTCGAGCGCATCGACCGCGTACTGCCCGCTCGTGAGGTGGGCCACGATGAGTGTGCCGCGCGACCCGGGCAGCGGCACCAGGTCGTGGAAGTCGCGTTCGCCGGGTTCCTGAGGTACCACCACGCGGCCGTCGCCGCCCTGCGCCGACACCTGGAAGATCGGGCCGTTCCCGGTCGTGTAGGAGATCGTGCCGTCGTTGGCCCACGCCAGGGACCCGGCCTCGACGAACGCGCCGGTGCTCGTGACCACCGTGACCGGCGTGCTGGTGGCACTCGCGAGCCGCTTCACCTCGTTGCCGACCGCGAACGCCAGCGATTCGCCGTCCGGGGACCACGTCGGTGCAACGGCGCCGGTCGTGCCGTCGAGCGGCCGCGACTCGAGCTGACTGAGCTCGCGCACCCAGAGCCGGCCGTCGCGCGGATAGACGATGCGTCGTCCGTCGGGCGAGATCGACACGCCGGCGCCCGGGCCCGACTCGCCCACATAGGTGCCCGGCATCTGGCCCAGGCCGTCGACCATCACCTCGAACTTGCGCAGGGCGCCGTCGGCCGCCGCGCCACCACCCAGCCAGCCCGGGAGGAACACGACCGCCGCGGTCACGGCCGCGATGGCGCCGACGATCCAGAGCGCGGTGCGATCGAACCGTGGTGTCGCCACCGACGTGGCGCCGCTGCGCACGCCGCTGGCCGGCCCCTCGTCGAACCGGGCGTCGGCGATGTCGCGCAGCCGCTGTCGCGCCTCCTTCTCCAGGCAGCGTTCGAGCACGCTCGGGACGCTTGCCGGCGCCGCCGCCGGCAACAACGACCAGTCAGGCGCGTCCTGGAGGATGGCGCTGATCGTGTCCGCCTCGCTGGACCGCGCAAACGGCGAGCGGCCGGTGAGCATCTCGAACACGGTGCAGCCGAAGGCCCAGATGTCGACGCGTCGGTCGAACGCATGCCCGCGCAGTTGCTCCGGGCTCATGTACTGCACGGTGCCGAGCACCGCGCCCGTGCGGGTATCGCCGGCGGCGCGCCCCTCGCCCGACGTCGCCTTGGCCAGCCCGAAGTCGAGCACTTTCACGGCGCCGTCAGGCCGGATGCGGACGTTGGCCGGCTTCAGGTCACGGTGCACGACACCCTGGTCGTGCGCGTAGCTGAGCGCGTCGGCGATACCGCGCGCGATGCGCAGGGCTTCGGCGATCGGCAGCGGCCCGCGGCGACAGCGTGTCGCCAGCGACTCGCCCTCGACGAGCTCCATGACCACGGCCGGGCTGCCCTGCCACTCCTCGATGCCGAAGACCGTGGCGATGCCGGGATGGTTCAGCGACGCGAGGATCAACGCCTCGCGTTCGAGCCGGCCGGGCAGGTCGGGATCGCGCGCGTGCTCGGCAAGCAGCACCTTGACGGCCACGTGCCGCTGCAGCTTCGCGTCGTAGGCGCGGTACACCTCGCCCATGCCACCCGCGCCGAGCGCATCCTGAACTTCATATGGACCAACGAACGAGCCGGGTGGAACGGGCATGGAGCTGACCGATTATAGGGGCCGCCTCCCGACGCGACTCTCCATCGCCTGCGCACTTTCATTCGAGACATCCGGTGACGCGCGCGGCCGTTCGCGACGGAACGCGAGGCGGACGCCACGCCTATAATCGACGCCATGTCGTCGCGTCCCGATCCGCTGGCCTTCCTCTCCGCCGAACTCGACTCCATGAAGACGCAGGGGCTGTATCGCCGCCTGCGCGTGCTCGACGGCGAAGCCCTGCCGCACGCCAGTTACGACCACACGTCCGTGGTCAATCTCTCGTCGAACAACTACCTCGGACTCACGACGCATCCGAAGCTGCGCCAGGCCGCGCTCGACGCGGTGCGCGACTTCGGCGTGGGCTCGGGTGCGGTGCGCACCATCTCGGGCACGATGGCGATGCACATGGAGCTGGAACGCCGGCTCGCGGCCTTCAAGAACGTCGAGAAGGTGGTGGTGTTCCAGAGCGGCTTCGCGGCCAACGCCGGCACCGTGTCGGCAGTGCTGTCGAAGGACGACGTCATCATCAGCGACTCGCTCAACCACGCCAGCATCATCGACGGCTGCCGGTTGAGCCGCGCGCCGATCAAGGTGTTCCCGCACAAGGACGTGGATGCCGCCCGCGCGATTCTGAAGGACCTGCCCGCCGGCCAGCGCAAGCTGCTCATCACCGACGGCGTCTTCTCGATGGACGGCGACCTGGGTCCGCTGCCGGCGCTGTGCGATCTCGCCGACGAGTTCGGCTGCATCATGATGGTCGACGACGCGCACGCCAGCGGCGTCTTCGGCAGACAGGGCCGCGGCACCGTGGACCACTTCAATTGCCACGGCCGCGTCGACATCCAGGTCGGCACGCTGTCGAAAGCCGTCGGCGTGCTGGGCGGCTACGTGGCCGGCACCGGCGCGCTCATCGACTTCCTCTACCATCGCGCCAGGCCGTTCCTGTTCTCGACGTCGCATCCGCCAGCCGTCACCGCCGCCTGCATCGCGGCGCTCGACGTGCTCGAGAGCGAGCCGCAATGGATGGAGAAGCTGTGGGACAACACCCGCTTCTTCCAGGCCGGTCTCAAGGATCTCGGCTTCAATACCGGGAACAGCGAGAGCCCCATCACGCCGGTGATCGTGGGCGAGGCGGCCCTGGCCGCCACCATGTCGGACAAGCTGTTCGCGGCCGGGGTGTTCGCGCAGAGCATCGGCTTCCCGACCGTGGCCAAGGGCCAGGCGCGGCTGCGCACGATCGTCTCGGCCACGCACACGCGCGAGGACCTGCAGTTCGCCCTCGACACGCTGGCAAAGGTGGGGCGCGAGCTGGGTGTGATCTAGCGCTGGTCCGATCGTCCGAGTCCTGGTCAGGAGGCCACCGTGCGCATCGCCGACATGCATTGGGCGCAGGTGCAGGAGTACCTGCAGCGCGATGACCGGGCGGTGCTGCCGCTGGGCAGCACCGAGCAGCACAGCTTCCTGCGGCTCACCGTCGATTGCGTCCTGCCGGAGCGCGTGGCGGTCGATGCCACCGAGCCGCTCGGCATCCCGGTCTTCCCGGTGGTGCCCTACGGCGTCACCCCGTACTTCCGCGAGTTCCCGGGCACCGTGTCGCTGAAGGTCGAGACGCATCTCAAGGTCGTCGGCGACATCCTCGACAGCCTGGCGCACACCGGCTTTCGCCGCATCCTGATCGTGAACGGCCACGGCGGCAACAACGCCGTGCAGCCGTTCGCACAGGAGTGGGCGGCAAGCCACGCCGGCTGCCGCGTGATCTTCCACAACTGGTGGAACGCGCCGAAGACCTGGGCGCAGGTGCAGGCCATCGACCCCGTGGCGTCGCACGGCTCCTGGATGGAGAACTTCCCGTGGACGCGCCTGCCCGGCGTGCCGATGCCCGACGACGGGCGCGAGATGGTCGACATGGCCCGGGTCCGCGCCCTCGATCCGGTGGCGTTGAAGCAGTACCTCGGCGACGGCAACTTCGGTGGCCGCTACCAGCGGCCGGACGACGAGATGCTGGCGTTGTGGGCGGTGGCGGTCGAGGAGACGCGCGCGCTGCTCACCGGCGACTGGGGCGGCGCAGCCTAGCGACGCAGTGTAGTAGCCTCACCCCGCATGCGGACGCTGGTGTGGGGCGCAGGGGCCATCGGCGGCACGCTGGGCGCATATCTGGCCCGGTCGGGTCGCGACGTGACGCTCGTCGACACCGTGGCCGACCACGTGGCCGCGGTGACGCGCGACGGACTGCGCATCACGGGTCCGATCGAGGAATTCACCGTCCGTCTGCCCGCGCAGACCCCCGACACCCTGACTGGCGCCTGGCCGGAGATCGTGCTCGCGACCAAAGCGCATCACACCGAGAGCGCCGTGCGTGCGCTCTCGCCGCACCTGGCGCCCGATGGCTACGTCGTCTCGGCGCAGAACGGCCTGAACGAACTGGCGATCGCGGAGGTCGTGGGCTCGGCTCGGACAGTTGGCGCGTTCGTGAACTTCGGCGCCGACTACCTCGAGCCCGGTGTGATTCATTTCGGCGGCCGCGGCGCCGTGGTCGTGGGCGAGATCGACGGGCAGATGTCGCCCCGCACGCTCGCCATCCGCGAGGCCTGGCAGGCGCTCGACACCCGCGCCATCGCGACGCCGAACATCTGGGGCTACCTGTGGGGCAAGGAGGCCTACGGCGCCATGCTGTTCGCCACCGCGCTGACCAACGACTCGATCGCCGACGCGCTCGCCATGCCCGCGTATCGCCCGGTCCACATCGCGCTGGCGCGCGAGATGCTGGCCGTGGCGTCGGCCCGCGGCGTCACGCCCGAGGCCTTCGACGGCTTCGATCCTGGCGCCTACGCGCCCCAGGCGCCAGCCGGCGCAGCGGAGGCGTCGCTCGACGCGCTGGTCGCCCACAACCGCAAGTCGGCGAAGACGCACAGCGGCATCTGGCGTGACCTGGCGGTGCGGAAGCGGCCGACCGAAGTGGATGCCCAGCTCGGCATCGTGGTGCGACTCGCGCGCGAGACGGGCGTAGCGACGCCGCTGACGGGAAGGCTCGTGTCGCTCATCCACGAGATCGAACGCGGCGAGCGGCCGCAGGGCCGCGACGCACTCGACGTGCTGGCGGCCCTGGCGACCGCGGCACCGCGAGGACCCTCGGCATGACCATCGACTTCACGGGACGAACCGCGCTCGTCACGGGCGCGGCGCATGGGTTCGGCCGGGCCATCGCGCTGGCCTTCACGGCCCGTGGCGCGCACGTCTGGGCCTGCGACGTAATGGGCGCCGAGCTGCGCGAGACCGAGTCGCTCTGTCGCAGAGACGGTGGACGCTGTGACGCGCGCGTCGTCGACGTGCGCGATCGCCGGGCGGTCGACGCCTGCGTCGCCGAGGCGGTCGCAGCGTCCGGGGGCGGATGCGTGGACGTCCTCGTCAACAACGCCGGCGGCGTGCTCGGCCAGGTCGGACGTCCACTCGAGGACATCTCGCCGGCGGACTGGCAGGCAATCTTCGACGTCAACGTCACCGGCGCGTTCTACTGCGCGCAGGCCGTCACCCCCGGCATGAAGGCGGCCCGCCGCGGACGCATCGTGAACATCTCGAGCGGCGCCGGCCTCGGCATCAGCCTCACCGGCATCCAGGCCTACGCCTCGGCGAAGGCGGCGCAGATCGGCCTCACGCGCCAGCTCGC
>CADEDM010000042.1:4257-30304 GCA_902826065.1 uncultured Acidobacteriota bacterium | reverse complement strand
GAAGAAGATGTACATCACGAAGTCGCCGAGCGTCATGCGGCCGGCGAGGATGTCGCTGCCGCCCAGCCACACCATGAGCACGCCGACGACGCCGATGATCACGGTGCTGCCGGCGGTGGTGGCCGACACACCGGTCATCGACTGCGCGATGTTGCGGAACAGGCGGTGGGCGCCGTGCGTGAAGACGATCTCCTCGCGCTTCTCGGCGGTGTAGCTCTTGACGACGCGAATGCCGCCCAGTGCCTCGGTGAGCCGGCCGGTCACCTCGGCGTTGATCTTGCCGCGCTCGCGGAACAGCGGCCGCAGGGTCTTGAACGCGTAGGCCATGCCGCCGCCGAAGGCCCCGAGCACGACCACCGTGACCAGCGTCAGGCGCCAGTTCAGGTAGAGCAGCACGCCGATGCCGATGAACGCCGTGACCAGGCCGCCCACCAGCTGCACCAGGCCGGTGCCGACGAGATTGCGGAGCCCCTCGGCGTCGTTCATGATGCGCGCCACCAGCACGCCGGTCTGGGTCGAGTCGAAGTAGCGCACCGGCAGCCGCATCACCTGGGCTTGTACGCGGCGCCGCATGTCGGTGATGGCGCGCTGCGCGGCGACGCCGAGAATCTGCGACAGGCCGAACGACGTCGCGGCCTGCACGGCGGTGGCGGCGCCCATCGCCAGCGCGATCGGCATCAGCAGGTCGTGGCGGCCCTTGCCGATGACCTCGTCGATCACGTACTTCGACGACGCCGGCAGCACCAGGCCGGCCAGGCGGCTCACCAGCATCAACCCGAGGCCCATCAGCAGCCGGCCGCGGTGGGCGCCGATCAGGAGCTGCGCCTCGCGCCACGCGGCGCCGGCGGTGACTTTCTTCTTGGGAGGAGTACCGGCCGCGGCGGCCGGCGACGGCGGACCGACCTTCTCGGCTCGGCGTGCGCTGGGTGTGGACGGACGCAGGACGGCCATCGGTCAAGTATGACGCAGGTGCGTCGACGGGCGCCCCGCCCGATCGGCCGGGCCCGTCGTCAGTGCAACGCGTGCGGCGTCGCCAGCGTGAACGGGGCGATCTCGGCCTCGAACGTCTCCCCCGACGGCGTGATCATCGTGTAGGTGCCCTGCATCGTGCCGACCGCGGTCGGCAGCGGACACGAGCTCGAGTACTCGAACACCCGCCCCGGCGCCAGCACCGGCGTCTCACCGACGACGCCCGGCCCGCGCACCTCCTGCACGTCGCCGTTGGCATCGGTGATGATCCAGTGGCGGCTCAGGAGCTGCGCCGTCTCCGCGCCTTCATTGGAGATGCGGATGTGGTACGCGAAGAAATACTGGCTCTGCTGCGGGGCGCTGCGCTCGGGCACGTACACGCTCCGCACTTGCACGCGGATGCCTCGGGTGGTGGTGTCGCTCACGACGATTCCTGACGGCGCACGGAGGGTCTCAGTCGAGATGCCCGCGCTCGGCATCCCCCATGGTGACACGGCCGTAGGGAAAGTACTCGCGCCATCGGCTGGTCACGAGCTCGGCCGTCTGCGGATCGCACGACACCTCGGCCGGGTACCAGGGCTTCATCCGCGCGTCGATGGCGATCGGCGGCGTGAACGCGACATGATTCCGCTCCAGCGCCACGCGGGCGGCGTGGATGTCGGCCGCCGGCTCGAACCGCGTGAAGGTCGTCCACAGGAAGTTGACGGCACTCCGGGTCGCCCGCTCCGGCTCATCCGAGATCACCAGCAGCGGCCAGCCCGCGAACGCCGGATGCGCGGCCAATCGCGCCGCGGCGTCGCGATCCTCGGCGAACGGGCGCGCGCCGACGACGAGGCACCCGGCGCAGAAGACGCGCACGTCGCTGACATCCGGCGGCGGCGGCGTGGCCGGGTGGAACGCTCGCGGCAGGTCGCGCACCGGGTCGCCCAGGCCCATCCAGACCCCCTTCGAGCCCTTGTTGACGGCGGGCCCCGTGTAGTCGAGGGTGTCCATCGACAACTGCCCGAACACGTAGAGGTCGGTGCGCGGGTCGGTCCGGGCCAGGATGTGCTCGAGCGTGGCGCGGAAGTCCTTCACGTCGACATGGCGATCGGTGAGCAGCAGGAACTTCTGCAGCGAGAGCTGGCCCTCGCCGAGGATGCGGAAGGCGCTGGCCATGGCCTCGCGCGGATAGCGCTGCTTCACGACCGCCGCCGCGAGCGAGTGATAGCCGGTTTCGCCGTACGACCAGAGCTGTTCCACCGCCGGCATCACCAGCGGGAAGAGCGGCGACAGCAGTTCCTGTAACAGGTCGCCGATGAAGAAGTCTTCCTGCCGGGGCTTCCCCACCACGGTCGCCGGATAGATGGCGTCCTTGCGGTGCGCCACCGTGTGGACGCGGAACACCGGGTAGTCGTGGCGCAGCGAGTAGTAGCCGTAGTGATCGCCGAACGGCCCCTCGGGGCGCCGCTCGTGCGGACGCACCTCGCCCATCAGCGCGAACTCGCAGCTCGCCACCAGCGGATGCGGATGCCGGAAGGCGCCGGGCACGCGCGCCAGCCGTTCGCCGGCGATGAGCGACGCGAGCATCAGCTCGGGCACGTTCTCCGGCAGCGGTGCGATCGCCGACAGGATCAGCGCCGGCGGCCCGCCGAGGAACACCGTGGCCGGCAGCGGCTGGTGGGCCGCTTCGGCCAGCGCGTAGTGGAAGCCGCCGCCCTTGCCGATCTGCCAGTGCATGCCGGTGGTCGTGGCGTCGTTGACGTGCAGGCGATACATCGCCAGGTTGTGGCCGTGGCCGCCGGGATGCTCGGTGTAGACCAGCGGGAGCGTCACGAACGGGCCGCCGTCGTCGGGCCAGCACGTCAGCGCCGGGAGCCGATCGAGCCTGGGCTCGCGCGTCACCACCTCGGTCACCGGGCCCACGCCCTGCCGCTTCAGGCCCACCTTCAGCAGCGCACCGCCGAGATCGCGCGCCGCCCACAGCTTCGCCGGGTCGGGCGGCATGATCGTCTGCGCCAGATCGACGAGGCGGCGAATCAGGTGCAGGGGCCGCTCGCCGAAGGCGAGCGCCGCGCGCTTCTCCGTCCCGAACAGGTTGGTAACGAGCGGATAGTCGCGGCCCTTCACGTTGGTGAACAGCAGCGCCGGGCCGCCGGCGGCGATCACGCGGCGATGGATCTCGGCGACCTCGAGGTGCGCGTCGACGGGCGCCGTGACGGTGACGAGGTCGGCGTCGGACTTCAGCCGATCCATGAACGAGCGGAGATCCGGGAACATGCAGCGCGCTAGTGAGGCAGGACTCCGGCATCGTACACGATGGCCCCACCCACCATCGTCAGCACGGCCGTGATCCCGCCGAGACGCTCGGCCGGTGCCTGGAAGAGGTCGTCCGACAGGATCACCAGATCGGCGAGCGTGCCGGGCGCCAGCCAGCCCTTGTCGCGCTCCGCGCCTTCTGCGAACGCCGCGCCTCGTGTGTAGGCGGCGACCGCCTGCTCCCGTGTCAGCGCCTCACCGGGCCGGCTGGGGTGCGTCGTGGCCCAGGCGATGTTCAAGGCGGGGCTCGGGGGACCGTCGGAGCCGAGCGCCAGCGGCACGCCGGCGGCGAGCAGGCTGGCCAGCGGCTGCACGCTGCGGGCACGGTCGCCCAGCCGCGCCGCCATGACGTCGCCGATGAGCAGGTGCGCCGGGTTCTGGATCACCACGACGCCCAGAGCGGCCGCACGCTGGATCTGTGCCGGCGTCAGGCCGTCGCCGTGTTCGAGCCGGGGCCGCTTGCGCGTCCAGACCGCCGCGGTGCCGACACGCTCGAGCGCCGACAGGTAGGCCTCGATCGCGGCGTCGCCGACGGCGTGAACCGCCAGCTGGCTCTCGGTGCCGTAGGCCTCCTTCACGGCGGCCTCGAGAGTCGCGGCATCGAGGTTGAGCGCCCCCGACTCGGCCGGCCGGTCGGCGTACGGCGCAGACTGCGCGGCAAAACGCTCGACCGGCGTGCCGTCGAGGATCCACTTGGCGCCGCGGACGTCGATGCGCGGTCCCGGCTGCGGCGGCAGCACCGGCGCCTCGTCTTCCGGCGCCGCGCCGGCCTCCGCGGTCGGGAAACGGAAAATGCGGAAGCGTTGCGGCGGCGCAGCCGCGAGAATGTGCTGGGCGGTCGTGGCGGCAGGCGTCGCCGTCGCGAAGATCTGCATCGACGTGATGCCCAGGCGCGCGAGCTGGGTGCCCTGCTCGCGATAGACCCTCACCGCCACGTCGGTGGGCGTGCGCTCGGCCAGCCGCCGGCCGGCGCCGAACCCCGCGTACTCGACGAGCCGGCCGTTGAGCCGGCCGTCCGCGCCGCGTCCGTAGCGGCCGCCGCGCGGATCGCGGATCGCGTCGTCGATGCCGGCGAGCGTCAGCGCCGCGGAGCTGACGACCTCGCCGTGCCCGGTCCACACCTGGAGCCACACGGCATGGCCGCCGGCACGGGCATCGAGCCACGCGCGATCCAGGCGGGCATCGTCCCAGGCGGCGATGCCGATGGTGCCGCGCACGAGCGCCGGCGTGTTCGGCGTCGACACGACGAGGGCAAGCGCCTCGGCGATCTGATCGAGGGTGGGATCGGCGGGCAGGGTGAGGCGCGCGGAGTCGGGGCCGATGCCGATGTGCGCGTGGGCGTCGT
The DNA here is from genome assembly GCA_902826065.1 of uncultured Acidobacteriota bacterium. Lineage (GTDB taxonomy): Bacteria > Acidobacteriota > Vicinamibacteria > Vicinamibacterales > UBA2999 > CADEFD01. Next base: position 25,692 of record CADEDM010000042.1, on the reverse strand, counting down.
TGAAGCCCGGGACCAGCACGCGCCCGCCGGCGTCGATGACGCGTGTCGACGGCCCGGCAGCGGCCGCGACGGCCGTGCTGTCGCCGACCATCACGATGCGCTCGCCCTTGACGGCGACCGCCTCGGCCCACGGCTGCGCCGTGTCGTTGGTGAAGACCCGCGCGTTGCGGATGACCAGATCGGGCGGCGGTGCGCCTGCGCACGCCGCCGTCAGCAGCGTCGCCGCGACCAGCGATGGCAGGAGTCGCACCACGACGGCTAGCTCGCGTTCCCCTTCCACACCTCGTCGGCGCTCCCCCCGTAGATGCTCGGGACCTTGCCGCCCATCGGCCGCAGGTAGGTCGCCAATTGCCCGCGGTGATGCACGCCGTGCACCAGGGCGAAGTTGAGATAGACCAGCGCCGGATTCTTCATCCCGTAGAAGTCGATGACTTCGGTGAGCCGGACATCGGGCAGCGCCAGCACCTGCTCGAGGCGCTTCGGGAACTCGTGCTTGTACCAGTCGGCCAGCTTCGCCGGCGTGGGCGCGGCCGCGCGCAGCTTGGCGTCACCGTCGGGGTCGTTCGCGAACTTGCCATCGGCGATCGACGTCAGGAACCACACGTCGGCGCCGGCGAGGTGCAGCGCCAGCTCCCACGCCGACCGGCTCTTCGGATCCGGTTTCCAGTCCTTGTTGGCATCGGGGATGGCCTCGATCACCTTCACCGTGGTCATCCACTCGTGCTGGAGCTGCGTCCCGATCACGTTCGCCGCCGCGCGCGCTTCCTGTGGCGTCATGACGTCCCTCCAGTCCCGGTGCCTGTGGCCGATCCCGACCTAGCTTCGGGTGAGCTTCCGGTACTTGATCCGGTGCGGCTGATCGGCGGCGGCGCCGAGCCGCCGCTTCCGATCGGCCTCGTAGTCCTGGTAGTTCCCCTCGAACCAGGTCACCTGCGAGTCGCCCTCGAAGGCGAGGATGTGCGTGGCGATGCGATCGAGGAACCAGCGGTCGTGGCTGATGACGACGGCGCAGCCCGGGAACTCGAGCAGCGCGTCTTCCAGGGCCCGCAGCGTGTCGACGTCGAGGTCGTTGGTCGGCTCGTCGAGCAGCAGCAGGTTGCAGCCCTTGCGCAGCAGCTTCGCGAGGTGGACGCGGTTGCGTTCCCCGCCCGACAGCGTGCCGACCTTGCGCTGCTGGCCGGCGCCCTTGAAGTTGAACCACGAGACGTAGGCGCGTGACGGCACCTTGCGCTTGCCGAGTTCGAGCTCGTCTTCGCCGCCGGTGATGACGTCGAACACGGTCTTGTTGGCGTCGAGCGCGTCGCGGTTCTGATCCACGTAGCCGATCTGCACCGTCTCGCCGAGGCGCAGGGTGCCGGAGTCCGGCTGCTCCTGCCCGGTGATCATCCGGAAGGTCGTGGTCTTGCCGGCGCCGTTCGGCCCGATCACGCCGACGATGCCGCCACGCGGCAGCGTGAACGTGAGGTCGTCGAAGAGCACGTTGTCGCCGTAGGCCTTCTTCACGCCGCGGGCTTCGACCACGATGTCGCCCAGGCGCGGGCCGGGCGGAATGTAGATCTCGACCTTGTCGAGCTTCTCGTTGGTGTCTTCGGCCAGCAGCTGCTCGTAGGCGTTGAGACGCGCCTTGCCCTTGGCCTGGCGGGCGCGCGGCGACATGCGGATCCAGTCGAGTTCGCGCTGCAGCGTGCGCTGCCGCTTCGACTCGGTCTTCTCTTCCTGCGCCAGCCGGCCCTGCTTCTGCTCGAGCCACCCGGTGTAGTTGCCCTGGTAGGGGATGCCGCTGCCGCGATCGAGCTCGAGGATCCAGCCGGCGACGTTGTCGAGGAAGTAGCGGTCGTGCGTCACCGCCACGACGGTGCCGGCGTAGTCCTTCAGGAAGCGCTCGAGCCAGCCGACCGACTCGGCATCCAGGTGGTTCGTCGGCTCGTCGAGAAGAAGCAGGTCTGGCGACTGCAGCAGCAGCCGGCACAGCGCCACGCGGCGACGCTCGCCGCCCGAGAGCGTCGCGACGTCGGCGTCGGGCGGCGGCAACCGCAGCGAGTCCATCGCCAGGTCGAGCCGGCTGTCGAGGTCCCAGGCGTTGGTGGCATCGATGCGATCCTGGAGCCGCGACTGCTCCTCGAGCACCTTGTCCATCTGCTCGGGCGACATCTCTTCGCCGAGCTTCATGTTCACGGCGTCGTAGTCGTCGAGCAGCTTGCGGACGTCGGCGACGCCTTCTTCCACGTTGCCACGGACACCCTTGGCGGGATTCAGCTGCGGTTCCTGTTGCAGGAAGCCGACCGTCACGCCTTCGCCGGGAAACGCCTCGCCGCGGAAGTTCTGGTCGAGGCCGGCCATGATCTTCAGCAGCGTCGACTTGCCCGCGCCGTTGAGGCCGAGCACGCCGATCTTGGCGCCGGGGAGGAACGAGAGCCAGATGTCCTTGAGAACCTGGTGGTCGGGCTCGTGGACCTTCCCGAGCCCTTTCATGGTGTAGACGAACTGCGGCATTTCTGGGGACTGGAGGTTAGGGGCTGGGGGCTGGGGCTCGACAAGAACTCCAGCGCGCCGTCGCGACGCGAAACGTGGTCTCGATTCTATCGGTGGCGTTGCGCGGAAGACAAGGCGGCCGAGGCCGCACACGCCCCGGGCTCCAGCCCCTAGTCCCCAGTCCCCAGTCCCCAGTCCCTACACGTCGCTACTCGGGGCGCAGCGTCACCACCACGTACCGGTCGAGCGGCAAGTACTTCTTCAGGGTCTCGTGCAGGATAGGCACGCTCAGCGCGTTGGTGCGCTCGAGTCGCCGGGCGATCGTCGAGGCGTCCCAGCCCAGGGAGTGCACGGTCTGCAGCGAGCCGAGCCAGTAGGCGTTCTGTCGCGCGCTGGTCTCGAGGTCGCGCCGCTCCAGCTCCTGCACCTTCTGCAGGTCGTCGGCGCTCGGGCCGTCCTTCTGCAGGCGGGTGATCTCGGCGACGACCGCCTGTTGCAGGCCGTCGACGCGATCCGGGGCGCTGCCGAACGACACGGTCACCATGCCGTAGCCCTTCTGGGGCGCGATGTTCCCGTAGTTGACGCTGACGCCGTAGGTGCCGCCGAGCTGCTCACGCAGGATGTCGCGCAGCCGCATGCTGAGCAGCGTCGACGCCGCCCGCACCCGATGCATCTCCAGCTCGTTGAGGCCGGTGTCGGCGAAGAACGACATCGCCGTCTGGCTGGCGGGCTCCTTGCCCTTGGTGACGACGGCGCGCTGCACCCCGCTCGGGAACCGCACGCCCATGTCGCGGAACGCGGTGCGGCGCGGACCGGTCGTCGGCAGCGAGCCCAGCCACTGCTCCACCATCGGCACCAGGGTGGCCTCGTCGATGTTGCCGACGACGAAGAACGTGAAGTCGGCGGCGTTGGCGAAGCGGGCGGTGTAGTCGCGGCGGATGGCGGCGAGATCCAGCGTCGGCACGTCGGCCGCGGTCAGCCCCTTCGCGGTGTAGTGCCCCGACGTCGTGACCTCCCGCACCTTCTCGCTGAACAGGAAGCGTGGGCTCTGGCGCTGGTTCTCGAGCATCGCGCCCAGGCGGCGCTGGAGCAGCGAGAACGCCTCGTCGCTCAGTCCCGGTGCGGTGAAGGTGAGATAGGCGAGCTGCAGCGCCGTCTCAAAGTCCTTCGGCGTCGCCGTGCCCGAGATGCCATGGGTGTAGCCATCCAGGTCGGGGTTGGCCGTGGCGATGCGCCCGGCCAGCACCTTCTCCAGGTCCACCGGCGTCAGGCCGCCCAGGCCGCCGAGCTGCACCAGCACCGGCGCGAGGTTGGCTTCGGGATAGTCGGCCTCGCTGGCCAGCGACGCGCCGCCATACGCGTACGCGCTGAACATCACCTGGTCGGCCTTGAAGTCCGTGGTCTTCAGCCACACGTCGATGCCGTTCGACAACGTCAGCACCGTGGCGCCGACGTCGGCGACCGTGCGGCGCGAGGTGACCTTGCCTGGCGCCGGCTTCGTGGGCACGAGCTCCCGTCCGGCCAGGCCGTCGGTCCAGGGCGTGACCGGCGCCGCGAGCGCGGCGGCCAGCGCCGTGCGCAGCGTGTCGTCCGTGGGGCCGGGTGTGCCGGCCGGCGGCGCCGGCGCAACGCCGAGCACGACGCGGGAATCGTCGCGCACCTGCGCACGCATCGCCGCGCTGATCTCGGTGGACGAGATGGCGGGCAGCGCGCCGCGGACGAGCGCGTACTCGTAGGCGATGCCCGGCGCCGGTTCGCCCTGCAGGAAGTGGCGCACCAGTTCGTTCGCCAGCGTCGGGCTCTCGGCGCTGCCCCGCTCGTTGTAGGCGCGTTCGTAGCCGGCCAGCACCGCCTTGCGGGCGCGATCGATCTCGGCCTCCGAGAACCCGAACTGCTGCGCCCGTCGCGCTTCGCGGACCACGGCGTCGAGGCCCTCGGCGATCTTCCCTGCCGGCACCTCGGCGCTCAGCTCGAACAGCGCCAGCTCGCGGCCCAGGCCGGAGCTGCCCGCGTCTGCCCCGAGGAACGCCGCATCGGGGCGCTGCGCCAGTTCGGCCAACCGGGCATTCAGCATCTGGCTGCCCAGGGAGCGCACGATCGACTGCCGATACGCGCCCACGGTGCCTTCGGGCTCGGCCGTGCGCTTGAACACCGCCGTCACGCTCCAGCGCTGCGCCTCGCTGTCGGTGACCATCTTGTAGAGCGTGTCGGCGTGCGGCGGCACCGCGCGGCTGACCGTGGGCGCCGGCGCAGACGGCGTCGGCAGGTCGCCGAAACGCGTACGCACGAGCTTCTCGGCCTCGTCGAGCGGCAGGTCGCCCACGACGACGACGGCCATGCGATCGGCGCGGTACCACGTGCGATAGAACGCGCGCAGGCGATCGGGCGGGAACGTCCGCAACGTCTCGGGCAGGCCGATGGGCAGCCGGTCGGCGTAGCGCGAGCCGTAGAACAGCAGCGGCAGCTGCTGGTCGGTGATGCGCGAGCCCGCACCCAGCCGGCCGCGCCATTCTTCCAGCACGACGCCGCGCTCCTTGTCGATCTCCTCGGTCGTCAGCGACGCGCCGCCGGCGAAGTCGCGCAGCGCCGTGAGGCCCTTGTCGACGTAGCCCTCCCGATCGGCGGGCACGTCGAGCATGTAGATGGTCTCGTCGAACGACGTCGAGGCGTTGACGTGCGGGCCGAAGCGCGCGCCGATCGACTCGAGGAAGGCCACCAGCTCGCCCGGCTTGAAGTGGGTCGAGCCGTTGAACGCCATGTGCTCGAGGAAGTGCGCGAGCCCGCGTTGGTCGTCGTCCTCGTGCAGGCTGCCGACGTCGACGGCGAGGCGCATGGACACGCGCTTGGCGGGCCGCGCGTTGTGGCGCAGGAAGTAGCGCAGGCCGTTCGGCAGGCGGCCGGCGCGGATGGCGCCGTCGAGTGGCAGCACCGTCTCGGGCGCCGTCGCGACCACGGGCAGGCCGGCCTGGCTCGTCGAGGCCGGCGGCGCCGTCGCCTGCGCGTGCGCCGAGGGCGCCAGCGACACGAGTCCGAGCACGAAGGCCGAGAGGACGGGCAGTCGAGAAGTCATGGGTGTCCTATGAGACGCCGCCGTCCGGCCGACGGCCGCCCGGCGCGTCCGTCCATCATGCCCCGGAATCCGCGGCGCCGAGCGGGATCGGGACGGGCGTCGGTACAATCGGGCGCGATGACGCTCACGATCACCCGACTCTCGCCCGACGTCCCGATGCCCGCGTACGGCACCGCTGGCGCCGCAGCCTTCGATCTCGCCGCCGCCGCCGATCTCACCGTGCCCCCGCACGGCATCGCCCTGGTGCCCACCGGCCTGGTGGTCCGCGTGCCCGACGGCCACTTCCTGGCCATCCTCGCCCGCAGCAGCACGCCCTTGAAGCGGGGCCTGATGGTCGCCAACGGCGTGGGCGTCATCGACAGCGACTACTGCGGGCCGGCCGACGAGGTGAAGGTGCAGGTCATCAACGTCACCAGCGCGCCAGTGGCCGTGGCGCGCGGCGATCGTCTCGCGCAAGCCATGGTGCTCGCCGCCCCGCGCGTGACGTTCGTCGAGACCGCGACGGCCGACGGCCCGTCGCGAGGCGGGTTCGGCAGCACCGGACGCTAGCGGACGGCAGCGCTGGCGGCACCGTCCGCGAGCGCACGCGTTTCCGCGGCGCGGAATGCCGCGGTAGCCTTTTCCGCCAGTCACGGGCTAGCATGGCTTCGTGCTCGCGGACGTCCACCGTGCATTCGTAGCACGGCGGCGCGGCACACGGCTGTTGCTGCTGTCGGATTTCGACGGCACACTGGCCGAGTTCGACCTCGACCCCACCCTTCCCCGGATCCGGTCGGACGCGTTTGCCGCGCTCGTTGCACTGTCGTCGCTGTCGCACGTCACCCTCGGATTGGTCAGTGGCCGTCGTGTCGCCGACCTGGTCCGCCGGGTGCCGCTCGGATCGGAGGTGTACATGGCCGGACTGCACGGCCTGGAAATCACGGTGAACGGCTACTCGTGGCAGCACGAGGCCGTGACCCGCGCCGCGGCGGCGGTCGCGGCGTTGTCGTCCGTGATGACCCCAATCGTCGCCTCCGTCCCTGGCGCCCGGCTCGAGCAGAAGGGCGCGGCGCTGGCGGTGCACGTCCGCGGCGTCGCCCGTGAAGCGCGGCCGGCCCTGCTCGAGGCTGCGGACGCCGCGGCCTGGCCCTGGATCGACGGCCGATCGCTGCGCCGGCTGTGCGGCATCGACGTCCAGGAATACCTGCCGGCCGCCGCGTGGACCAAGGGCGACGCGGTGCGGTGGATCGCGCACGACGTCTCCCGCCGCACCGGCGAGACGCCGTGGGTCGCGTACTTCGGCGACGACCTGACCGACGAAGACGCGTTCCACGCCATCGACGACGGCGTCTCGATCGTGGTCGGCCGGCGCGCGTCGGCGGCGCGTTTCCGCCTCGAGAGTCCGGCGGAGGTGGCGGTCGCCCTCGCCGATCTGGCCGAAGCCGTCGCCGCGGAGACGCATCGATGACCGGGGCTTCGCTGGCGACCCGCGTCGCCGAAGGCCTGGGCGACACACGGCTCGTCGTCGTGGCCAATCGTGAGCCGTACGTGCACCTGAAGCACGTGCGCCGGCCCGGCCTCGTCGGCCGGCTGACCGGACGCCAGCCGCGGACGAGCCTGTCGTGGATGCAGCCGGCGAGCGGTCTCGTCACCGCGCTCGACCCAGTGATGCGGGCCTGCGGCGGCACGTGGGTCGCGCACGGCAGCGGGTCGGGTGACCGCGAGACCGCGGATGCGACGGGCCGCGTTGCGGTGCCGCCGGACGAGCCGTCGTACACGCTACGGCGCGTCTGGCTGTCGAACCGCGAGGAAGAGGGCTACTACTACGGGCTGGCGAACAGCGCGCTGTGGCCGCTGTGTCACATCGCGTATGCCCGCCCGGTGTTCGACGAACACGACTGGCGCGAGTACGTCGCGGTGAACCGCCGCTTCGCCGACACCGTGATCGACGAGATCGGCGACGGGCCGGCGATCGTGTTCGTGCAGGACTACCACTTCGCGCTGGTGCCGCGCATGGTCAAGACGGCGCGGCCGGACGCGGTGGTGTGCCAGTTCTGGCACATCCCGTGGCCCAATGCCGAGGCGTTCCGCATCTGCCCGTGGCAGAACGAGATCCTCGACGGGCTGCTGGGGAACGACCTGCTCGCGTTCCACCTGCAGTACCACTGCAACAACTTCCTGGAGACGGTGGACCGCACGCTCGAGGCGCGCGTCGATCGCGACTCGTTCGCGGTGCATCGCGGCGGCCACCTCACCTACGTGAAGCCGTTCCCGATCAGCATCGACCCCGGGCTGTGGACGCCGTTGCAGCCTGGACGTGACTGGCAGAAGGACGTCGCGGCGACGCGGCGGCGGCTGCGCGTCGGCGACGTGCGGCTCATCATCGGCGTCGATCGTCTCGACTACACCAAGGGGATCCCCGAACGGCTGCAGGCGTTCGAGCGGATGCTCGAGCGCTGGCCCGAGTGGCACGGCCAGGTCTCGCTGCTGCAGGTCGGCGCGCCGACGCGCGATCACATCAGCCGCTACCAGGCGCTCGGCGCCGAGGTGAAGATGCAGGTCACCGCCATCAACAAGCGGTTCGGGACGCCGCGCTGGACCCCGGTCATCTACAAGCACGAGCACCACACGCCCGAGGATGTCGGCGCCTTCTATCGCGCCGCCGACGTCTGCGTGGTGTCGTCGCTCCACGACGGCATGAACCTGGTGGCCAAGGAGTTCATCGCCTCGCGGTCCGACGACCAGGGCGTGCTGCTGCTGTCGCAATTCACCGGCGCCGCGCGCTCGCTCGCCGACGTCGTGCCGGTGAATCCGTTCGCGCCCGACGAGTTCGCGGCGGCGATGGACGAGGCCCTGCGGATGTCGCCCGACGAGCAGGCCCGGCGCATGCGGCGGCTGCGCTCGGAGGTGCTGTCGCACACCGTCTACGACTGGGCCGGCCATCTGCTGGGCGAAGCGGTGCGACTCTCGGGGCAGCGCCGGTGAGGCCGCCGACGGACCTCGCCCACGGGGCGATCGGCAACGGCAGCGTCCTCGCCCTCGTCGGCCCCGACACCAGCATCGACTGGCTGTGCCTGCCGCGCTTCGACAGCCCCTCGGTCTTCGGCCGGCTGCTCGACGAGAGCAAGGGCGGCCGCTTCCAGTTCGTGCCGGAACGGCCGGGCACCACGTCGATGGCCTACCTGCGCAACACCAACGTGCTGCGCACCGAGATCCGCACCGAGGACGGCGTCTGCGAGCTCATCGACTTCGCGCCACGCCTGCCGGCCGGGCTCGGCGTCAACGCCCCGGTCGAGATCCATCGCCTGATTCGCCCGCTCGAGGGCGCGCCGCGGCTCCGCACCGTGTTCGATCCGCGCCCCGACTACGCGCGGGCGAGCGTCGATCTCGCCATCGTGGCCGAGGGCCTCGAGGTGCTGGGCGGGCCGCAGCGCCTCTACCTGCACACGAACGTCCCAGCCGCGTCAGTCGCCGAGGGCCGTGCCTTCCGTGTCGACCGGCCGTGCTTCTTCGTGCTCAGCGCCGGACGGCCCTCGGACGTCCACGACGCGGCGTCGGTCGAGCGCGCCCTCGAGCTGACCCGCGCCGGGTGGCGCGCCTGGTCGAAGACCTGCGCCCTGCCGACGTTCCGGCCCGAGGTGGTGCTGCGGTCGGCGCTGTGCCTCAAGCTGCACCAGTACATCGACACCGGCGCCATCGTGGCCGCCGCCACCACCAGCATCCCGGAAGCGCTCGGCACCGAACGCACCTGGGACTACCGTTTCTGCTGGCTGCGCGACGCCGCGTTCGTGGTCGAGGCGCTGCGCCGGCTGTCGCACCTGAACGAAGGCGAGCGCTTCGTCGAGTTCCTCCGCGACGTCGCCGACGACGGCCCCCTGCAGCCGCTCTACGGCCTCGGCGGCGAGCGCGACCTCGTGGAGGTACAGCTCCCGCACCTCGCCGGGTTCGCGGGCACCGGGCCGGTGCGCATCGGCAACGCCGCCTACCTGCAGACGCAGCACGACGTGATGGGCGAGATGCTGCTCTGTCTCGACACGATCACGAGCGACCCGCGCACCGGCGACCACGATCCGGCGCTGCTGCCGCTGGTCGTGCGCCTGGTGACGGAAGCGATGCGCGCCGCCGACGAGGAAGACACCGGGTTGTGGGAGTTCCGGACGCTACCGCGGCACTACACCTTCTCGAAGGTGCTGTGCTGGGTGGCCGCCAATCGGGGCGCCCGCCTGGCCCGGAAGATCGGCGACATGGCGCTGTCGGCGCAGTGGGCGGCGTGGGCCGAGGCGCGCCGCGGGCCGATCCTCGACGCCGCCTACAACGCCGACCTCGGCTACTTCACGCAGTCGCTGAATGGCCGGCATCCCGACGCCTCGAACCTGCTGTTGGCGACGCTGGGCATCGTCGAGCCGCTCGACCCGCGGTTCGTGTCGACGGTGCGCGTCTACGAACAGCAGCTCACCGCGGGCGGGCTGATGCAGCGTTACCGCCACGACGACGACTTCGGCGCGACCACGAGCGCGTTCACGATCTGCTCGTTCTGGTGGGCGGAGGCGCTGGCGATGATCGGCGAGCTCGACGCCGCGGTGCAGCTCTTCGATCGGCTGGTCGCCTTCGCCAACCCGCTGGGCCTCTTCTCCGAGGACATCGAACCGGAAAGCGGCCGCCTGCTGGGCAACTTCCCGCAGGCCTACACGCACGTCGGCCTGATTCACGCGGCGATCACGATTGGCGAGCTGCTCGACGCGCGCCACGGGCACTTCCGGGCCTGGACGCCCTGGCACTGACGACCGGCCGACGGCCGCCGGCGGGGGCGGCGCGATCGGCGCGCCGCGAACCTCAGGCCGGGTCCGACGAGCCGGCCGGCGCCACCGGCGCCAGCACCACCTCGGGCAGCTTCTCGCGCTCGCCGGGCGGCAGCGGCTCGGCCTTCTTCCACGCCTGCGACGCGGTCAGCGCGCGCACGAGCTGCAGCGGCTGGTAGACCACGCTCGACCACAGGAAGACCTCGGTCGTGCAGTGGCATTCCTTGCGGGCGATGGTCTCGCGCAGCGCGTTGGCTTCGGGCGAGCGCCAGATCTCCCAGAACCGCCTCTGCCGCAGGTTGCCGATCGGCTTGTGGATCTCGCACACCCCGACGTCGCCGTTGGCGTAGACGACCGCCGAGATCTGGCCGGCCTTGCAGGGCACCACCTGGCGGTCCTGCTTGATGGTCTCCACCTTGGCCCACTGCAGCATCGGCTCGACGATGCCGCCGTAGCGGCCCACTTCGCGCGGCGCCCACAGCCGCTTGATGTACTCGTACAGCGACTCGTACTGCGCCAGCTGCGGCCCGACCAGCGACTTGTTCTTGCGGTCGCCGCGGATGATGGCCAGGTTGTGGTGGTCCATCTGCGGGCAGCGGTCGTAGAGATACGTCGTGAGCTGACGGATCTCGTCCATGTTCTTGTCGGTGGCCGTGGAGATCGAGTGGATGCGCAGGCGCGGGTCGCGCTTCTGGATCTCGACCAGCGCGTCGTAGGTCTCCATCGCCTTGCGGAAGGAGTTCTTGCTGACCCGGAACGTGTCGTGGAACTCCGGCATGCCGTCGAGCGACAGCTCGACGACGAACAGGTCGAGCTCCTTCTCCTCGAGGACGCTGTTGACCGCGGCCACGCACTTGTCGGTGTAGTAGCCGTTGCTCGGGACGTAAATCTGCCGGACACCGTTGGTCTGCACGAACTTGCGGACGATCTCCGAGAACTCCTTGCGCAGGAACGGCTCGCCGCCAGAGAGGTTGAGGTTCTCGATCTTCCCGAGGTCGTCGGACAGCTGGAAGATTTCTTCCTTGGTGAGGTCGTCCCGCTTGTTGAGCGCCGTCCAGTAGAAACAGTGCTCGCACTTCATGTTGCAGATCGAGTTGATGAAGAGCACCAGGAACGGCGGACTGGGATGGGTCGCGTACGCCGACGCCGTCAGGCGCGCATGGCGCGACACACGATCCACGAAACTCATAACGGCCATGTCGATCACCTCGTCGGCGCGCACGTGCTCCCGGGCGAGACGGACGGCGCCGGAACAGCGCCGCCCACGGGCGGCCGAGGATTCCCTAGGATCGCACGAAAACGGGCTGGCTCGGCGGCGCGGTGCCCCGGCGAGCGCCGCCTTGCCGGATTTGCCCAGAGAGGACCGTCCTCGCCCGGCCGCCTGGTCCGTGCGGCGCCTGCGGGACGCGCGCTATCGTGGAGGCGCCAGCCGCCGTCGCCATGATCCGCCGCATCCTGCACCTCGACATGGACGCGTTCTACGCGTCGGTCGAGCAACGCGACAACCCCGAACTCCGCGGCCGTCCGGTGGCGGTGGGCGGATCGCCCGACGCCCGTGGCGTTGTCGCGGCGGCCAGCTACGAGGCGCGCGAGTTCGGCGTGCGATCGGCGATGCCGATGTCGCGGGCCGTCCGCCGCTGTCCGGCGCTCGTCATCGTCCGCCCCGACTTCCAGAAATACCGGCAGGTCTCCCAGCAGGTGTTCGCGATCTACCGGGCCGTGACGCCGCTGGTCGAGCCGCTCTCACTCGACGAGGCTTATCTCGACGTGACCGAGAACGCGTGGCACGAGCCGCTCGGCGTCGCGGTGGCCAGGCGGCTCAAAGCCGACATCCGCGCCGCCACCGGCCTCACCGTCTCGGCCGGCGTCGCCCCGAACAAGTTCCTCGCCAAGATCGCCTCGGGCTGGCAGAAGCCCGACGGCCTCACGGTGATCGCCCCCGCGCGCATGGAACGCTTCCTCAAGGACCTGCCGGTCGACGCGCTGTGGGGCGTCGGGCCGGTGACGGCGAAGAAGCTGCAAGAGCACGGCATTGCCAAACTCGTCGACGTCCGCGCGGCCGATCTCGAGGTCCTGCGCGGCGTCGTCGGCTCGCTCGCCGACTGGCTGAAGGCCCTGGCCGAGGGTCGCGACGAGCGGCCGGTGCAACCCGAGCGCGAGACCAAGTCGTCGGGCTCGGAATGCACCTACGAGCACGACCTCACGCGTCCGGAAGAGATCCGCCGCGAGATCGTCGGGATGGCCGGGGATGCGGCGGCGTGGTTGGAGAAGCAGGGCCTGTATGCGCGCACCGTCACGATCAAGGTGCGCTACTCGGACTTCGAGACGATCACGCGCAGTCACAGCGCCGATCCGACGCGCGATGGCGCGGCGCTCACGGCCCGTGCCGTCGATCTGCTGTCGAAGACCCAGGCCGGACCGCGGCCGGTTCGGCTGCTGGGCGTCAGCGTGCACAACCTGTCGGAGACCGACGCCCCGCCGGCGCCGGCACGTGCCCGACGGCGATCGGATCTGCCGCGCCTGCCGTTCGACGACGACAGCGATCGGACCGACGACCCGGCCGGCAGCCGCTGACGACGCCCCCGCTCAGGGCGTCACGACGCGGACGCGCGTCACGGTCACCGGCTCTACCGGCGCCTCGCCGGTCACCGCCACGGCTTCGATCGCCTTCACGACGTCGAGGCCGTCGAGCACCTTGCCGAACACCGTGTACTTCTGGTCGAGCGAGGAGGCGCGCGCCGTCACGATGAAGAACGAGGTGCTGGCCGAGTCCTCCGCGGCCTGGCGGGCCATCGACAGCACGCCCAGGTCGTGGAGCTGGTCGTTGAACTCCGCCTTCAGCTGGTGGACGTGCTTCTCGGCGGCTTCCGGCAGCGGCGCCGGCCGCGTGTTCATCATCCCGCCCTGGATGACGAAGCCCTTCACGACACGATGGAACGTCGTGCCGTCGTAGGCGCCGAGCGCGGCGAGGCGCAGGAAGTTGCGCACGTGCTCCGGGGCCTTGTCGGGCGTGAAGCCAACCGTGATGGTGCCTTTCGACGTCTCGATCACGGCAGTGGTCCTGGCGAGTTGCTCGACGGTCTCGGCCGAGAACGGCGGCGGCACCTCGGCCGGCCGGTCGCGAATGACGACCGCGGTCACCGTCACCGGCTCGGCCGGACTGCCCTTCTCGTCGGCCGTCCCTTCCGAGATCCGCTGTGCCACACGCAAGCCCTCGCTGACGCGGCCGAAGACCGTGTGCTGACCATCGAGGGCCGGCTGGTCGACGATGCAGATGTAGAACTGCGTGCCGCCGCTGTCGGGACGGCCGGGCACGATCACCGTCGAGACGGCGCCGCGCGTGTGCGTGCCGTCCACGCGTTCGGCGGCCACGAGGTTCAGGCCGCCGGTACCGGCCTTCACGCGCGTCGCAGGGTCCTTCGTGAACGGATCGCCGCCGACGACGATGCCCTGGCGCACCACGCGGTGGAACGTGGTGCCGGTGAGGCCGCCCTCACGTGCGGTCGTGATGAAGAGGCCGACGTGGTTCGGCGCGTCCTCGGGCAACAGGTCGATCACGATGTCGCCGAAGGCCGTCGTGAGCACCGCCTGCTTGCCGCGCATCTCGTCGAGCGACAGCGGCGTCACGAAGGGCGCGGGCGCCGCTGGCGCCGCGGGCTTCGTGGGCGCGGCTGGTTTCGCCGGGACGGCACGTGGTTTCTGCGTCGCCTGCGCGTAGGCCGGTCCCGCCGTCATCACCCCGATCGTCACCGCCGCCAGCAGCCGCATGTCACGCCCTCCGCGGCGCCATTGTATGACCGGCCGTCCCCGGATCCGTCACCGGAGAGTGCGTGCGCCAGGCGAACCGTTTCGCGACCACCGCGTCTAACCGGCCGATTGCGATCCGCGTTGGGGTCGCGGATGCACGGCGCCGCAGCAGGATCGGTGAAGGGCGGGAGGACATCATGACCGCTGCCGCACTGGTCGCCAGCCTGTCTCTCGCGTTCGTGCCGCTGCGGACACCGGTGCTGCCGATGTCGCCGGCCACCCTCGGCATCCCGACCACCAGCATCGTGCCCGTCGTCGACCACCTGCGGCCGCAGGGAGCCCGCGCGTCGTTCTGGCTGCGGGAGGCGATGCGGGTGTCGCCGACCGTCCGGCGCCTCGCCGGGCGCCTCGAGCACAGCGACGTCATCGTCTACCTCGACATCAGTCACGCGCTCGACCAGGGCGTGTCCGCGTGCCTGACGTGGATGGCCGGCACCGCGTCGCGCCGCATCGTGCGCGCGACCTTCCGCGCCGAGCTGACCCCGCGGCAAGCGATCTCGCTGCTCGCGCACGAGCTGGCGCATGCCGTCGAAGTCGCCGACCATCGCGAGGTGCAATCGGAGAAGACGCTCCTGGCGATGTACACGCGCATCGGCCATCGCACGGCGCGGTCCGGCCTGCACTGGGACACCGACGAGGCGATCGCCGTCGGCGACCTGGCGCGACTCGAGGCGGCGGGCGCGCCGCGAGGGGCCGCGCTCAGGAAAGGAACGTCGTGATGCGATCGACCGGCTTGCGGGTGATGTCGGGCACCTGGGCGTCGGCCGCGGGATAGCCCACGACGAGCAGCAGGAACGGCCGTTCGCTGGCGGGCCGGCCGAGCAGGCTGTTGAGGAACCCCATCGGACTCGGTGTGTGCGTCAGCGTGGCCAACCCGGCGTCGTGCAGTGCGGTAATCAGGATGCCCGTGGCGAGCCCCACCGACTCGGTCGCGTAGTAGTGCTTCAGCACGCCGCCGTCGGCGGTCGTGCCGTGCGCCTCGACGAACACCGCGATGAGCCACGGCGCGACGTCGAGGAACGGCTTGTCGGCATCGGTGCCGAGAGGCGCCAGCGCCTCGAGCCAGGCCTGCGGGGCGCGGTGCGCGTAGAACTCGCGCTCTTCCGCCTCGGCCGCCTCACGCAGGCGTGTCCGCAGCGCCGGGTCGTCCTTTCCGATCGCCACGAAGTGCCAGGGCTGCTGGTTGGCGCCGCTGGGCGCGGTGCCGGCCGCGGCGAGGCAGGTCTCGATCAGCGTCCGCGGCACCGGGTCCGGCGCGAAGTCACGGACGGTGCGCCGGCGGGCGGCGCGGGCCGCAAACGCCGTGGCCCTCGCCAGCGACTCGGCGAGCGGCAGGCGCGTGAAGTGGAGCGGGCGCAGGCGGGGCGGCACGATGCGGTCGGATACGACGCTACTGCCGATCGCGCGTGCGATAGAGCTGCCGCAGCGATCGGGCGATGGTCTTGTTCTGCGCGCGCTCGACGATGCGCTCACGGACGTCCTGCCGCGCCTGCAGCGACCGCGCCTCGTCCTGCAGCTTGTGGAAGCTCTCGAGCCGCTGCGCGTCGAGGGTGCCGGCCTCGACCGCCGCGCGCACGGCACAGCGGGGCTCGTTGCGATGACGGCAGTCGGTGAAGTGGCAGCTTTCGCCGAGCGCGTCGATATCCTCGAAGCTGCTCTCGGTGGCGTCGGGCGCCGTCCACAACTGCAGTTCGCGCATGCCCGGCGTGTCGATCAGCAGCCCGCCCCAGGGCAGCGCCACGAGCTGACGGTGGCGCGTCGTGTGCCGTCCACGGGAGTCGGAGGCGCGCACCTCGTTCGTGGCGAGCACCTCCGCGCCGAGCAGGTGATTGATGATCGTGGACTTCCCCGCTCCGGAGCTGCCCAGCAGCGCACCCGTCAGGCCGGGCGGCAACGCCTCGCGTACGCGATCGACGCCGCGGCCGTCGCGGGCGCTGACGGCGTAGACCTCGACGCCCGGGGCCGACTCGCGGCATTCGTCCAGTCGCGCCGCCAGGGTCTCGTCGTCGACGAGATCGGCCTTGCTCAGCACCGCATGGGGCGTGGCGCCACTCTCGCGCGCGAGCAGCAGATAGCGTTCGAGGCGGCGCGGGTTGTAGTCGCCATCGAGGCCCATCACCAGGAACACGCAGTCCAGGTTGGCCGCCACCACCTGCTGCTCGGTGAGGTCGCCGGCCACCTTGCGCGAGAAATGGCTGCGCCGCGGCAGGATGGCTTCGATCGTCGCGGTGCGCTCGCTGGCCCGGGGCAGCAACGCCACCCAGTCGCCGACGGCGGCCAGCGCATGACGGCCCTCGGCCGTGTGCCGCAGGCGGCCGGCGTGCTGGGCCTGCACGTCGCCGGCGGCGGTGCACACGCGCAACAGGTGGTTGAACTCGATGACGACGCGGCCGGGCACGAGGCCATCGGCGGCGAACGGCGCGAACGCCGCGGCCCAGTCGTCGTCCCAGCCGTACGCGGCGAGGTCCACGGCTGGGTCGGCCGTCGACGCCGGGGCGTCGGTCGTGGGCGGCGGCGCGGGCATCATAGTAGTGTCCCGCGTACGGCGCACTCTGACAAGGGCGCCGGCGCGGCTGCCAAATGACCGATCAGCTGACCCTGTTCGAACCCCCGGAGGATGCAACCACGCTCGCCGCGCGGCGCCTCACGGCGTCGCTCGATGCCCGCCGCGAGGCCGCGGCCGCCATCGCGGCCCGGCTCCCCGAGGGGCTCGCGTTCGGCACGAGCTCGTGGGCGTTTCCCGGATGGACCGGCCTCGTCTACCCCCCGGGGCTGGCCGCCGGCGCGCTCGGGCGCGAGGGGCTGCGGCACTACGCGCGGCATCCGCTGCTGCGCACGGTCGGCGTCGACCGCACGTACTACGCCCCCATGCCCGTCGACGACCTGCGCGCGTGGAGCGATCAGGTGCCCGACGGCTTCCGTGCCTGCTTCAAGGCGCCGGCCGCGGTGACCTCACGGCTCACGCCGTCGTTCGGCGGCCGCGGCACGCACGCGCCGAACCCCGACTTCCTCTCCGTCGACCGGCTGATCGCCGAGCTGCTCGAGCCGCTCTACGTCGCGTTCCATCCGCACACCGGCCCGATCGTGATCGAGTTCCCGCCGGGCACGCGCGAGGCGCGCCAGCCGGTGGCGGCATTTCTCGACGCCCTCGACGCGTTCTTCACGGCGCTGCCGCGCGAGTTCACCTACGCCATCGAGATCCGCGACTCGGCGGTGCTGACGCCCGCGTATCGGGCGCTGCTGGCGCGCCACGGGTTCGCCCACACCTACAACTACTGGTCGGCGATGCCAGGACTGGCGGCGCAGGCCGCCGTCGTGCCGCCCGACGACGCCGACGCCATCGTGGTCCGCCTGCTGCTGAAGCCGGGCACGTGGTACGAGGATCAGCGCGAGCGCTTCGCGCCGTTCAACCGGCTGGTGGCGCCCGACGAGCCGATGCGCGACGAGGTCGTCGAGCTGACGACGACGGCGTTGCGGCGCGGCCGCCGTGTCTACGTGCTGGTGAACAACAAGGCCGAAGGCTCGTCGCCACTGACCGTCGAAGCGCTGGCGGCGCGCGTCGCCGACGCCTTGGAGCCGCGCTGAGCGTGCGGCGCCCCGCTACTGCAGGACGTCGAACATCCGGCTGAACTTGATGACGAGGCTGCGGTCTTCGCGGCGCGGCGTCGGCCGCAGATCGTAGAGCCCGCGGGTGTCGTTGTAGACGATGAAGAGGCCGGTGTTCGCGGCCTGCAGCCAGCCGAGCCGCAGGTTCATCGACCACACGTCGGCGCGGTCGTTGTACTGCACCAGCGACTGTACGAACAGCCGCGGCGTGAACGAGTACGACAGCCGCGAGCGAATCAGGTTGGTCACGAACTCGCCCTGCGGCAGGTCGACGTCGTTGCGCTGGTACGACAGCGAGCCGGTCAGGGTGCCGCCGGCGCGGAACGAGATGGTCGGGTTGATGGTCTTGCGGTGGCCGCTGAAGAAGCCGCCGAAGAACGTCTGCAGGTTCAGGCTCACCGGCTTGGCCTGGTTGGTCATGATCACCGGCTGCACTTCCGCGTTGCGATAGGTGCCGGGTGGCACGAAGATGCCGGGGTAGATCTCGAACGGCACGCGCACGCCCTCGAGCGTGAGGTTCACGCCGGTGTGCACCTCGGTCGAGTCCTTGAACTGCCAGTGGTTGTCGAGGTGCGTGTAGCCGGTTTCCTGGAAGCCGTCGAAACCCCAGAAGCCACGGTAGGTGGCGTGCGGACGCAGTTCCTGGAAGATCCGCTTCGGACGGAAGCGCGTCATGACGCGAACGTCGGGCTTGCGGTAGCCACCGCGCGTGAGGAAGCCGAGCTCGGGATTGAAGTTGTCGCCGACCTCCTGGTAGCCGGCATCGATGTCGAAGCGCTGCCGGTTGGTGCGCGACCGGAAGTTGAAGGAGTGGTTGTCGCCGGAGAGACCCGGGGTCTCGGTCTTGGCGATGAAGCCTGACAGGATCGTGTGCTGCTGGATCGCCCAGCGGCCGTCGAGGCCGTAGGTACGGCCGTAGTCGTCGTCGCCCGCCAGGTCGCCGGTGGCGATGCGCTGCGTGAAGATGGCGCCGATGAGCGACCGGTTGGGCAGGTCGCGGCTCACCCGCACCACCGAGAAGTTCTCGCTCGGCAGGCGGTTGTCGACGTCGTTGGTCTGCATGTTCAGCAGGCCGATGTTGAACTTGCCGGCTTTGCCCGAGAGCCGGCCGCCGCCGATGATCGGCACCGGCGCGCCGTTGTCGGCCAGGCCGATGCGGCGGCTGAAGAAGAGGTCGACCTCACCCTGGTTTCCGACCGAGAAGAAGCCGGCGTTCTCGAGGAAGAACGGCCGCTTCTCGGGGAACACGAGGTTGAAGCGATCGAGGTTGACCTGCTGGTCGTCCACTTCGACCTGCGCGAAGTCGGTGTTGACCGTGGCGTCGAGCGTGAGGCTCGGGGTGACGCTGTACTTCAGGTCGCCGCCGAACTCCGCCGAGTTGTCGGTGGGCGCAGGGTCCACGCCCGACGTGATCGTCTGCCCGAGCGCGAACGGGATCAGCTTGAGGTTGCGTACCGGCGGCGTCCGGATGCCGGCGACGGTGCCGGCGAGCGACACGCGATAGAGGTTGAACTGCCGGGGAATCGGCGCCCAATAGGCCCGTTCGTTCTTGCGGCGGATGATGCGCTGGAAGTTCACGCCCCACGTCTGCTCGGGATTCGTCGGAAACCGCAGGGTCTTGAAGGGAATCGCGAACTCGGCCGACCAGCCGTAGTCGCCGGTCTTCGACCGCACCACCCACGCGCCGTCCCAGTTCAGGTTGAAGCCGCCGCCCGAGCCGCCGGACGCATTGCCGCCGAAGGCCAGGCCGCCGCCGCCCTGCCCCTCGTTCGTGACCTGGCCGTCGTATTCGCCGCCGGCAGCGCTGGTGCCGAACACGAAGCCGTTCTGGCGATCGCGGAAGGTGTCGAACAGCACGCGGAAGCTGTCGATGTCGTCGAGCGAGGCGTCGCGACGGGGGTCGGCCGTCACGATGCCGTTCGGGTCGGAATCGTACATGACGGCGCCGATGTAGAGCGTGTCCTTCGTGTAGACCAGCCGCACCTCGGTGCGCTCGGTCTCGGGCGCGCCCTCGATCGGCTGCTCCTGGAAGAACCCGGTCAGCGGAGCGACGGATTTCCACGCCGGGTCGCCGAGCACGTCGCCGTCGACGGCGGGGGCTTCAGCGACCGGAATCGCGGCGCCGGCCGGGCGCGGCATCAACGCCGGCGAAACCTGCGCCGATGCCGGTACCGCGCTGATCGACGTGACGAGCAGGACAAAGGCAACACACCGCGGGCAAGCCGCGGACGCGACGAACGGGAACACCTGCATAAGGTTGGGAGCGGCCCTGACAGCCGAAGCGAGCCTCGGTACTATAGCGACCACAGGCCTCAATCCATGTCACCGCTTGTCATCGACGTGCCCACCGCGACCGCGCCTCTGCCGGCCGAACTGTTCCGCAGCGACAGCTCCACGAGCGTCACCGTCGTGTTCGCGCACGGCGCCGGCGCCGGACATCGTTCGCCGTTCATGCGACGCATGGCCTCGTTGCTCTCGGCGCATGGACCCGCCGTGCTGACCTTCGACTTCCCCTACGTCGCGGCCGGACGCAAGCTGCCCGATCGCGCGCCGGTGCTCGAGGCCGCGTTCCGCGATGCCGTCGACGCGGCCGTGGCCGCCACCCGTCCTCGCGCGGTCGTACTCGCCGGCAAGTCCCTGGGCGGGCGCATGGCCACTCACCTCGCGGCCGACCCTGCGGCGTGGCGCGCGGCAGCGCCACTCGGGGGCGCCGTGGCGTTCGGGTATCCGCTGCGACCGCCGGGACCGCGCGGCGGCGATCGCGTGTCGCACCTGCGCCGTCTGGCCGTGCCGACGCTCATCGTCCAAGGCACGCGCGACACGTTCGGCGGCCCCGAGGCCATCGCGGCCGACGTCGGTTCGGTGGCGCTCCTCACGGTGCACACGGTCGAGACCGGCGACCACTCGCTGAAGGTGCTGGCGTCGAGCGGGCGGCGGCCGGCCGACGCCGAGGCCGACATCGCCCGAGACGTTGCGGCGTGGATCGCGGCGCTCTCCATCTCCGGGTGACGATGCACCGTTCGCGCCGCGTGAAGGGCTCAGCGGCGGAACACAACCCAGGCACGGTCCGTCCAAGCGTCAAATGTCGTTCGCGGGCGATCTCCGTCACGCCTGGCGCCTGCTGGGCAAGAGCCCGGTCTTCGCGCTCACCGCCATCGGCTCGCTCGCCTGCGGCATCGCCGCGGCCAGCGCCATCTACTCGGTGGCCGACGCTCTGCTGGCGCCGGCCGCGGGTGTGCGCGATCCCGGCCGCGTGGTCGACGTCGGCCGCGGCAACGACGGCGCCGGGTTCGACAACATGTCGCACCCGGCGTTCCAGTACCTGCGCGAACACGCCACCAGCGTCACGGGCCTGGCGTCGGTGGAGTTCGGTGGCCGGCCGATGAGCCTGACCCTCGGCGGGCAGAGCGAGCGCGTCTTCGGCAACCTCGTCTCCGCGAACTTCTTCGACGTGCTCGGCACGCAGGCAGCGCTGGGCCGGTTCTTCCACGCCGACGAAGACGTCGTCCCGGGACAGCGTCCGGTGGTCGTGCTGACGCATCGCTTCTGGACGCGTCGCCTCAACGCCGATCCCACCGTGCTCGAGCGTCCGCTGCGCATCAACAACCGTGACTTCGCCGTCGTCGGTGTGGCCGAGCCCGGCTTCGAGGGCGTCACCCTGGCCGGCACCGATCTCTGGCTGCCGATGGCGATGGTGGCCGA
>CADEDM010000042.1:0-4157 GCA_902826065.1 uncultured Acidobacteriota bacterium | reverse complement strand
GGCCGAACTCACCGACGCTCGCGGGGCGATGCACATGGGCGTCGGGCGGCTCGCCGCCGGCGTGACCATGGCGAACGCGGCGGCTGAACTCGACCTGCTCATGGCCCGGTTCAAGGCCGCCACCCCCGAGGCCAACCCGCGCCACACGGCCGCGCTCCTGCCGACCAGCCGCGTGCCGGGGCCGGTGCGCACGCCGTTCCTGGTCTTCCTTGGCGTCCTGCTCGCGCTCACGGGCGCGTTGCTCGCGATCGCGTGCAGCAACGTCGCCGGCATGCTGCTGGTGCGGGCCACCGGACGGCGGCGTGAGATGGCCACGCGGCTGGCCATCGGCGCCAGCCGCGGCCGCCTGCTGGCGCAACTGCTGACCGAGACGGCGCTGTTGTTCCTGGTCGCCGCCGCGCTCGCCGTACCGCTGACCTTCGCGGCCGTCGGACTGCTGAACGCCGCGTTGCCGGCCGTGCCGATCGCGCTCAACCTCGCCGTCACCGTCAATGGCCGGGTGGTGGCGTTCGCGCTGGGCGTGGCGCTCGTCACGGCCATCGTATTCGGCGTCGCGCCGGCGCGACATGCCCTGGGCCACGACCTGGCGCCGCTCCTGCACGGCGCAGCGACGACGACCGACCGCCGTCAGCTCTGGCTGCGTCAGGCCCTGGTCGTCGCGCAGGTGGCGTTGTCGCTGATGCTAGTGGCGACGGCCGGGCTCTTCGTGCGCACCCTGCAGGCGGCGGCGCGCGTGGATCCCGGGTTCGTGACGACCAACATCGCGCTCGCCAACGTGAACGTGGCGTTGTCGGGATTCCGCGACGCGGCCGCGGTCGATCTGGCCGAGCGGCTCCAGGCCAGAATCGCCGGGGTGCCTGGCGTCACCGGGGTCGCCGCGGCGCGCATGATCCCGCTGCAGGGCAGCGGCCTGGGGCTCGGCCGGATCCGCGTCCCGGGACTGGCCGGGCCGGCCGGCGACGACACCGTCGACGCCGACTGGAACGTGGTGACCGCCGAGTATTTCGAGGTCGTCGGCATGCGGCTCGTCGACGGCCGTGGGCTGCGGCGCGCCGACCGCAACGGCACGACCCGCGTCGCCGTCGTCAACGAGACGTTCGCGCGCACCGCATGGCCCGGGCGGCCGGCGGTCGGACAGCGCTTCCTGCACGAGGGCCGGGACGGCGAGGCGCCGATCGAGGTGGTGGGCGTCGTCGCCGACGCGAAGTACCGCTACATCAGCGATGCGCCGGAGCCGTTCGTGTTCGTGCCACTGGCGCAGCACCCCACCGGCGACCTGACGTTCTTCGCCCGCCATGCGCCCGGGGCGTCGCCCGAGACCGCGCTGCGTGCGGCGGTCGCGCAGGTCGAGCCGAGCGTCGCCGTGATGTTCGTGCAGACGTTCGAGGACGCGGTCGCCATCGGGCTGACGCCGCAACGCGTCACCGCCTGGGTCGCCGGCGCGGTCGGTAGCATCGGGATCGCGCTGGCCGCCCTGGGCGTCTACGGGCTGATGGCGTTCCTGGTGACCCAGCGCTCGCGCGAGATCGCCATCCGCATGGCGCTCGGCGCTTCGGCGGCGGCAGTGCAGGGCGGCGTGCTCGCCGGCGCGGCTCGGCTCGGCGCGCTGGGCGCGGTCCTCGGACTGGCGCTCGCGGCGGGCGTCGGCCGACTCCTGCAGTCGCTGCTGGTGGGCGTCACGGTGGTCGACGCGCCGAGCTGGCTCGGCGCTGTCGCGGTCTGCCTCGGTGCGCTCGCGGCCGCGAGCTGGGGTCCGGCGCGTCGCGCCGCCACCACCGATCCGGCGCGGGCGTTGCGCGCCGAGTAGGCGTGGCCCGGCCGTGCCTCAGTGGCGCGGCGGCTCGGGTGTATACGGATCGCGCAGATCGACCGGCGTGCTGGACCCGCGTACGCGCAGGTTGATCATCTCGACGAAGACCGAGAACGCCATCGCGAAGTAGATGTAGCCCTTCGGGATGTGATGGCCCAGGCCCTCCCCCACCAGCGAGACGCCGATCAGGATGAGGAAGCTCAGGGCGAGCACCTTGACGGTCGGGTGCCGCTGCACGAAGGCCGAGACGCTGCCGGCCGACACCATCATGATGGCGACGGCCAGCACCACCGCCACGACCATCACCGCGATCGACTCCGCCATGCCGACGGCGGTGATCACCGAGTCGAGCGAGAACACGATGTCGAGCACCATGATCTGCGCGATCACGGCGCCGAACGACGGCGCCACCCGGGCCGAGCGTTCGCCCTCCACGCCCTCGAGCTTCTCGTGGATCTCGACCGTGGCCTTGCCGATCAGGAAGAGGCCGCCACCCAGCAATATGAGGTCGCGGCCCGAGATCGCGCGGCCCACCACGTGGAACAGCGGCTCGGTGAGGCGGACGATCCATGCCAGCGAGAACAGCAGCAGGATGCGCATGATCATCGCGGCCATGAGGCCGACGCGGCGCGCCCGTGCCTGATCGCCGGGCGGCAGCTTGCCGGCCAGGATCGAGATGAAGATGACGTTGTCGACACCGAGCACGACCTCGAGGGCCGTCAGCGTCAGCAGCGCGATCAGGTTGTCGGAGGTGAAGAAGGCGTCCATCGGCGTTGCGGGCCTCAGCCCACCGGGACGCGGCGCGGCTTGTGTGCGCACGCGCCGGTATTGATGCAGCCATCGTCGAGACGCAGCCGCGCCACCGGTTCACCGCCGGCCAGGTGACGGTCGACGATCTCGGCGACGTCATCGGCGGTCACGCCGCCATACCAGACGGCCTCGGGATAGACCACGACCACCGCCGGCCCGTGCTCGCACTGGTCGAGGCAGCCGGCCTTGTTGGCGCGGACGCGACGGGCGAGGCCGCGGTCGGCGATCGTCGCCTTGAACGCCTTGTGCAGGGCCTCGGTGGCGGCCGGGTCGCAGCAGCCCCGCGGATGCCCTTCCTCGCGCCGGTTGCCGCAGACGAACACGTGCCGTTCGAACGGCGGCATCAGGCGATCTCGTGCAGTTCGGGCCGCGACTCGAGTGCGCCCCAGGTCTCGGGGTCCTGCCAGAGCAGGGTCCAGAAGTAGCGGCCGACATCGCCCTTCGGGAACTGGGCGGACAGCGCGTCGGCAGCCGACGCGATCTGCTCGGGCGTGGGCGTCTTCGGCGTCTCTTCCTCGATCAGGCCCTCGACATGCGGGATGCCGAGGCCGTCGAGGAAGGCGCCCATCATCGGGCGCTGCGACTCGAGGTGGTAGATGACGAGGAGCCGCGCCGCCAGCAGATCCGACACCTGCGCCAGCCCGGCGAGGTGCTTCGCCCGCTTCTCCACCGCCAGCGTCTGCACGCTGCGCGGCCGGAACTTGATCTGGCGGGCGATGAGGGCGACGGCCTCGGCTTGCTCGAGCGTGGCGTGTTCGTCGGTCCAGAACGCGGTGGCCGCGGCGACGCGACGATCGGATGACAGGGTGCGCCAGAGCTTCGCCGGGCGCATCTCGTCGAGACGGGAGGTCATAGGCGCCCTCAGGATAGCAAACCGGAGCGCAGGACGATGACGTGATGCGCCGCTGCCACGCCGGGCGCAGCGGTCGGCGGGCGAACGGGGAACGACGCGGCTAGGCGGCGCAGGCGACGCGGCGCAGCAGCGCCGTGTCATCGAGCATCCGGCCGGCGCCCTGCACGACCGACGTCAGCGGATCCTCGGCGACCATCACCGGCACGCCGGTCTCGGCCCGCAGCCGCTCGTCGAGCCGGGTCAGCAGCGCGCCGCCGCCGGTGAGCACCATGCCCTGCTCGTAGATGTCGGCCGCGATCTCGGGCGGCACGCACTCGAGGGCGTTCCTCACCGCACTGCAGATGGCGCGCAGCGGCTCCGCCAGGGCGTCGCGGACCTCGTTTTCGTTGATCTCGACGATGCGCGGCCGGCCTTCGCGCAGGCAGCGCCCGCGCACTTCCATGTCGCGCACCGGCTCGCCTTCGCACGCCGAGCCGAGGCGGATCTTGACGTCCTCCGCGGTGCGCTCACCGACGAGCAGGCCGTGCTTGCGGCGCAGGAACGCGATGATCGCGTCGTCCATGTGGTTGCCGGCGGTGCGGATGGCGCTGGTGTAGACCATGCCGCCGAGCGAGATGACGGCGATGTCAGTCGTGCCGCCGCCGATGTCGACGACCATGCTGCCCGTGGCTTCGGTGATCGGCA
>CADEDM010000041.1 GCA_902826065.1 uncultured Acidobacteriota bacterium | reverse complement strand
AACGAGATGCGCGGCCGCGTGATGAGCATCTACATGGTGGCGTTCCGCGGCGCCTCGCCGCTCGGCAACTTCGTCACCGGCAACGTCGCCACCGTGTCGTCGGTGCCCATGGCCATCGCGATCAACGGCGGCCTGCTGGTGGTCGCCGCCATCGTGTTCTGGGTGCGGGGACGAGGCGTCAGAGAATCGTAGGGATCCGGGACCGGAGACCAGAGGCACCGATGCGGCTGACGCGAAGACAGTTGCTGGGCTCGGCGGCCGCCGCTGCGGGACTGGGGCTGTACACGTGGCGCGTGGAGCCGCACTGGCTCGAGGTCGTGCGCCGCGACTTGCCCGTGCAGCATCTGCCGCAGTCGCTCATCGGCCGCACGCTGCTTCAGATCTCCGACATCCACGTCGGGCCGCGCGTCGACAACGCCTACCTCCTCGACGTGTTCGCGCGGATCACGGCGCTGGCGCCGGACATCCTGGTCTACACCGGCGACTTCGTGAGCTTCGACGACACCGGCGCGATGCGTGAGCAGTTCACGCGCATGTACGCCACGCCGCCGCACGGCCGGCTGGCGACGCTGGGCGTGCCCGGCAATCACGAGTACGGCCCGCGCTGGGCGCATCCGGAGCTGGCGCAGCGGGTGCTGGCCGTCGTCGAGGACGGCGGCATCCGGGTGCTGCGCAACGCCATCGCCGACGTCGAGGGCCTGCAGATCGTCGGCTTCGACGACCTGTGGGGCCAGCGGTTCGACCCGGACACGGCGCTCGCCACGCTCGATCGATCGCGCGCCATGCTGGCGCTGAGCCACAACCCCGACACCGCCGATCTCGACGGCTGGCGGGGCTTCGAAGGCTGGATTCTCTCCGGCCACACCCACGGCGGTCAGGTACGGGCGCCGTTCCTGCCACCGCCGATCGTGCCGGTGCAGAATCGCCGCTACACGCAAGGCGCGTTCGACCTGCCGGGGCACCGCTGGCTCTACGTCAATCGCGGCGTGGGCCACCTCTATCGCGTCCGCTGCAACGTGCGGCCCGAGATCACGGTGTTCACGCTCCAGCGCGCCTAGTCACATTCCGGCGCGCCGCCGTGCGTCGAACTGGCGGCCGCAGTGCACCCCCGCGCGTCTCGAGCCGACATCTGCACTGAGGCGACCGTGCCGCTCCCCGCGATGCCGTCTCAGGAGGACTTCGCGTGGTGCATTCCGTGGTTCGTGCTTCGACCAGCCTGGCCGCTTCGGCGGCCGTCCTGTGGTGGCTGTCGGCGGCCCCCGCGCCGCGCGCGCAGTCGGCCGACGCCGTCCGCACGCTGCGGGCCAGCGAAGCCGGTCCCGACCTGCTGCGACGGGAGGTCGACGCGGTGCGGCGGCTCGAATCGGATCGCAACCTGCGCGTCGCCGCGGAGCAGGACGACCCGATCGCTCCTGGCCATCGCCACGAGCGGCTGCAGCAGTACCACCTCGGCCTCGAGGTCGCCGGCGGCTCGGTCCTGCGCCAGACGGCGAACGGCGTGGTCACGTCGCTCTTCGGCCAGCTGTTCCGCACCGACCAGGCCGACGCGACGCCGGCCCTGTCGCGCGCGGCGATCACGACGCGGCTCGGCGCCGGCGGCGACACGCCGCTGATCACGCCCGAGCTCGTGTTCGTGGGCCTCGACGACGGCGGCGCGCGCCTGGCGTGGCGCGCCCACGTCCAGCGCACGACCCTCGATGCGCGCACGCTCTATCTCGACGCGGAGACCGGCGCCGTCCTGCGGACCGTGCCGCTCGTGAAGGACCAGGCGGCCGTGGGCGAAGGCCTCGGCGTGCTGAACGATCGCAAGAAGGTCGCGACCCGCCAGGCCGGCAGCGTGTTCTTCGCGGAGGACCTGCTGCGACCGCCGCAACTGTGGACGGTCGACGTGCGAGGGAACCGCGATCGGTTCATCGACGTCGTCAACGGCGCCCCCGTCGCGCTGCCGGATCTCGCGAGCGACAGCGACAACGTCTGGACCGACGCCGTGGCCGTCGACGCCCACGCCTACCTCGGGTGGACCTACGACTTCATCTTCAAGCGCCTGGGCGTGCGCGGCCTCGACGGCAACAACGCGCCGATGGTCGGCAGCATCAACCTATACTCGCCGGTGCAATGCGTCGGGCCGCTGCCGGCCGACGATTTCGGGCTGCTGTGCGTCAACGCCTTCTGGGCCGGGCCGCCGGCCGGACCCGGCGGCCGCGGCCTGATGTACTTCGGCAACGGCATCCCGTCGAATTTCCTGCTGACCTCCTCGGGCCAGACGGTGGGCCCGCTCGCCGGCGCCCTCGATGTCGTGGCGCACGAGCTCACGCACGGCGTGACCGACTTCACGTCGCAGCTCGAATACGAAGGCGAATCGGGCGCGTTGAACGAGGCATTCTCCGACATGATGGGCACGGCGGTGGAAGCGTTCTTCCAGCCGCGCGGATCGAATCTCCTGCAGGCCGACTACGTGATCGGCGAGGACACGTTCCGTCCGTTGCGCGCCGGCTCGGTGGCCGGCTTCCGCTCGATGCAGTCACCGACGGCGTTCGGCCATCCCGATCACTACTCGCAGCGCTACACCGGCCCCGAGGACAGCGGCGGCGTGCATCGGAACTCCGGCATCGCGAACCACGCTTTCTACCTCGCGATCGAAGGCGGCACGCACCGGCTGTCTGGCGTCGCGGTGAGCGGCGTGGGCTTCGGCAATCGCGAGCAGATCGAGCGGGTGTTCTTCCGCGCCTTCACGCGGCTGCTGCCGCCGCGCGCGACGTTCTCCCAGGCCAGGGCCGCGACGATCCAGTCGGCCCGCGATCTGTATCCCTCGAATGGCGCGGTGGAACGCGCGGTGACCGACGCGTGGACCGCCGTCGGTGTGCAGTGAGGATCCCGACGATGACTCGCCACCTCCGCACGCTCACCGCCGCCGTCCTCCTCGTCACCGCGACCGCCGCCGCCCAGACGCCGCCTCCCCCGCCGCCGCCCACGACGGGACAGGGCGTGCGCGTGCCGCCGCCCGCGCCGACACAGCCCGCGCCGCGGCCGACGCCGGCACAAACCTCGGCGCCGCGCGTCGCCAACAACCGGGCCATCCTGTTCGCGGGCGTGGCGTTCCAGCCCGGCCCCTCGTCGTTCCCCGACCGGCCGACCTCCTCGGCGACCCCCGCGCCGGCGCCGTTCACCGGCGACTACCGGGTGAAGGACGGACTCGGTGCCGACGGCGGCCTGTTCCTGCGCGTGCGTGGCGGCGTCGGCGTGGGCGTGGCGGTGTCGTCGCTGTCGCGCGACGGCGACGGCACGGTCGCCGTGAGCTCGCCGCATCCCTTCTTCTTCGACCGGCCGCGCACCGCCGCGATCGACGTCGACGGGCTGGACCGCACCGAACTGGGCACGCACCTCTCGCTCGCCTGGATCGCGCCGGCGTCGCGGCGGCTGCGCGTGGTGGTGTTCGCGGGGCCGTCGTTCTTCGCCGTCTCGCAGACGGTCGTCGACACGCCCGCGGTGACCGACCCGTATCCGTACGACGCGATCACGCTGGCCCGAGGCTCGACGACCGATCTCTCGGAGTCGATGGTCGGCGTGCACGGCGGGATCGACGCGGCGTGGTTCTTCACGCGGCGGGTCGGGGCCGGCGTGCTGGCGCGCTTCGCGCGCGGCTCGACGTCGGTGACGGTGAACGGCGGAGAGTCGTTCGACCTCGAGGCCGGCGGCGCGCAGATCGCGGTGGGCCTGCGTCTGGCGTTCTGATCGCGCTACACTGCGCGCCATGCGCCGATCGTTCGTCGCGCCGGCGATGCTGGCCGCGTGGCTCGTGGGCGCCGCGGGCGTCGAGGCACGCCCCGACTACCTGGTCAAGTTCCAGGGCGATCCGATGCGAAAGCCCGGCGTCGACGGCTGCGGCACCTGCCACGTCAAGCCCGATGGCGGCGGCGCGCGCAACGACTTCGGCACCGCCTTCGACGCCGCCAACCGCGATCTGACGCCGCTGCTGCGGGCGGCCTTCCCGCAGTACTTCACGGTCGAGACCGCGAAGCTGCCCGACGGCACGACCTTCTTCATGGCCGATCCGGCCAGCCGCGTCGTCGTCGTCGAACGTGCGCAGCAGCGCGTGGTCGTGGCCGTGGCCGATATCGCCACGCCGAAGGCGGCGCCGCTGCCGCCCGCCGCGACCCGCATGACGTTCTTCGTGACCAGCCGCGGCGTCGAGCGCGGCGGACATCTCGGCGGGCTGGCCGGCGCCGACCGCGTCTGCCAGGATCTGGCCAAGGCCGCCGGCGCCGGCGACCGCACGTGGCGGGCCTATCTCAGCACCGCGTTTCGCAAGGCGTCCGCGGTGAACGCCGGCGATCGCATCGGCCCGGGACCGTGGCACAACGCCGCCGGCACGCTGGTAGCGCGCGGCGCCGTCGACTTGCACCAGCGGCCAACGCTGCCGGCTGGTGTGCTGCAGACCGAGAAGGGCGAGGTCGTGGCCGGCCCCGTCGTGGTCTTCACCGGCACGCTCGCCAATGGCACGGCCGCGCTCGACCAGACCTGCGACAACTGGACGTCCACGACGGGCACCGCGACAGCCGGCGAAGCCAACGGCACGTGGAACGGCGGGCACACCGCGACCTGCGCGGCGCCGGCGGCGGGCGCGGCGGCGCCACGCCTCTACTGCTTCGCGGTGAAATAGGCCGGAATCCGTGCTGCGACGACGTCGACCGCCGTGCCGGCGGGCGCGCTCGATGCCCCGATCGTTGCCGTAGAATGTGGGCGTCCATCCGTCCGCAGCATGGACGCAGCCCAAGGAGGTCCGGGGATGAGGGTCTCTCGCGTCGCCGTCAGCGCCCTCGCCGCGATGATCCTGCTCGCCACGCAGGGCGGACTGTCGGGCGCGCCCGACCAGGCACCGGCACCGGCCGACCCGACCACCGTCGAAGGCCAGCGCGCCTTCGTGCAGACCTACTGCGCCAACTGTCACAACGACCGCGTCAAGAGCGGTGGGTTCTCGTGGACCGAGCTCGATCCGTCGCGCCCGCATCTCAACGCGAAGCGCGCCGAGGACGTGATCCGCAAGGTGCGCGCGGGCCTGATGCCGCCGGCCGGCGCCCGACGCCCGGAGGCCGCGGCGCTGCTGGCGTTCAGCACGTCCCTCGGCACGCGGCTCGACGAAGTGACGGCCGCGCAGCCAACTTACAAGGCGCCGGAACTGCATCGCCTGAACCGGCGCGAGTACCGAAACGCCGTTCGTGATCTGCTGCAGGTCGACGTCGACGTGGCGGCGCTGCTCCCGCCCGACGCGCGCACCGGCGCGTTCGACAACATGGCCGACGCGCTCACCATCAACCCGGGCCTGATGCAGGCCTACGTGCGCGCCGCCGACAAGGTGGCGCGACAGGCGCTGGGCGATGGCCGCGCGCAGCCGCAGCAGGCGAAATACGACGTGCCGAAGCGCGTGAACCAGATGCGCCACGTCGACGGGACGCCGCTCGGCACCCGCGGCGGCCAGGCGGTGACGCACCACTTCCCCGCCGACGGCGACTACGTCTTCCAGAACGAGCTGTATTTCTACTACCTGGGCGAGCTGATCGGCGGCAATCTCCCGGAGTCGCTGCAGGGACAGGAGCTCGAGATCTCGATCGACGGTGCCCGCGTCGCGGCCTTCACGATCGACCCGCTCTACGAAGGCAACGAGGGGCCGCTCACGACGCCGCCGGTGCGCGTCACCGCCGGCCCGCATCGCGTCGCCGCCGCGTTCGTCGCCAAGATGGACGGCGCCGTCGAGGACTCGGTGCGCCTGGTCGAGCAGACGATCCTCGACGTCAGCGTCGGCGTGCACACCGGGATGAGCACGCTGCCGCACCTGATGACGACGACCATCGTCGGGCCGCTGACAGCGAGTGGCGTGTCCGACACGCCCAGCCGGCGTCATATCCTCCCCTGCACGCCGGCAGCGGCCGACGACGAGGCGCCGTGCGCGAAGCGCATCGCGACCACGCTGGCGCGGCGGGCCTTCCGCCGTCCACCGACGACCGAGGACGTCGACACGCTGATGGCGATGTACGACGCCGGCCGTGACGGCGGCTCGTTCGAGGACGGCATCCGCACCGTCATCCAGAGCGCGATCACGCGACCGGAGTTCATCTTCCGCTTCGAGCGCGTCCCCGAACGGGTGGCCGCCGGCCAGGCCTACCGGCTCGACGACTTCGAGATCGCCTCGCGCCTGTCGTATTTCCTGTGGGGCTCGACGCCCGACGACGCGCTGCTCGACGCCGCCGCGGCCGGACGTCTGCGACAGCCGGCCGGGCTCGAAGCGCATGTCACGCGCATGCTCGCCGACAGGCGTGCCGACAGCCTCGCCACCCACTTCGCCGCACAGTGGCTGCGCCTGACGGGTCTGGCCGAGGTGCACCCCGAGCCGACGATCTTCCCGGACTTCACCAAGGACCTCGCCACGGCGATGCGCCGCGAGGTGGAGTTGCTGGTCGAGCACGTCGTGCGCACCGACCGGCCCGTCACCGAGCTGCTCACCGCCGACTACACGTTCGTGAACGAGCCGCTGGCGCGGCACTACGGCCTCCCGAACATCGCCGGACCCGCATTCCGGCGCGTCATGCTCACCGATCCGAATCGGTTCGGGCTGCTGGGACGCGGCGCGATCCTGGCCCTGACCTCGCTCGCCAACCGCACCTCGCCGGTGGCGCGGGGCAAGTACGTGCTCGAGGTGCTGATGGGCGCGCCGCCGCCGCTGCCGCCGCCGAACGTGCCGCCGCTGGCCGAGCAGGTGAACAACGAGGCCGTGCTCACGGTGCGCGAGCGCATCGAGGCGCACCGCAAGAACCCCACGTGCGCCGGCTGTCATCGCATCATGGACCCGATCGGCCTGGCGCTCGAGAACTTCGATGCCACCGGCCGCTGGCGTACGCGCGATGGCCTCACCGCGGTCGATCCGCGCGGCGACATGTACGACGGCACGCCGCTCGACGGTCCGGTGAGCCTGCGCCAGGCGCTGGTGCGGCACGCCGACGCGTTCCGCTCCGGCTTCGCCGAATCGCTGCTGGCCTATGGGCTGGGCCGCGTCGTCGACTACACCGACATGCCGACGGCCCGTGCGATCGTCCGTCAGGCGGCGCGCGGCCAGGATCGCTTCTCGGCCTACGTGATGGCCGTGGTCACCAGCGGTCCGTTCCAGATGCGCACGCTCGCACCGGCCACCGAGAGCCAGGGTCTCGACAAGGGAGTCCGCTGATGTACCTGACCAGACGCGCGCTGTCCCGCCGCACCGTGCTCCGCGGGCTCGGAGCCTCGGTGGCGCTGCCGCTGCTCGACGCGATGGTGCCGGCCGCCGCCAGTGCCCGCGCACGCGCGGTGGCCTCGCCGAAGAGCCGTTTCGTCGGCATCGAGATGGTGCACGGCAGCGCCGGGTCGACCGAGTACGGCAGCCGCAACCACCTGTGGTCGCCGGCGGCCACCGGGCGCGACTTCGAGTTCACGAAGATCCTGAAGCCACTCGAGCCGTTCCGCGATCACCTGACGGTCGTGAGCCACACCGACTGCTCGGGAGCCGACCCGGTCTCGGCCGAGGAGGTCGGCGCCGATCACTTCCGCTCGAGCGCCGTGTTCCTCACCGCCGCCCACGCCAAGCAGACCGAGGGCTCGGACATCCGCAACGGGGCGTCGGTCGATCAGCTCTACGCCCGCGCGCACGGCCAGGACACGCCGCTCCCGTCGATTCAACTGTGCATCGAGAACCTCGATTCGTCGGGCACTTGCGGCTACAACTACAGCTGCGTCTACATGGACACGATCAGCTGGGCCGATCCGACGACGCCGTTACCGATGACGCGCGACCCGCGGCTGGCGTTCGAGGAGCTGTTCGGTACCGGCGGCACTTCGGCCGACCGCGCCTCGCGCAACCGCATCAACCGCAGCATCCTCGACGCGATCACGCGGGACATCGCCCGGCTGTCGCGCAACCTCGACACCAAGGACCGCGGCCGGCTGCACGACTACCTCGAGAACATCCGCGAGATCGAGCGGCGCATCCAGAAGATCGAGGCCTACAACACCGAACACGGTCCCGAGCGCGAGCTGCCGGCGGCGCCGGTGGGCGTGCCCGACTCGTGGGACGAGCACGTGAAGCTGATGTTCGACCTGCAGGTGCTGGCCTTCGCCGCCGAGGTCACGCGCGTCTCCACGTTCAAACTGAGCCGCGATACCAGCAACCGCGTGTTCGCCGAGAGCGGCTGTCTGACGCCGTGGCATTCGGCCTCGCATCACGGCGAGCGCGCCGAGACCATCGAGGACCAGGGCCTGATCAACCGCTACCACCTGCAGACGCTGGGCTACTTCCTCGACAAGCTGAGAGCCACGCCCGACGGCGACGGCTCGCTGCTCGATCATTCGCTGGTGCTCTACGGCAGCCCGATGGGCGACGGCAACGTCCACGGCCATCGGCGCGTGCCCCTGCTGCTCGCCGGCCACGCCAGTGGCGCGCTGCAGGGCAACCTGCACGTGCTCGAGAAGGACAGGACGCCGCAGGCCAACGTGCTGCTCACCGTGCTGCAGAAGCTGGGCGTCGAGCAGACATCGCTCGGCGACAGCACCGGCACGGTCGCCATCTGAAGGCGGACGCGGAGCACCAACCATGACGACGTGGACCCGAGCCGCCGTTGCCGCGCTGCTGGCCGGCGCGCCGGCAGTGGCGCTGGCTCAGCCGAGCCCGGTGGCCGACGCCGCGATGCAGCGCGATGCGGGGGCCGTGCGCGCACTCGTGGCGAAGAACGCCGATGTCAACCAGCCCCAGGGCGATGGCAGCACCGCCCTGCACTGGGCCGCGTACACCGGCGGCTCCGACCTCGTGCGGCTGCTGCTCGGCGCCGGTGCCGACGTACGGGCGAAGACGCGCCTCGGCGGGCTGACGCCGCTGATGATGGCGGCCCGCGCCGGCGACGCCGCCAGCGTGAGGCTGCTCGTCGAGGCGAAGTCCGACGTCGTCACCGCCAACGCCAACGGCACCACACCGCTGATGTTCGCCGCGGCGTCCGGCAGCGCCGATGCGGTGCGACTGCTCGTCGATCGCGGCGCCGACGTGAACGCCGCCGACACGACCAATGGCCAGACGGCGTTGATGTTCGCGGCGGCGCAGGGCCGCACCGAGGCCGTCGCGGCGCTGCTGTCGCGCCAGGCCGATCCGAACGTCGCCACCAGGGTGAGCGCCATCGTCTCGATGGGCGAACGCTACAAGCAAAAGACCGCCGGCAAGGGCACGCGCGAGATCACCTCCGAGGGCGGACGCAGCGACATCACGTCGATGGGCGGACTGACCGCCTTGCTGTTCGCCGCGCGCGAGGGCCATCTCGCCACGGTGCGGGCCCTGGTCGAGGGCGGCGCCGACGTGAACACGGTCAGCGGCGCCGACCACCTGAGCCCGATGACGATGGCGATCGTCAACGGACGGCTCGACATCGCGACCTACCTGCTCGACCGCGGCGCCAACCCGAATCTGGTGGCGACGACTGGCGTCGGCCCACTGTGGGCCACGGTGGATGCCCGCTGGCCCGAGCGCACCTGGTATCCGCCGGCGAACATCACCGAAGAGAAGACGACCCACCTCGCGCTGCTGACGGCGCTGCTGGCCAAGGGCGCCGATCCCAATGCGCGGGTGACGAAGAAGCCGTGGTACCGGACCTTCCACGGCGACTGGGCCAACCCGGTCGGTGGCACCCCCTTCTGGCTGGCGGCCAAGGCCAACGACGTCGAGGCGATGCAGTTGCTGGTGGCTTCCGGCGCCAACCCGTCGATCCCGTCGGCCTCCGGCGCGTCGCCGCTGCTGGTCGCGGCCGGCTTCGGTTTCGAGCCCCAGGTCACGAACTTCCGGCCCGGTGCGCGGCTCGAGGCTGTCCGTTACCTCATCGAGGAGATCGGCCTCGACGTCAACGTCCGCGACAACCAGGGCTACACCCCGCTCCATGGCGCCGCGCTCACCGCCAGCCACGAGCTGATCGCGTATCTCGTCGCCATGGGCGGCGACGTCACCGCGCGCGCGACCAACATCTTCGGCGGCGAGAACCAGGCCGACAAGGAGGCGGGCGGCGGCAAGGGCGACACCGTGGCCGACATGGCCAACGGTCCGCGCGCGCACAACATGCAGTTCCTCGAGACCGTCGCCTATCTGGAAGGTCTGGGCTCGACCAACTCGAACAACTGCCGCTACGCCACGTGCGTCGTGCCGACGCTCCCGTCGGAAGCGAAGAAACAGTAGCGCCGATGCCCCTCTACGAGTACCGGTGCCGGGCCTGCGACGCGGCGTTCGAGATCCTGGTGCGTGCCGGCGACACGCCGGCCTGCCGTGCCTGCGCGTCTCCGGACCTCGAACGGCAGGTGTCGCTCTTCGCCGTCGACTCCGACGGCACGCGCCAGGCGGCCCGCGCCCGATCGATGGGCACCGCCGTCACGCGGCAGCGGGACAAGGACAAAGCCGACGTCGAGCTGTACGAGCGGCACCATCACTGACGGCGGTCCCGCCATTCGTCCCGGGCTGCCTCCGGGCGTCTGTCGAATTCCAGCGCTCGCCACGACTATCCGCTGAACCCGCTGCTCCGGTCCGCCGGACCTGGCGGGGCGGAGGCATGGGGCCGCCGCTACACTGACCACCGACGGGAGCATCGCGATGAAGTACCTGTGCCTGATCTACGACGAGGAAGCCAAGATCGCCGGGATGTCGAAGGAAGAAGGCGATCAGTTCATGGGCGAGTACTTCGCCTTCACCGAGGACGTCCGCAAGAGCGGCCACTACGTGGCCGGCGAGGCGCTGCATCCGGTGTCGTCGGCCACGACCGTCCGCATCCGCCAGGGCAAGACGACCACCACCGATGGCCCGTTCGCGGAGACCAAGGAGCAGCTCGGCGGCTTCTACCTGATCGACGCCAAGGACCTCAACGAGGCGATCCAGATCGCGTCGCGCATTCCGTCGGCCCGCCTCGGCAGCGTGGAAGTGCGCCCGGTGGTCGACTTCAGCAAGCAGTAGGACGTGACGCCCGAGGCCGAGGCCGCGCGGCAGGCGGTAGATGCCGTCTATCGCGCGGACTCGCGCCGCGTGCTGGCCACGCTCATCCGCCTGCTCGGCGGTTTCGAGCGCGCGGAAGAAGCGCTGCACGACGCCTTCGTCGCGGCGATGCAGCAGTGGCCGGTGGAAGGCGTGCCGGCCAATCCGCGGGCGTGGCTCGTCTCCACGGGCCGCTTCCGCGCCATCGACGCGATGCGCCGACGGGCGCGCCAGGATGCGTCGCTGGGCGCGCTCGCGGACGAGATCGAGCGCCAGGCTGCGGCGTCGGCGGACGTCGCCGACGATCCGTCGATCGACGACGACCGTCTGCGGCTGATCTTCACCTGCTGCCATCCCGCCCTGCAGCCCGACGCCCGGCTCGCCTTGACCCTGCGCGAGGTCTGCGGGCTCACCACCGAAGAGATCGCACGCGCATTCCTGACGTCGGCGCCGACGGTGGCGCAGCGCATCGTGCGCGCCAAAGCGAAGATCCGCGACGCCGCGATTCCCTATCAGGTGCCGACGCCGGCCGAGATGCCGGAACGCCTGGCGACGGTGCTGCAGGTCGTCTACCTGGTATTCAACGAGGGCTACTCGGCCACGGCGGGCGCCACGGTCACGCGTGCGGATCTGTCGACCGAGGCGATCCGGCTCGGACGTCTGCTGATCGCGCTCCAGCCGGAACCGGAGTCGCAGGGCCTGCTGGCGCTGATGCTGTTGCACGAGTCGCGACGGGCGGCACGGACCTCGCTCACCGGCGATGTCGTGCTGCTCGAGGACCAGGACCGGGCGCTGTGGGATCGGGCACACATCGCCGAAGGCGTCGACCTGGTGGAACGCGCGCTCGGGTCGCGCCGCTTCGGACCGTATGCGTTGCAGGCGGCCATCGCCGCGGTGCATGCCGAGGCGCCAACCGGCGCCGACACCGACTGGCGGCAGATCGTCGGCCTCTACGACGTCCTGCTGCGCACCGAGGTCTCGCCGGTGCTCGAGTTGAACCGGGCCGTCGCCGTCGCGATGGCGTTCGGACCCGCCGACGGTCTCGCCCTCGTCGACGCCATCCTCGGACGCGGCGACCTCGACGGCTACCACTGGGCCCACTCGGCGCGTGCCGACCTGTGCCGCCGCCTCGGACGCTCCGCCGACGCGCGTCTGTCGTATCAGCGGGCCCTCGCGCTCGTGAAGCAGGAACCGGAGCGGCGATTCCTGGAGCGACGCCTGCGCGAGCTGTCGTAGCACCGCCAGTCGGCGGGCACGCCGGCGGATGTCGCGATGTGCAACGCGACACTGTCGTCGGCGCGCCGGGTCTCTATGCTGGAGGTTCGTCCTCCCCCCGCACACGAGATGCCGGTTCCCACCAGACGATTGAAGGGCGTGCACCTCGCGGTGGCCAGGGCGGAGCGGCTGCTGTCTGGTCGTTCCACGACACGAGACCGGGATCGGCGGTGGCAGGCCATCATGAAGGTCGAGTCGTTCGTCGAACTCGACCCGGACTCGGTCTGGACGTTCATCGCGCGATGGGGCACACACAGACAGGCCGGCGTTCGCACCCCCGTCGCCGTCTGCCTGCTCGAGCCGCTGCTGAAGGGCCACTTCGACGAATATTTTCCCGTCGTCGACGCGCTGGCGCGGTCGAATCGGCGCTTCGCGGACACCGTCACGCGCATCTGGGCGCTGGGCGCGGCCCGGGCGCCACGGCGAGCCGCCAGGTTGAAGGCGTTGCTGGCCGCGACGACGCCGGCACTTCGCCGACGTGCCACTCCATTGGCGCGCTCGCTCACGCCGGAGACGTTCGCGACGCGACTCGCGAGACTTCGGAACATGGCGCAGGCGGGGAATGCCGATGCGTGGTGGATCCTCGGGTCCGCACTGGACGACGGCGAGCCCGATGGCCGTGGCGGGTTCCGTGTGCGACCGGATCTGCGCGGGGCGTTCGATGCATTTTCGCGCGCCACGCGTGGCGGACACCGCACGGCGTGGCTGAGCCTCGGCTACTGCCACGACACCGGTCGCGGCACTCGGAAAGACCCGGCCGCCGCGCGTCGCTGCTACACGCGCTGTTGGCGCGCGACAGCCCATCCCGGCGCCGCAAGCAATCTCGGCACATGGTATCGGGATCGAGGGCGGCTCCGAGATGCGGTTCGGTGGTATCGGCGCGCCGCGCTGTTCGGCGACGGCGAGGCGCGCCTGACGCTCGGCTACTGCCTCTACTACGGCCTGGGCGTGCGCACGAATCTCGCCGCCGCCCTGGCCTGCTGGCGCGACCTCGACGACACCCCGAACATCACGCCGTATGGCCGCGAGGAAGCGTGGTACTTGCGCGCCGTCGCGCACGTGGACGCCGGCCGGCGGACGCTCGCGGCGTCGCTGCTGATGCAGGCAGGCGCTGACGGCGACTACCCGGAGGCCGACGACCTGCTGGCGCAACTGCGGGCTGGCAACACACCGGTTCCGTGCCGTTGCCGACGGCGTCTCGACCGCCGCATCCGCGGACACGCAAGCTGCGAGCGGCACCGGTCCTGAGATGTCGACGCTGCCGCCGCTCCCGGATCCGCAACGCGACTGGCTGCCGATAGTCGTCCGGTTCGTGCTCGGTGCGCTCTTCGGCGCGCCGTTCGGCCTTGTGATCGCGATGGACCATTCGATGTCGGACGCGATCCACATCATCGGGCTCGTCGGCGGAGCCGCGCTGGGCGGTGTGCTGGCGGCCTGGCTGCGCGGTGGATTCTGGGACGCCGTGGCGCGTTCGCACTGGACCGGGTGGTTTCGGATCGTGCTGGTCGTGCTTGGCGCGGGCGCTGAGGCATTCGCGCGTCCGTAGGCGCGGGACGACGCACGAGTCGACGCCGTGGCGGCACGTATACTGGCGGCAGCATGCTGTCGCGACTCCGACTGCGCGTCCCGATCATCCAGGCGCCGATGGCCGGCAGCCAGGATCACGCGCTGGCCGTCGCCGTCGCCAATGCGGGCGGACTCGGATCGATGCCGTGCGCCATGTTGTCACCTGACGGCGTGCGCGCGGAGATGGCTGCCGCGCGGGCGGCCACGAACGGTCCGCTCAATCTCAACTTCTTCTGCCACTCGCTGCCTGCACCCGACGCTGCTCGCGAATCGGCGTGGGCGGCCCGGTTCACCTCGTACTACGCCGAGTTCGGCCTGACGCCGGCCGCCGCGCCTGCTGTGGCCCAGCGCCGCCCGTTCGACGAGACGATGCTGGAGGTCGTCCAGGCGAGCCGACCGGACGTGGTCAGCTTCCATTTCGGCCTGCCGGCGCCGGCGCTGCTCGACGCGGTGCGGGGCACCGGCGCGTTCGTGATGTCGTCCGCGACGACCGTCGACGAGGCGCGCTGGCTCGAGTCGCAGGGCGTCGACGCCGTGATCGCGCAGGGCGTCGAGGCTGGCGGGCACCGCGGCATGTTCCTGACCGCCGACGTGACCACGCAGGTCGGCACGGTGGCGCTGGTCGCGCAGGTGGTCGACGCGGTGCGCGTGCCCGTGGTCGCCGCCGGTGGCATCGCCGATCGCCGCGGCGTCGAGGCGGTGCTCGCGCTGGGGGCGACGGCCGCGCAGGTGGGCACGGCGTTCCTGCTCTGCCCCGAGGCGCGCACGAGTGCGGTGCATCGTGCCGCCCTGGTGAGTCCGGCCGCCTCACACACCGCCCTCACCAACGTGATCACCGGCCGGCCGGCGCGCGGCATCGTGAATCGCGTGATGCGCGACCTCGGGCCGATGAACGACGAGGCACCGGCCTTCCCGCTGGCCGCCACACCACTGGCGCCGCTCCGGTCGCGAGCGGAAGCCGCTGGCCAGGGTGACTTCTCGCCGCTGTGGGCCGGACAGAACGTGCGCGGGTGTGCCGCTGTAGCGGCGGCAGAGATCGTCCGACGCCTCGGTGCGTGACGACGCGCCCGCCGACGGCTACTGCGCCGGGGCGCCCGATGTCCGAAACGTGACGATCGCCAGTCGGCCGTCGGTGACGACCGCATCGCCGGCCGCGTTACGGCTCTCGGCCGGAATCGCCGCGCGCTCGAGCAACATGACGCCATCGACGGCCCCGGTCAGGGCCAGGTCGCCGGCCACCTTCGCGCGTTCGTCGTCGATGGCACCGTCGATGCGATGAGTGAAGTGCTTCTTGACCGACGAGAACTCGACGCCGATGTCGTGCGTGGCGGCGGCCAGCCACACCGCGCGTCCACCGATCCGCCGCGACGTCGACCACAGGCGGATGTGGTGCCGCTTCGCGAACGTGTTGTTCTGTTTCTGGTAGACCATCGCCGGCCTCGCGCCGTCGAGGCGCAGACCGGACACCGGGCCCTCGCGATAGCCGTGATGAGTCGCCAGCGCGAGGAACGTGCGCGTGTCGGCGCGCACGGACGTCTGCGCCGCCGTCGTCCAGCCGGCCGACGCGAACGCTTCGCGGATGGCCGGCTCGGCACCGACGACGGCCAGGTTGACCCAGTCCGCCTCGACCTGCCCATCGTCGGTCGTCGAACGCACGGCCGTGCCGTCGAGCGCTTCGCGCACGTCGGCCGACGCGGTCACGACGGGCACCACCGGCGCGCACGAGAGAGGCGCCTGGTCACTGCGCGTCAGGGCGGCGGCGACTTCAGTGCCGGCCGCCAGATGGATGCCCGGACGGTCGACTTCACGATCGGCCAGCCGCACGCCCGCTGCAGTCGCCATCAGCAGCGGGTGCGCGTGTGCGACCAGCAGCAGCACGGTCTCGAGCCGAGATGGCATCGCGCGCAACGGCTCCAGGCCGATGATCGCGCCGTCGCCGCTCATGGACTCGCGCGCGTTGTCGATGGTCGCGATCGAGCCTCGCACGACGTGCACCGTGCCGTCACGATCGACGACCTCGGTAAAGCTGACGCGGAGGGCGGTCCGGTCGAGCGTGCGGCCGAGGCCCTGATCGAGGCGCGCCACCCCACGAATGGTGCATCCCGCCGGCACTCCCGCACCGGCCGCCAGGGGCGAGGTGATCGAGATCGCGCGTACAGCGTCGCCGTCGTGTGCCGCCGAGCTGAGGGGCGCCTGCAGGCGCAGCGGCACGAGCGATGCCAGCGGCTCCGTTCTGCCCGGCGGACCGACCAGCGCGGCGATCGCCAGCGGCAGTGCGAGCCGGCTCGCCACTCGGGGCCGCGGGCGAACTCGCATCGTCGTTGCAGTGCCGTTCAGGCGGTCGATCAGCGGCTCGGCCGGGTCGCGGCGCGGTCGACGGCGGCACCTTTCAGGTAGACCGCAGAAATTCTCCGCGTGTTCGCGATGTCATCGAGCGGATTGGCGTCGAGCACGAGGAGATCGGCCGTCTTCCCCGCCGCGATCGTGCCGGTGTCGGTCATGCGCAGGAACTCGGCGCCGTTCTTTGTCGCGGCGACGAGCACCTGCATCGGCGTCATGCCCGACGCCACCATGTCGGCCATCTCGACGTGCGGCGCCCAGGCGGTGTTGCCGTCCGTGCCGACGGTGATGGTCATGCCCGCGTCGGACATCTTCTTCAGGTTGCGGGCCTGGATCTGCCAGGCGGCGTGGGCCTGCGGACGGTCGGTCGCCGCGGCCTGGATCTTCGCCACCTCGCCGTCGGCCAGGCTGCCCTTCAGCCACGCGTAGTCGGCGACGACGCCGCGATCCGGCATGTTGGGGATCAGGACGACGTTGCGGCGCGCCTTGATCAGCCCGATCACCTCGTCGTCGGCGTCGACGTCGCGAATCCCGTGCGCGAAGGCGTCGATGCCGGCCGTGAGCAGCCCCTTGGCATCGGACAGGTTGTAAATGTGCGCCGCGACCCGGAGCTTGGCCTTGTGGGCCTCGTCGATGACCGCAGTGTAGATAGGCGGCGGCATTTTCTGGTACTTGCCGTCGCGGTCGTCGACCCAGATCTTGATGAAGTCGACCTTCAGCGCGGCCTGCTCCTGCACGGCCTTCCGCGCCTGCGCGTCGGTCGTCACCCAGTACGGGACGTCGGTGCGGCCCTGCTCGGGCATCGTGATGCCGCGACCCGCCAGGAAGTAGCGGGCCGCACCCGCCGGTGGGGCGGCGCGGACCGCGAACGGCTCACCCGCGGGATCGAGGCCCAGGCTCATCGCCGCGCTGATCCCGAAGTAGGCCCGATCGCGCAGATCCTTGATCAAGGCATCGCGGGTCGTGCTCAGGTGCACGTGCGTGTCGATGATCGCGGGCATGATCGTCTTGCCGGCCACGTTCACGCGGGTGGCGCCCGCGGGCACCTGCACCTTCCCTGCCGGGCCGACGCCGGTGATCCGGCCGTTGGCCACGACCACAGTGGCGTTCTCGATCGGCGCCGAGCCGTCGCCGACGATCACGCGGGCGCCGTCGAACGCGGTCACGCCTGCAGTCTGAGCGCTGCCCCGCCCCGTCGCCGCCGCCACGGCCACCGCCATCACCGCCACCGCCAGCGTCAGTCGTCGTGCCCGCATCGTCGTGTCCTCCACCAGCCCGCCAGCGTAGTCGGCCGGCAGGTCCGAGGCAAGAGTCAGCGCCGCGCCGCGTCCTCGCCCATTGACGAGTCCGCCCTGTCCGGCCTATCGTGTGGCGATGAAGTTGAGACTGAATCTCAGTATCGCCGGCATGGCGGCGCTGCTCGTGGCCGGTGTGGCGGCGGCGCCGTCGGCCTCGGCGCCCTCCACCGGCGTGCTGCTGCTGGCCCACGGCGGCTCGGCCGGCTGGAACGCGAGCGTCGACGCGGTCGCGCGGCAGGTCGACACCGACCATCCCACCGAGGTGGCGTTCGGCATGGCGACCCGGGCGGCAATCGCCGGCGCGATCGAGCGCCTGCTCGCGCGCGGGGTCACGGAGATCGTGGCGGTGCCCCTGTTCGTGTCGTCCCACAGCTCGGTCATCACGTCGACCGAATACCTGCTCGGCCTGCGCCCGGATGCGCCGAAGGACCTGGCCCTCTTCGCGAAGATGAACCACGGCGCGCATGCGCCTGCGGCCGCGGGCCCATCGGCGGGCGCCGATGATCCGCACGCGGCCCATGCGGCGCCAGCCGCGGCACCAGTCGACCCGACGTCGCCGATCGCGGTGCGCGTGCCGTTGCGGATGACGCCGGCGTTCAACCGCCATCCGCTCGTCGCCGCGATCGCGACCGATCGCGCGCGGTCGATCAGCACCGACCCGGCGCGCGAGGCCGTGGTGCTGGTCGCGCACGGGCCGGTGCCCGACGACGACAACCGCAAGTGGCTGGCCGACATGGCCGTGCTCGCCGAGGGCGTCCGCGCCGCGGTGCCGTTCGCCGCCGTCGACGTCATCACGGTGCGTGACGACGCCGGCCCGGCGATGCGCGAGGCCGCGACGCGCGAGCTGCGCGCGCTGGTGTCGACGCACGTCGCCGCTGGACGTCGAGTGCTGGTCGTGCCCCACCTGATGTCGTTCGGAGGCATCGAGCAGGGCGTCCGCAAGCGCCTCGAGGGCCTGGACTACACGATGACGTCACAGGCGCTGCTGCCCGACCCGCGCGTCGCCGACTGGGTGCGGGCCAGCGTGTCGGCCGGCGCCAGCCAGTAACCGCGACTGGCGCATCCCGGCATGGGATGGCATCCATCCCGTGCACGATCCGCCCGCGGCATGGCATCATCGACGGGATGCCTTCCAAGCGCAAGACGCCGCCGGTGGCGCCGATCGTGACGGCGCCGATCGCCGTCAAGCACTTCCGCCCCCACCCGTGGCACGGACTCGAGGTCGGTCCCGAGCCGCCGTCGGTGCTCAACGCCTACATCGAGATCACGCCGTTCGACCTCATGAAGTACGAGATC
This sequence comes from uncultured Acidobacteriota bacterium, assembly GCA_902826065.1. GTDB lineage: Bacteria > Acidobacteriota > Vicinamibacteria > Vicinamibacterales > UBA2999 > CADEFD01. Next base: position 11,533 of record CADEDM010000041.1, on the reverse strand, counting down.
GACAAGGCGTCGGGCTACCTGCGCGTCGATCGCCCGCAGCGCTCGTCGGCGCAGCACCCCACCTTGTACGGGTTCGTGCCACGCACCTACTGCGGCGACCGCGTCAGCAAGCTCGCCCCCAGCGCCACCCGCGGCGACGGTGACCCGCTCGACATCTGCGTGCTGAGCGAACGGGCCATCGCCCGCAACGAGATCATCGTGCGCGCGCGGGTCATCGGCGGCCTGCAGATGGTCGACCGCGGCGAAGCCGACGACAAGATCATCAGCGTGCTCGAGAACGACTACGTGTGGGGCAACGCGCGCGATCTGCGCGACGTGCCGGACGTCCTGGTCGAGCGGCTGCAGCACTACTTCCTGACCTACCGGCTGGTGCCTGGCGAGAAGCCGCTGGTCGACATCGCCAAGGTCTACGGCCGCGCCCACGCGGTCAAGGTCGTGCAGGCGGCGATGGACGACTACGTCGACACGTTCGCGCGCTGACGGTTCGCCGGCGCAACAGCCGACGCGCTAGTAGTACAACAGCGTGACCAGCGTCACGGCGACGCCGGCGCAGATGAGCGTCAGCGGCCCGCCGAAGCGGAGATAGTCCGACAGGCGATAGCCGCCAGGACTCTGCACCATCAGGTTGGTCTGGTAGCCGATCGGCGTCGTGAACTCGCACGAGGCCGCGATCGCGATGGCGATCGCCAGCGGCTCGAACGGCAGGTGCGCCGACGCCGCCGCCCGCAGCGCCACCGGGAACACCAGGACGGCCGCCGCGGTGTTGCTCAGCACACTCGTCAGCGCCCACGTGAGCCCATAGATCCCGGCGACCATCGCCGCCGGCCCGCCGCCGGCCACGGCCTCCAGCATGCGTTGCGCGAGCACGTCGGCGAGGCCGCTGCGTTCGACGGCCCGCCCCAGGCCCAGGCCGGCGCCGATCACGACGAGCACGGGCCAGTCCACCGTCTGCCGCGCCGTCGAGACATCGGTGCAGCGCAGCACCAGCATGGCCGCCGCGGCGAGGATGGCGGCCGTCAACGTGCTGGCAACGCCGGTGGCCGAGGTGACGACGAAGAGCGCGAACGTCAGCGCGGCCATCCACGCGCGATCGTGCCGGGGCAACTCCGGGCCTTCCCCGCCGGTGACGATCTGGAATGCCAGCGAGTGCTCGTGGGCGACGGCGAATCCACGCGGCCCTTCGATCAGCACCGCATCACCGCTGCGCAGCCGGATATCGCCCAGCTTGCCCTGCAGCCGCTCGCCGCGCCGGTGCACGGCGACGATGACGCCGCCGTAGCGGGTGCGGAAGCCGCCGTCGCGAATCGTCTGGCCGACCAGCGGCGACGACGAGGTGATCACGGCCTCGATGAGCCGATGGCCGTGGCGTGGCGTGCCGGCCGGATCGCGCACCACCGGCTCGAGACCGCGAATCTGGTGCAGTTCCACCACCGACGCGCGCACGCCGACGAACACGAGGACGTCGCCGGCGCGGATGACCTCGGCCGGGCTCACCGCCGGCAGCACGTCGCCTTCGCGTTCGATGTGCGCGAGGAAGAGTCCCGAGAGCTGGCGCAGCCCGGCGGCATCGAGCCGTTGGCCCACCACGGCCGCGCCAGGCGCTACTGCCAGCGCCACCGTGTAGTCACGATCGTCGTCGAGGCGCGCAAAGGCCGGCGCGCGCGCCGGAAGCGCCCACCGGCCGGCGATCAGCATGTAGATCACGCCGGCGATGGCGACGGGCACGCCGACCGGGCTCAGCGTGAACATCGCGAACGGCGTGAGCGGCGTGACGCCGGCCTGGCGGTTGTAGTCGAGGATCAGGCCCTGCACCACCACGTTGGTGCTGGTGCCGATGAGCGTGCAGACGCCGCCGAGAATCGCGGCGTACGACAGCGGCAGGAACAGGCGCGAGGGCGCGACGCCATGCCGCTGGGCGAACGACGACAACAGCGGCAGGTAGACCGCCACGAGCGGCGTGTTGTTCACGAACGCGCTGATCGCCGTCACCGGCACGATGACGCGCGCCTGGGCGCTGGCGTCCGATCGCGGCGAGCCCAGCAGCCATCGGGCGGCGAGGCTCACGAGGCCGCTCTGCCGAAGGCCCGCCACGACCACGTAGAGCACGGCCACCGTGAGCAGACCTTCGTTGGCGAAACCGCCGAAGGCGTCGGTGGGGCCGATCACGCCGCTGACCAGCAGGGCGGCCAGCGCCGTCAGCATGACGACGTCCGCGCTGAGGCGGTTGCCGGCCAGCGCCGCCATCACTCCGGCCACGACGGCGCCGGTGAGCCACGCCTGCCACGTCATCGCGTCACATGTAGCCGCCGCGCCTCAGCGACTCCAGACCGCCGCCATCGGCCGCGTCCTGGGCGCGGCCCGAGCGCTCGGCGATGTTCTTCAGGGCCCCGGTCTCGAGTTCCTGCACGATGTCGGCGACGGTGCGCGCGGTGGAGCGGATCGGTGACGTGCAGGGCGCGCAGCCGAGTGAACGGTAGCGCGTGCCGTCACCGCGATCGAAGTAGAGCGGCACGACCGGGATCTCCTCGCGCTGGATGTACTGCCAGACGTTCAGCTCGGTCCAGTCGAGCAGCGGGTGGATGCGGACGTGCGTGCCCGGCGCGAACTCCGTCTTGTACTGGTTCCAGAACTCGGGCGGTTGCTCGCTGACGTCCCACTGGTGCCGGGTGTCACGCGGCGAGAAGTACCGCTCCTTCGAACGGCTGCCCTCCTCGTCGGCACGGGCGCCGACGATCACGCCGGTGTAGGCCGCGCGGTTCGGATCGAGCTCGTAGGCACCGAGCGCGTGGTTGAAGCGGAACCGCGGACCGGTGCCGTCGAGCGTGCGTCGGAGGGCATCGGTCTTCAGCAGGCCGCAGCACGTGAGCCGGTCGACCGCGCCCGCGGGGAACGTCCGTCCCTGCGTCAGGGCCTCCTGGTGCTGCCCGTAGATCAGGTGCAGACCCCACTCCGCCACCAGCCGATCGCGGTAGGCGATCATCTCGGGAATCTTGTACGAGGTGTCGATGTGCACCAGCGGGAACGGGACGTGGCCGAAGAACGCCTTGCGCGCCAGCCACAGCAGCACCGTGCTGTCCTTGCCGATCGACCACAGCATGCACAGCTGCTTGAAGTTGGCGTAGGCCTCGCGCAGCACGTGCACGCTCGTCTGCTCGAGGGCATCGAGGTGACTCATGGTCGCGCGCTCCCGGCCACGCGCGCCGGACTGGTGAGCCAGGCCACGATGCGATCCGCGGCGGCCTCGGCCGACTCGGTGGCGGTGTCGACGACGATCTCGGCCGACAGTGGCGGCTCGTACGGATCGTCGATGCCGGTGAACTGGGTCAATCGTCCCGCGCGCGCCTTGGCATAAAGGCCCTTCGGGTCGCGACGTTCGCAGTCCTCGAGCGACGTCGCGACGTGCACCTCGACGAAGGTGCGGCACAAGCCGCGGACGAACGTTCGGGCCTCGCGGTACGGCGAGATGAGCGCGGCGACCACGGTCACGCCGTGCGCCTCCAGCCGACTGGCCAGATAGCCGACGCGACGGACGTGCGCATCGCGGTCTTCTCGCGAGAACCCGGTGCCAGGGAACATCGCGCGCAGGGCATCACCGTCGAGCGTCTCCACGGCGGCGCCGCGGGCCCCGAGCCGCGACGCCAGGGCGGCCGCGATCGTGCTCTTGCCGGCGCCGGACAGGCCGGTGAACCACACCACGGCCGGTGGCGGCGGCAGGAAGCCGACGACGAACCCGTCGTTGCGCAGCGACGGGGTGTTGTAGGTGAACGGCGACGGATGCGGCGCACCGTCGCTGGCCCAGCGGAACACGGCGTCTCCGGCGGCGACGTCCCATTCCATCGTCGGTCCGAGCCGCACGTAGGCGTCGGCGGTGCCGTCGGCCACGAACCCGAACTTCAGCGAGCTGCCGGCCGGCACGCGCTCGCCGACGCGGTACGGTGCCAGGAACGCCTCCATCGCCGCGGAGCGGTGCGAGCGGCTCTCGGCGATGCGCACGGGCCGACCGGGCCCGGGCGGCCTCGCGACCAGCCGGGCCCTGACGCCGTCGCGAGTGCGATGGCTGCCCACGCCCTGCGCCCCGGCATAGGTCACGCGTCGCGCCGGCGCGTGCACGACGCCGAGCACCGGCACTCCGCCGTCGATGAGGGCGACGTTCACCGTGTAGTCGGGCGTCTGGGCGAGGTACTCCTTCGTCCCGTCGAGCGGATCGACGAGCCAGAAACGTGTCCACGCCGCGCGCGTGTCGTAGGCGGCATGCTCGCCTTCCTCACTCAGGATGGGTACCTCGGGCGTCAGCGCGGTGAGCGCCCGCTCGATGATCGTGTGAGCGGCGCGATCGGCCTGCGTCACCGGGCTGCCGTCGCCCTTGGTCTCGGTGTCACCGGGGCGACGCGGTGTCGCCAGGATGGCGCGGCCGGCCTCTTCCGCCAGGGCGGCGATGCGGGGCAGCAGCTCGGCAAGCGAGAGCGGAGACGGCGGCGTGCTCATGGGGCGGGCACGACTCCTTCCGTCACGAGCAAAGCCTCGACGGCAGCGCAGGCCTGGTCGAGGCCCTGGTCCGCGACCGTCAGGTCACACGCGATGCGCGCCTCTGCCGACGGTCCGAACCACACGGTGCGAATCTGCTCCGCCGGCACGCTGACCTTCACGATGTCGAGGTCGTCGGGGCCGAGATCGGCCGCGCTGACGATCAGGATGAGGCCGGCATCGAGCATCAGGTGCGCGATCTCGCCGAGCCGGCGGAAGTGCTCGTGACGCATCGCCAGCGTCCGCTCGAGGTCGGCGTCGACGCCATAGAGCATGTTGGCCATGCCCAGGTAGTAGACGGCACGTCCCGCGCCGAACAGCCGGGTCTCGAGGGCCTTGGCCAGTCCCTTGCGATCGATGTCGCGCTCGCCCGTCACCAGCAGCAGCGTTGGACGCTGCGTGGCCCGCGCGGCGCGGGCGTCGGGGGGAATGCGGCTGTGCTCCCACTTGCGGTTGCGCAACCGCACACGATCGCGCGCCGCCTCGTCGCCGTCGGCGAGCGCCTCACGGACGATGCCGCCGCCGCGAATCTCGTGGTCGTCGACGATCACGAAGCGGCCGGTCGCCGGCGCGTCGGCGTGGCGGTCGAACGCCAGCGCCCGATCGCACTTGAGCACGACGTCGGCGACGTCGTGCCTCGCGACGGCGCCGCCCGCGGTCTCGTCGAGCGTCGAGGCGTCGAGGACGCGATCCACCTGTTCGACGCGCATCGGGACGCGCGCCGTCCCCAGGCGCAGGTGATAGTCGCGACCGGGGCCCAGTGGGGCGCGCCCCAGCCAGAACACGCTGGCCCGCAACCGCGACGACACGTGCGGGGCGGGTTCGTCGGCGCGGGTGGCGAGCTCGCCCCGCGTCGTGTAGATCTGTTCGTCGAGGGTCACGCCGGTGGCCATGCCGGCCGACACCGACGCCGGCGGCGCCGCGTGAAACGCCTCGATCGACGCGATCCGCGATCGCTTGCCCGACGGATGGAAGACCAACGTGTCGCCGACGGCGGCACGACCGCTGGCGACGGTGCCGGCCACGATGCGCCGGTCGTCGCCGAAGCGGGTGAAACGGTAGACGTCCTGGACCGGCAGGCGGAACGCCGCCTCGGTGGCTGACGGCGCCTCGGGGAATCCGTCGAGGACGTCGAGCACCGGCGGGCCGTCGTACCACGGCATCTCGGCGGCCCGGCCGACCAGGTTGGCGCCGGCCATTCCCGACACCGGCACGTAGGCGTCCGCCGTCACGTCGAGACGGGCCAGGAACGCCCGCATCTCGCCGGCGATGGCCGTGAAAGTGTCGTGCGACCAGTCGACGAGATCCATCTTGTTCACGAGCACCGCCACGCGCGGCACGCCGAGCATCGCGAGCATCGTGGCGTGCCGGCGCGAGTTCTCGCGCACCCCCTCACGGGCGTCGACGACGAGCAGCGCGGCATCCGCACGCGCGGCCCCGGTGATCATGTTGCGCAGGAACTCGACGTGCCCCGGCGCGTCCAGCACCACGTAGTGACGCCGGGCACTCCTGAAGAACACGCGCGCCGCATCGATGGTGATGCCCTGGTCGCGTTCGTCCTTGAGCGCGTCGAGCAGGAAGGCGTATTCGAACGGTTTCGAGGTCCGCCGGCACAGCTCGCGCACCTGATCGAGCTTGCCGTCGGGCAACGAGCCGGTGTCCGCCAGCAAGCGCCCCACGATGGTGCTCTTGCCGTGGTCCACGTGCCCCACGACGACGATCGGCATCAGGCTCACGACGAGCCTTCATGTTACCGCGAAGCCTCGAGACGTCCGCCGCCGGCGCTCGACGTGTTCGTCGAGCGGCGCGGTGGACAACTGCATTCCCGTCCCCGAGACGGCCTCTGCCCCTGCGGCCGCGTCGCACGCGCTCCCGCCGACCACAGCGCGAGGGCATGTCGGCGCACGTGCCTGAGAGGCGAGCCGGGCGCCCACCGTGTCATCCGGTGACTCTCGTGCGAGCCGCGACGGCGTGCGGACCGTGACGTATCATCCCAAGGGATGTCTCGCGCGACTGTGCCACTGCTGCTCGCCGTACTCTGGCCGGCTGCCGTGCTCGCCCAGAGCGCGGCCGTGCCCTCGGCCGACCCGCCGGCCGCCCCTGCGTCCCGAGCCGAAGCGCTCGAGGCGATCCGCGCCGAACGGGCGCAGTCGCTGCACCCGGAGACCCGCACCCGCCTGGAACGGTTCCTCATCTACGTCGATGAGAGCCACATCATCGAGCGTCTCAATCCGCCGCAGGGGTTCTACCCGGTGGCCGGCAGCCTGGTGCGAGGCGGCGGCCTTTCGGCCGGCCTCGGCTATCGCCGGCGCCCCTTTCAGCAGCGTGTGCTGGTCGACACCTCGGCGCAGTGGTCGTACCGGAACTACCGGTCGGCGCAGCTCAACGTCGGCCTGCCCGTGGTCAGCGGCCGCGGCGTGGGTGTCACGACCGGCGTGCGCTGGTTCGACTATCCGCAGGAAGACTACTTCGGGCTCGGGCGCGACACCCGCCGCGACGATCGGGTGAGTTTCACGCTGCGCGGCGTCGACACCTTCGCGCAGGTGATGGCGCGTCGCGCCCGCGGGTTCGTGATGCGCGGACGCCTCGGGGTGCAGCAGTACGACGTGGCCACCGGCCGCGACCTCCGCTTCCCGTCGCTCGAGGACCGCTTCACCGACGCCACCGCCCCAGGCCTCGACGACGCGCCGACGTTCCGCTACGCCGAGGCCGCGGTCGGCTTCGACACGCGCGATCAGCCTGGCAACACCCGGGGCGGCGGTCTCTACAACCTGTCGTTCGGCGCCTTTCGCGACGGCAGCGGGACGTTCGACTTCAATCGCATCGACCTCCGGCTGATGCACGTGATTCCGATTTTCGACAAGAAACGCGCGATCGCGTTCAACGCCTCGGCGTCGCGGATCGACCCGATCGGCGGCGACCGTGTGCCGTTCTTCCTCATGCCGACCGTGGGTGGCACCGAGTCGCTGCGCGGGTTCCGCGACTTCCGCTTCCGTGACGCCGCCGCGGTGAACCTCAACGCCGAGTACCGCTGGGAGGCGTTCTCGGGCCTCGACCTCGCGCTGTTCGTCGACGCCGGCGACGTCGGGCCGACGTGGCGCTCGATCGTCGGCGCCGACCTCAAGTCGTCGTGGGGCATGGGCTTCCGCTTCAACACCAACCGGCGCGTGTTCCTGCGCGTCGACGTCGCCGGCGGCCGTGAGGGCCCGCGGATCTGGGTGGCGACGAGTCAGGTCTTCCGGCGATGACGACCAGACGCGTCACCACGGCGATCGCCTCGCTCGCACTCGTCGGCGTGCTGGCGGGCGCCGTGCGCTCAGCCACCCCGACGTACTACCCAGACGACCCCATCGCCGTCGATCCCGAGACCCGCGACGCCTCGGGGGTCCGCGGCCGCGATCTGAGCGACCCCTACGACTTCGTCGAGAACACCTTCCTCAAGCGCGGCGACCGCACCAACGAGCGCGCGGTGAACGTCAACACCATCGACGAGGTGCCCGACTCGAGCTGGTTCACCAACCGCGTCGGCGCGCGGGCGCTCGGCCTCGACGAGTACGTGCGCGGGCCAAACGGGTCCGGGCCGCCGGCGCCGGGCCAGTGGACGGTGGTGTCGGGCAAGAGCGACGGCATCACGCCCGGCTTCACCGTGCGCGACAGCGCCGGCGTCATCTGGTTCATCAAGTTCGACCCGCCATCGAACCCCGAGATGGCCACCGGCGCCGAGATCATCGCGACCAGGCTGTTCTGGGCGCTCGGCTACCACGTGCCCGAGAACTACCTGGCGGTGCTCGACCCCACGGTGCTCGTCGTCAGCGACGACGCCACGATCCGCGACACCCTGGGCAAGAAGCAGCCGCTCACCCGCGCCAGAGTCGATGTGCTGCTGGCGCAGGGCGCCCGCCGCGACGACGGACGCTATCGCGTCATCGCCAGCCGGGCGTTGCCGGGCACCCCGGTGGGCCCGTTCAAGTACTTCGGCACGCGTCCCGACGACCCGAACGACATCTTCCCGCACGAACACCGGCGCGAGCTGCGCGGCCTGCGTGCGTTCTCGGCCTGGCTCAACCACGACGACTCGCGGTCCGTGAACTCACTCGACACGATCGTCGCCGTGGGCGACCGCAAGGTGGTGCGCCATCATCTGATCGACTTCGGCTCGACGCTCGGCAGCGCCAGCGTCACCGCGCAGAAGCCGCGCGCCGGCAATGAGTACATCTGGGAAGCGCGGCCCACGCTGCTGACGATGCTGTCGTTCGGGTTCTGGGTGCGGCCGTGGATCAAGGTCCACTATCCGGAGTACCCCGCGGTGGGCAATCTCGAGGCGGCGTACTTCTGGCCCGAGCGCTGGAAGCCCGAGTATCCCAATGCCGCGTTCGACAACGCTCGCGTCGACGATCTCTTCTGGGCCGCCCGCCGCGTGATGGCCGTGCCGGACGAGGCCATCCGCGCCGTCGTCGCCGCCGCTGAGTACACCGAGCCGGGCGCGGCCGACTACCTCGGCGACGTCATCATCGCGCGCCGCGACAAGATCGGCCTGCAGTGGCTGACCGCGCTGAACCCGCTGGCCGACTTCGCGCTCTCGCCGAACGGCACGCTGACGTTCACCAACACCGCGACGACGACGCGGCGCGCGGCCGCGCCAGCCGGCTATGAGATCGTCTGGGGCACGTTCGACAACACCACCGGCGTGTCGCGGCCGGCAGGCGCGCCGGTGTCGGTGACTGACGAAGCGGCGCAGGCGCCTGCCGACGTGCTGCAGGCGGCGTTCGTCGAGGCCGCGATCCATACGCGCCACCCGCAGTTCCCGGGCTGGCGCCGTCCGGTCGTGGTTCACTTCCGCCGTACCGGGGCGACCTGGACGCTCGTGGGCGTGCGCCGCGACGGCCTCGACTGACACGCCGCCGCGCGCGCCTGCCTGCGCGACACCACCGCTGCACGTGCCCTGAATCGACACAGCCTGCGCCGGAATCGATCAGGCGCCGGCCGGCCGTGACGCATCGCGAGCACTGCCATGCACGGGCGTGATGTCCGATGCGTGTGGGAACGGCCCTCGCCCGCGATTCGTGGAGGCCATGACTCGCCGCCTGTGCCATTCCCGTACAAGACGGGGGCTGCGATGATCGCCCGCTCCCCACGCAACTCCTGTCGCTGACGCCACTTAGGTGCCGCGGTCGCGGCTGGCATCGCCGTTGCTCAACGACGCCCCGGCGCCGCGGCCATCAGGCTGCCGGCACGAGGGCGACATCGTGACGACACGACCGACCATCGACGGCCTCGCCAGCGGGCGACCCAAGCTGACGTGGAGTGCGCGACCCAAGGCGATCTGGGGCCGCCACGGATCGCGCGTCCGCCGCGCGATGAGCGTGGTCCTGGCCGGCGCACTGGCCCTCACGTTCCCCGCCGGCGCCTCGGCGCAGCAACTTGATCAGCGCGTGCGCAAGCACTTGCGCGAGCGTCCTGACGCGCGCGTGAAGGTCATCGTCCGGGTCAGCCCCGGCGCCCGTGGCTTCGTGCGCCAGCTGCTGGCGAAGTACGGCGCGACCCTGCGCAGCGAGCACGCCGTCATCGACGGGCTCACGCTCGACGTCACGCCCCGGCAGGCCGAGCGCCTCGCCCGCCATCCCAACGTGCTCTCCGTTTCAGAGGACGCGCAAGTCGTCGGCGAGCAGGTGACCCTGCCGGTCAACCTGCAGCAGACCGAGGGCGTCGTCCCCTACAACACCAGCGCGCCCGGCGTGCCGTACGAGGACGGTTATGGGATCGGCGTCGCGGTGATCGACTCGGGCATCGCCAATCGCGCCGACCTCGCCGGCCGCATCGTCGCCTTCCGCGATTTCACGAGCGGCGTCGAGCAGGCCGTCGCGCCGGTGGACGGCTACGGCCACGGCACCCACGTCGCCTCGATCATCGCCGGCAGCGGCGCGCTCGCCGGCCACGCACAGGCCTATCAGGGCGTCGCCGGCCAGGTGCGCCTGGTCGGCCTGCGGGTGCTGAACAGCGCCGGGCAGGGCTCGACCAGCGGCGTCGTCGCCGCGATCCAGTGGGCCATCGCCAACCGGTCGGCCTACAACATCAAGGTCATCAACCTGTCGCTGGGCCATCCGGTGTTCGAACCGGCGGCCAGCGACCCGATGGTGCAGGCGGTCGAGGCGGCCGTGCGCGTCGGCATCACCGTGGTGACGTCGGCCGGCAACTACGGCGTGAACCCGACGACCGGCATGCCCGGCTACGCCGGCATCTCCTCGCCGGGGAACGCACCCTCGGCGATCACCGTCGGGGCACTCGACACCCGCGCGACGGTATCGCGCGCCGACGATCGGGTCGCCGCCTACAGTTCGCGCGGGCCGTCGTGGTTCGACGGCTTCGCCAAGCCCGATCTGGTGGCGCCCGGCCACCGCGTGGTGGCGCTGGCGGATCCCACGAGCACGCTCTACCAGACCTACCCGTCGTTCCGCGAGCCCTCGCCGACCACCGGCGTCACCGACTACCTGCGCCTGTCGGGCACCAGCATGGCGGCGCCGGTCGTCGCCGGCCTCGTGGCGACGATGCAACAGGTCGACCGCGAGATGGGCTACTACGGCGGCCTCGGACTGCCCCGTCCCTACCTGACGCCGAACGCCATCAAAGCCATCCTGCAGTTCACGGCCACCGACGTGAAGACCGACGCCGGGGTGTCGTTCGATCGCCTGTCGCAGGGCGCCGGCGCCGCCAACGCCCGCGGCGCGCTCGACGTGGTGCGGCGCATCAACCCCGCGGCCCTGCCCGGCGCCTGGTGGCTCACCAGCGGTCTCACCGAGTCGTCGACGTTCGGCGGCGCCAGCGTGCCGTGGGGCAAGGCGATGCTGTGGAACCAGCAGCTCGTGTGGGGCGACGCCATCTACCGCAACCACACCGCGTGGGCCAGCAACATCGTGTGGGGCGAGAACATCGTCTGGGGCTTCAACATCGTGTGGGGCTTCAACATCGTCTGGGGGGAGAACATCGTCTGGGGCGAGAACATCGTGTGGGG
>CADEDM010000040.1 GCA_902826065.1 uncultured Acidobacteriota bacterium | reverse complement strand
CGGCCGGCAGCTTTGCCGACTGGAACGTGCGGGTGACGTGCAGCGGCGACGAAGGGCAATGACCGCAGGATGGGCCGGGGCCGCGGCGACGGGCCTCACCGCAGCTTCATCAGCTCGACACGGCGGTTGCGCGCCCGGCCCTCCAGCGTCTCGTTGGTGTCCATGGGACGTGATTCCCCGAAGCCGGCGGTCGCGAGGCGCGTGGCGACGATCCCGAAGCGCGTCACCAGGGCGTCTCTCACGGCCGCCGACCGCCGCGCCGACAGCGTCTGGTTCGCCTGGTCGGTGCCGATGCCATCGGTGTGGCCGTTCACCGACAGTCGCCAGTCGGGATGCCGGCGCAGCACCTCGGCGATGTCCTTCAGCGTCGGCTCGGACTCCTCGCGAATCACGTCGCTGTTGAACGTGAAGAAGATGCTGTAGACGTCGAGCTTGCCGGTGCTGGCGAGCGCCTGCTCGATGGCCTGCGCGCCACCGCTGCCTGCCGGCAGATCCAGGGCACCCGCCTGGGGCGGCAGCGCCGCGCCCGTCCCGGCCGGCGCGGTGAGCGGGGGCGTCGCGCACCGGTGCGAGATCTTGATGACCTGCAGGGTGTCGCGGTCGACGGGCAGGGGCTTGTTCAGCAGCGTCGCCGCCCAGCCCGCGCCGCCGCCCTTGAAGGCGTCGATGCCCACGCGGAACCGGAGCGCGAGCGGGTTGCGCTCGTCGTCGAGGAAAAAGAACTCCGACTTGTCGCCGAAGAAGTCGCCCGTGGCGTGAATCGTCGGCAGCTGGACCAGCACGTCGTTGACGAGCACCGGGATCATCACCGGCTGGGGCGTGGCGCGCGCGACCTTCACCACCATCTGGTTGTCGTAGACGTTGGGGTGCACGCCGCGATCCAGGCCCACCTTCACCGGTCCGAAGGCCTGGAAGATGCCCATCTCGACGTCGCCCTTCGTCTTCAACGCGCGCAGCACCGCGGCCGACGTGCCGATGGCGGTCGTGTCGGGAATGGTCTCGGGGACTTCCACGGAGAACTGCTGCTGGTAAAGCCGGGCCGAGGCGAGGTCTTCGTGACGGACGGTGCGATACACGGTGCCCTTCACCAGCTTCGGGGGCTCGTTGGACCACATGTCCTCGACCAGCCGCTCGGACGAGTACTTGAGCCGGACGCCGGCGTCGGAGATCGACTCCACCGACTTGATCGACTCGTAGTCGCCGTTGGCCTGGTTGACGGCGGTGACCACCTGAAGGCCCGTGCACAGGGGCACCATGACGGGCGACGTCTGCGCGCCGGCCGTGCGGGCGCTCATCACCAGGACCAGGATCAGCAGGCGTCGGGTCGTCATCACGTCTCCTCGATCGCCAGGAGTCGTACGGTCGGCGCACATTACCGGCCGCCGCCGAGGCCGCGGCAATATCGCGCTGGCGACGGACTCCTCGACCGGGGGAGGTGTGGAGTGACACGAACGGCATGGGGTCTGGCCGCCCTCGGATTGCTGCTGACGCTGTGGTCCGGTGCCGGAACGGCCGCCCTGGAGCAGCCCACCGACGCCGGCGACCTCTTGAGCCGCGTTCGCGCGGTCTATGCCGACCTGCGGACGTACGCCGATACCGGCACCGTGACGGTCGAGTACGGGACCGCGAGCGTCGACCGGCACACCTTCGCCACCAGCTTCATCCGCGCGCCGCGCGCGTTCCTGCTGGACGTCAGGAAACAGGCCGGCGATCGCTACGTGGTGTGGGGGAATCCCGACGCCTTCGCGACGTGGTGGAAGGCGACCGGCCAGCGCTTCGACTATCCCAACCCGAACAACGCCCCGGCGATCAGCACCTCGGGGCGGAATACCACGAGCGTCGGCCTGAAGGTCCCGACGCTGCTCTACGCCACAGCGCCGCTCGGCGGCGACTTCGCCAATCTCTCGGGTCTGTCGGTGATCGGCCGCGAGGTGCTCGGCGGCCGGTCGTGCCACGTCGTCGCGGGTTCGTCCAGCGACACCTACGCCGCCAGCGCGCGGGAGGTGAACGTGCGGACGATGCGACTGTGGGTCGACATCGAGACGTTCGCCATCCGCCGGGTGGTCGAAGAGTGGCCAGCGCCGCCGGGGCAACGCAGTCGCACGATCACCAGCTACGAGCCGCAGTTCAATCCCGCGCTCGAGCCGTCGCGGCTGACGTTCACGCCGCCGTCGAAGCCCTGACCGTCCAGCGGCGCAGACCGCTCTACGCGGCCGGCCCGGTCTCCTTGACGCACGTCTGGCCTCCGGGCGTGACGCGAATCGGCGCGAACAGCGCACGCCACGGGGTCTTGACGCTGCCGTAGCCCTTGATCGGCGTGGCGTTGAACAGGCTCAGGAAGAAGTTGACGAGCTCTTCGACCAATCGTGGAATCGTGTAGCCGACCGTGGCCCGCGCGTACATGCCGATCGCGCCTTCGCGGCACTGCACGATGCCGATCGTCGACCCCTGCGCCACGCCGAGGGCCGTCTGGATGTAGAACTGCGGTCCCACCGTGAAGCCCGCCGCGCCCAGGCCGGCCGAGATCATCAGCTCGTGGCGCAGGACCATGCCGCTCGGGCCGAAGGACACACCGGTCATGTTCGCCAGCAACGGCTCGACGACGACGAGCCCCTTCGGGCCGTGCACTTTCCAGCCACCCGTCGGGTCGTACGACACGCCCAGATCGGCGTTGAGCTCGTAGGTGCCCCCGGCGCCGAAGCTCGACGTCCGGGAGCTGAACGCCGTCGTCACCTCGAAGTGCTGGCGAACGACGACGCTGAATGGCGCCGGAGAGTCAAACGGGATCACCAGCGACGGCCCCTCGGCCCGCCAGTGGTAGTTGTGCTGGAACTGGTCGCTGACCGCCGCGTCGAAGGCCATCCGCAGCGCCGCGGCGTTGTGCAGGATGGCGATGACGTGCACTTCCTTCTTCCAGATCTTCAGGGAGAACTCGAACGTCGGGCTCTCCAGGCGGAACTGCATCTGCGCGGCGAGGCGCGCGCCGTGCTTGTCCACCTTCATCGTCACCCCGGGACCGTCCTTCGGCACGATCGGTCCGGTGTGGGTGCCCACGGCCACTCCCTGCGGAATGCCCGGCGACACCACCTGGTCCGAGATCGGACGTACGCCGCCCGGCTGTACCGCCCGGTCGAGGTTCCAGTCGGAGAACGGATCGACCTGCCGCTCGCCCGGCTCGGACCAGATCGGACGTTCCGGTGGCGGTTGCTCGATGAGCGCCCCGAAATCGATCGGCTGGTGGTCGACGCGCATCTCCAGGCGTTCGTAGATGTCGGTCAGCTCCACCGGGCCGAGGAGCAGCGTCAGCCCGGCCGCGCTTCGCGTCATGCCGAGCACCCGCCCGACGCAGCGCCCGGTCACGAAGGCGATGGCGCCGACCTTCAGCCGGGAGGCCCCCGGGGCGTCGGGATCGATCGTCCACAGCAGGTGATCCGGACTGAGTCCTCGAATGGCGTCCGGGCCACCCTCCACGATCACCACATCAGCGGTGTAGACGACCGACGGATCGGGCCGCGGCGCTCGTCCGTACTTGATCTCGGCTGGTGTCAGCTGGTCGCGCCGCAGGAGGCGCACCGGCGCGGCGGTGATCGGTGGCATCGGCTCGGCCGGATCTGTCGTCGCGATCTCGGCGGCGGGCGGTGTCGCGGAGCCCGGCGCCGTGGGCTCCGCCGCGCGACATCCCCACACCGCCACGACGAGTGCCGCGGCCGCGCCCGCCGCTCGCACGGCCAACGCCGAGCCGCGAGGCCTGGCTGGCACCGCGCTGGTTACCGTGGATCGCACACGCCAATCCGTCTGGCCGCAAGGGTGGTGACTATCACCTTCCCGGCCACTGTCGTAGTGACCGTGCCGCTGTAGGCGTCGGTGGCGAAGCGCAGCTCCGCCGCGGACCGGTAGATCTCGTCGTCTTCCGTGCACGCCATCGTGAACGTCATCCGGTCGGCCTGGCTCTTCAGGTCGGTGACCGTGCAGTTCTCCTCGGGTGCGGCCTTGACCAGCACGGCCGCCATGTTCTCGATGTCGTCCGCCGACAGGCATTGCTCGACCTTGAGCGCCGGCGCCGTCGTGCCGCCCTGGCGCATGGCCATGGTCTGCTCGTACTTGCCGGGGCGCAGCAAGCGTTGCGCGTCGGCGGGCGTCGCGGCCAGCCCGAGCGTGATCGCCACGGCGTACAGAGCGTGGGTCGTCGTCATCGAATCGCCGCCTCCAGGTGCGCGGGCGTGGCGCACCATCGGCCGGGCGGCCGTGGTCGCGTTGCCTGTATTGCAGGGAGGCGCAGGGGGGTGCCATATTACCGGCCAGGAGACGAGGTGCGGAGACGACTCGGGCCGGCGGCCCTGATTGCCCTGCTCGGCGTGCCGCATCAGGCTGCCGCGCAGGGGGCTCCGGTCGATCCCGAGGCCTTTGCCCGTCGCGTCATCGCCGCGCCGCCGGCACAGCGCGCGGGGCTGCTGACCCGTGTCGATGTCGCGAGCGACGCGGTCGCGTCGGCGTTGAACGCTGCCGGCGATCGGGCCCGCCTCGCCGCCGACTGCCGCACGGGCCTGGTGGCGTTCGCCGCCGCCGAGACGGTGGCTCGCCAGGCGTACGCCGACCCGGAGATCGGCCGCGCACTCAATGGACGGGCCGACTGCCTGTTCGCGTTGACCGACCTGGATCGGGCGCTCGACGTCGCCCGCGAGAGCGTAGCGTTCCACGCCCGCCGTGACGCCCCGGAGGGCCTGGCCGAGGCCTGGAACACCATCGGCAACATCCACTTCTATCGTTCCGAGCACGACGCCGCGCTCGAGGCCAACGCCCGCACCCGCGAGCTGTGGGCGGCCTCCGGGCACCGACTCGGGGTCGGTCGCGCCTTGAACAACGCCGGGAACATCTACCGGGCGCGCAGCCAGTACGACCAGGCCGCGACGCATTACGACGAGTCGCTGGCCATCTTCGAGGCGCTCGACGACCGGCGTCGTGCCGCCGTCGTGCTCAGCAACATCGCCATCACCCACTTCCGGCGCGGCGACTATCCGACGGCCCTGTCGTTCGCCGAGCGCAGCCTCGCCGCGGCCGAGGCCCTCGCCGATCGCCCCGCGACGAGCAAGGCCCTCGACACCCTCGGCAACGTGCATCGCGCGGTGGGCGCCTACACGCGCGCCCTCGACGCCTTCACGCGCAGCCGGCGCCTGCGCACGACGATCGGCGACCGCTATGCGATCGCCGAGTCCGAGAACAACATCGGCCTGGTCCACTTCTCGCGTGGCGACTACGTGAGCGCCATCGCCGCCTACAAGCGCGGACTGCGCGAGGCGACGAGGGCCGGCACGGCCGAGGGACTGGAGGCCGAGGCGCTGCTCAACATCGGTGCGGCGGCGTGGCGGCTCGGCCAGAAGGACCGCGCGCGCGCCAACGTGCGCGCCAGCCTGGCGCTCGCCGACCGCGATCGATCGACAGCGGCCACCGCCGCGGCGGCGAACGCGATGGGGCAGATGGCGGTCGCCGGCGGCCGTTGGGCCGACGCCGGCTCCTGGTATCAGCGCGCGCTGGCGATCCACGAGGCCGTGGCCGATCACGCCGGGACGGCCGAGGCCCTGATCGGCCTGGCGCACGTGCGATGGGCGGTCGGCCGCGCCGACGACGCGCTGGCCCGCGCGAGCCAGGCGGTGGACCTGGCCGGGCGTTACGAGCAGGTCGAGCTGTTGTGGCAGGCGCAGACGTGGCGCGGCATGGCCCAGCGCCGGCTCGGCGATGCCGGTGCGGCGAGTGCCTCGTTCCGCCAGGCCATCGACGTCGTCGAACGCCTGCGACGCGAGGTGGGCGGGCGGCTCCTGGGACGCGAGCGGTTCTTCGAAAGCAAGCTGTCGCCGTATCACGAGCTGATGGCGGTGACACTCGAGGGCGGCGACGTCGCCGGTGCGCTGGCCGTGGCCGAGCGCGCCAAGGCGCGTGGGCTCGCCGACCTCGTGCAGGATCGCCGCGGTCCGCGGGAGACGTTCACGCGCGCCGACGCCGCGACGCTGGTACCCACGGCCTCGACGGCGGTGCTCGCCTTCGTGGTGACGGAGCAGGGCGCGACCGTCTTCGTCCTGTCACGCGTGGACGGACGCCTCGTGATCGAGCATCGCGCGATCGCTCTGCGGGCGCCGGCGCTGGCGGCACACGCGCGCCGCTTCCGCGACCGGCTCGCCGCCCGCGACCTGGCCGTCGCCGGGGAGGCGCGCCGCCTCTACGACCTGCTCATCGCCCCGGTCGCGCATCGCCTGGCGGGCGTGACGCACCTCGTCGTCGTGCCCGACGGCCCGCTGTGGGAGGTGCCGTTCCAGGCTCTGATGGACCGAGACCGCCGCTACGTCGTCGAGACTGCCGCGGTGTCCTATGCGCCGTCGCTGACGGTCCTGCGCGAGACGTTGCGCACCAGACCGGAGCGCACCGGTCCGCCCACGCTGCTGGCAATGGGGCACGCGCTGCCGGAGGCGGAGGCGCAGGTCGAGGCGCTGCGGGCGCTCTATGGCGCGCGAAGCCGCGTCTATCTCGGCGACGCCGCCACCGAGCGCCGCTTCAAGAGTGAGGCGCCCGGCCAGCGTCTCATCCACATCGCGAGCCACGGCGTGTTCGACGCCAGCAGCCCGCGCCACTCCCACCTCGTGCTCGCGCCCGGGGGCGACGACTCCGGCGAGGACGGCGTGCTCGAAGCGTGGGAACTGGCGGACGTGGCGCTCGATGCCGACCTCGTCGTGCTGTCGGCCTGTGAGACCGGCCGCGGCCGCGTCGCCTCCGGCGAAGGCCTCGTCGGGACGATGTGGGCGCTGCTGGCGGCCGGTGCGCGCGCCGCCGTCGTCAGCCAGTGGATGGTCGAGGCGTCGAGCACGACCCGCGTCATGACCGCGTTCCACGAGCGGCTGGCGCGGGGCGGCGGCACCATGGCTGGCCACCTGCGCCTCGCCACGCTGGATCTGCTGCAGGATCCGCGCTACCGGCATCCGTTCTACTGGGCCCCGTTCGTGCTCGTCGGCGATCCGTACTGACTCATGCTCGACCCGGAGCTGCGCGCCTTCGCGGGCGCCTCAGACGGCCTCCAGGCCGAGCGCGAACTGGCCGCGCTGATCGACAGCCGCGTGACGCCGCTGGTGCGCACCATCGTGACGCGCAAGCTGCGCGACTTCGGCTCGCCGCGCCGCTTCCAGGCCGAGGATCTCGAGGACGCCGTCGCCGACGCACTGCTGGTGCTGGTGGCCCGCATCCGGCGCGTCCGCGAGGCGCCGGACGCAGCCGCGATCGAGCGGCTCGACGACTACACGGCGACGGTGGCCTACAGCACCTGCGCGCGGCATCTCCGGCAGCGGTATCCCGAGCGGGCACGGCTGAAGAACCGGCTGCGTTACGTGCTCGAGCACGACGCGCAGTTTGCACTGTGGGAGGCGCCGGGCGCGGGACTGCAGGCCGGACGATCGGCGTGGCGGGGCGCGCCTCCGGACGCGGCGGTGCGCGCGCGGCTGGCCGACGTCGCCGGCGATCGCGATCGCTGGCCGGCCGAGTGGACGGCGGCGTCGGGCGACGGAGCGTCGCTGTCGCCACTCGTCGATGCCATCCTGGCGCGAGCGGGCGGGCCGATCGGGTTCGACGACCTCACCCGACTGCTGGCGAGGATCTGCCGGCTCGAGGCCGGTGCGGCACCGGCCGGCGGTGAAGAGGTCGAGCGTCTCGCGGACAGCCGCGTCGGCCCCGAGGCGCTGCTGGATCAGCGACAGGCCACGGCGCGGCTGTGGACCGAGATTCAGGCACTGCCCGTGCGGCAGCGGGTCGCCCTGCTGTTGAACCTGCGCGATGCCCAGGGCGCCGGCCTGCTCTGGATCCTGCCGGTGACCGGCGTGGCCTCGATTCGGGCTATCGCCGGCGTGCTCGAGATGCCTGCCGAAGAACTCGCGGCCCTGTGGAGCAGACTGCCCATGGACGACCACGCCATCGCATCGCGGCTCGGCTGCAGCCGGCAGCAGGTCATCAACCTGCGGATGTCGGCGCGCAAGCGCCTGAGCCACCGGCTCGGTAATCTGGCCGGTGTTTCCGCGTCCAGGATCGATCGGTGATGGCGCATCCCGACGACGCCGAACTCCGCGCCTTCGTGCGGCACGCGCTGCCGGCGGATCGCACGCTCGCGGTCGACGACCATCTGGCGGTGTGCGAGCCCTGCCGCGCCCGTGCCGCGGCCATCGGCGGTGCGTCGAGTGCGCTGGTCGCGCTGTCGGTCGATCTCGAGTCGGCGGCCCGCGAACCCGCACCACCAGCAGAACGTGCCTGGCGGGCGCCGGCCGGCCGCTGGCTGCCGCTCGCGGCTGCTGTTGCGGTCTTCGCGCTCGCGTCGATTGCGGGGTGGCGGTGGTGGTTGGCGTCGCCCGCGCCCGAGGCGCCAGCGATCGCCGGGCTCGAGCGGCTCAGCGTCGAACGCCGAGCTCGGGTTCAGGCGGCCCTGGACGCCGGCGTCGCGGACCTGCCGCCGCGGTTGCTCGCGTTGCGGCAGGAGCCCGAGGTGCTGCTGGGGGCCGGCGCCGCACCGACGTTCCGCCTGACGGCGCCGCTGACCACGGTGACCGTGGGTGATCGCCCGGAGTTCCGCTGGCAGCCGATACCGGGCGCCCGCGCCTACACGATCGCCGTGTTCGACGATGACCTGCAGCCGGTGGCCGGTCCGGCCACCGTGACGGAGACGCGGTGGACACCGCCACAGGCGCTGGTCCGCGATCGGGAGTATCTCTGGCAGGTGACCGCGGCGGTCGGAGCCGCCACCGTGACCGTGCCGGCGCCGCCCGAGCCGCTGGCGCGGTTCCGGGTCATGGACGCGGCGACTGCCGCGGCCCTCGACGCCGTCGTCGGCGCGGCGCCAGAGGCGCATCTGGTCCTTGGCCTCGCGCTGGCGCAGGCCGGGGCGCGGCAGGAGGCCCTCGATCGCCTGCGCCTGGTGCCGGACACGGATCCAAATGCGGCAGTGGCGCAGCGGACGGTGAGGCGGCTGGAGGCGCTGGCGGGCGCGCGCTGAGGACGCGCGCCCGCGGCGGCGTCTACTCGAGGCGCACGAGCCCGCGTCGCGTCGCCACCTTGACCGCTTCGGTGCGGCTGGTCACGCCCAGCTTCTCGAACAGGTGGCCGAGGTGGGTCTTGACGGTGCGATCGCTGATGCCGAGCTCGTTGGCGATCTCCTTGTTCGACTTCCCGTCGGCCATCAGCCGCAGGGACGCGAGTTCGCGCGGCGTGAGCTGCACGCGGGTGACGTCCTCGGCCAGCTTGGCGGCGGCCGCCGGCGCCAGGTAGGTCTTGCCGGCCAGGACGTCGCGGATGCAGGTGACGAGCTCGTCGGCGGCGATGTCCTTCAGCACGTAGGCCTTGGCCCCGGCGCGCAGCGCCCGCGTGATCTCCTCGTCGGTGTCGTAGGTGGTGAGGATGATGACGCGTGCCCGCGGATCGCGTTCGCGCAGCCGCCGCACCACCTCGACGCCTTCCATCAACGGCATCCGCAGGTCGAGCAGCGTGACGTCGGGCCGGACGCGATCGTAGACCTCGAGCGCCTCGAGCCCGTTGCCGGCCTCGGCCACGACCTTGAGGTCGGCCTCCTGGTTGATGATGTTGGCGACGCCCGTGCGCAGCAGCGCATGGTCGTCGACGAGCATCACGCTGGCCGGTGGCCGCGACGAATCAGTTGAAACCATGGATCTGCGTCGGCAACTGCGACGGCTCCCAGGCCAGCACCACCTCGGTGCCGTTGCGCGGCGCCGTCACGATGGTGAGTGAGGCGCCGATGCGATCGGCGCGTTCCTGCATGATGGCCATGCCGAAGCCGGCCGCGGACCGTTCGCGCGGCACGCCACGGCCGTCGTCGGCGATCGACAGGCGCAGGCCGATCGATCGCACGGTCGAGGCCCGTACCGTGATGCGGCCGGCGCGGGCGTGGCGGGCGGCGTTGGTCAGCGCCTCCTGCGCGATGCCGAGCACCTCGCGTTCGACGCCGTCGCCGAAGCGGGGCAGCTCGTCGACCTCGAGCGCGATCGGCACGTCGGTGCTCTTCTGCACCAGGTCAGCGACGCGGCGAATGGCGCGCGTCAGGTCTTCGTCGCTGCTGACGATCGGGCGAAGGGCCCCGACCGACCGGCGCGCTTCGACCATGTGCGTGCGCGCCATGTCGACGGCGATGTCGATGCTGCGCGCCACCGACGGCGGCAGGTCCTTCCCCTCGCGCTGCGCCGCCTGCAACTGCATCAGGATGGCGCCGAAGCCCTGCGCCAGGTTGTCGTGGATGTCGCGCGCGAGGCGGTTGCGTTCCTCGAGGATGCCCTTGCGGCGCTCTTCGGCGCGCATCTGGTCGTGGAGGCGGCTCTTGTGCCAGGCCAGTGCCACGTGGCGCGCCATGGCCTCCACGAGCGCGATGCGCCACCACGAGCCGCCGGCCGGCTCGTCGGCCACGCACAGCGTGATCCACCCCAGCGTCTTGCCGCCGAGAATCAGTGGCGACACCACGGTGAACATCAGCTGCTTGTCGCGATTGAAGTCGCCCACGATCGACGGCAGGCGTGTGTCGTCGTAGGGAAACACCATGGTCCGGTCCCAGCCGGCCTTGTATTCGTAGAGGAACTGCGCCATGGCCAGGCGCGGGAACAGCGTCGGCCCGAGCGTGTTCGCGTCGAACACCTCGCCGAACAGGTGCCCCATCCAGAAATCGCAGCACTGCTTGTCGTCGTCGATCAGCCAGATGCCCGCGGCCTGGCTCTCGCCCTGCTCGGCGAGCGTGGCCAGCTGCGCGCGGAAGAAGGCGTCGAGGTTGGGGACGCGGACGAGCAGATCGAGCGTGGACTGCGTGACCTCGCTCTGGATGCTCACCAGGCACTCGGCCCGGCGCCGTTCCGCCGTCGCGGTGACGAGCGCAGCGCGCAGCGCCGCGACATCGCCGGTCGCCAGCACCCGCCGCGTCTGATCGTCGATCCAGCCGGCGTCGCACGAACTCTGCGCCGGAGCGGCGGGGGCGTCTGCGATGCGGTCCACGACGGCTTCGTCTTCGCTCATGTCGTTGCTCCGGGCCCTGGCAGGCCAGCAGGCTCGTGTCAGCTGCTCCGATTATCGGCCAGGCGGCCCCGCCGCGGCGAGCTGGCCTCAAGGCCGAGGAGCGCCTCGTCCAAAAGTCGCAGATCGTCCTCGCCCGCACGGAGAAGCCGCGGCTCGCCCTGCCGAGTGAGGCCGGAATGGGACCACTGCCCGATTGTTCACGCTGCCACCCGAGCGCGACACTGCGGGGCATGGACGCACACACCACCACCGCATCACGCCGCCTGCGCGGCGTGTCGATCGCACTCGTGCCGATCGTGTTTTCCAGCCTTGCGGCTGCCTGCACCCCGACCGCGGCGCAGCAGGGACCGCCGCCGCCGCCCCGCATCGGCGTCGTCAACGTCGTCGAGCGCGACGTCATCGAGTGGGACGAGTTCACCGGCCGCCTCGAGGCCGTCGACTCGGTCGAAGTCCGGCCGCGCGTGTCGGGCTACGTCTCGGCCGTGCGCTTCTCGGAAGGCGCCCTGGTCCGCCAGGGCGACCTGCTGTTCCAGATCGACCCGCGGCCGTTCCAGGCCGAGGTCGACCGGCTGCAGGCCGAGCTGACGCGGGCCCGCGCCACGGTCGAACGCGCCAACAGCGAGCTGGCCCGGGCCAAGCGCCTCGAGGACGAGCACGCCATCGCCGGTGAGGAACGCGACCGGCGGGCCTCGTTCGCGCTGGAGTCGGCGGCCCAGGTCGCGGCCGTCGAGGCCGGGTTGCGGGCCGCCTCGTTGAACCTCGAGTTCACGCGCGTCACCGCGCCCATCGCCGGCCGCGTCGGCCGCGCCATCGTCACCGAGGGCAACCTGGTGTCGAGCGGCCCCGGCGAGGCGACGCTGCTGACCACGGTCGTCTCCCTCGATCCCGTCTACGCGTCGTTCGACGCCGACGAGCAGGTCTACCTGCGCTACACGAGCGGCGCCAGCCGCCGCAGCCTCGAGCGCCGGATCCAGATGGCGCTGGCGAACGAGGACGGCTACCCGCGCGAGGGGAAGCTCGACTTCCTCGACAACCAGCTCGATCGCTCCACCGGCACGATCCGCGGCCGCGCCGTCTTCCGCAACGCCGACGGGCAGCTCACGCCCGGCCTGTTCGTGCGCCTGCGGCTGGCCGCCGCCCGCCAGGCCCGCAGCCTGCTCATCGAGGATCGCGCCGTGGGCACCGACCTGAGCCGGAAGTTCGTCTTCGTCGTCTCGCCGACGAACGAGGTCGCGTATCGGCCGGTGACGCTGGGGCCCATCGTCGACGGCCTGCGCGTGGTGCGCAGCGGCCTCGCGGTGGGGGAGCCCGTGGTGGTCAACGGACTGCAGCGGATTCGTCCCGGTATGGCCGTGGTGCCGGTGATCGAGACCGCGGCCGACGGCGCGACGCGGTCGGCGGCGGCGCCCGCCGTGGCGCAGTGAGGACGTCATGAACATCTCGAGGTTCTTCATCGACCGGCCGATCTTCGCGGCCGTGCTGTCGCTGGCGATCGTCGCCGCCGGCGCCCTGGCTCTGCCCCGGCTGCCGATCGGCGAGTACCCGCAGGTCGTGCCGCCCACGGTGATCGTGCGCGCCGCCTATCCGGGCGCCAATCCCAAGGTGATCGCCGAGACCGTGGCGTCGCCGCTCGAGCAGCAGCTCAACGGCCTCGAGGGCATGCTCTACCAGTTCTCGCAGTCGACCTCCGACGGCCGCGTGCAGCTGACGATCACGTTCGCGCTGGGCACCGACCTCGACACCGCGCAGGTGCAGGTGCAGAACCGCGTCGCCCAGGCGCTGCCGCGGCTCCCCGCCGAGGTACAGCGCATCGGCGTGGTCACCGAAAAAGCCACGCCCGACTTCATCATGGTCGTGCACCTCGTCTCACCCGACGAGCGCTACGACAACCTCTACCTCGCCAACTACGCCTACCTCCGCGTCAAGGACGAACTGGGGAAGATCGGCGGCGTCGGCGCGGCCCAGGTCTTCGGCGCCGGCGAGTACAGCATGCGGATCTGGCTCGACCCGGACCGCCTGGCCTCACGGGCCCTGACCACCAGCGACGTCATTCGCGCCATCCGCGAGCAGAACGTGCAGGTGGCTGCCGGCGTGCTCGGTGCGCCGCCGGCCCCGACCGACACGCAGTTCCAGTTGTCGGTGAGCACGCGCGGCCGGCTGACGACCGAGCAGGAATTCGGCGACATCGTCGTGCGGGCGACACGCGACGGCCAGATCACCCGCGTGCGCGACGTCGGCCGCGTCGAGCTGGGCTCGAACATCTACGCGCTGCGCAGCCTGCTCGACAACAAGCCGGCCGTGGCGATCGGCATCTTCCAGCGGCCGGGCACCAACGCCCTCGACGCCTCGGATCAGGTGCGCGCCACGATGGATCTGCTGAAGAAGGATTTCCCGGAGGGCGTCGACTACCGCATCGTCTACGACCCGACGCGGTTCGTCAGAAGTTCCATCGAGAGCGTGGTCGAGACCTTGTTCGAGGCCATCGCGCTGGTCGTGCTGGTGGTGATGGTGTTCCTGCAGACGTGGCGGGCCTCGATCATCCCGCTGGTCGCCGTGCCGGTGTCGCTCGTCGGCACCTTCGCGGTCATGTATGCGTTCGGCTTCTCGCTGAACACGCTGTCGCTCTTCGGCCTCGTGCTCTCGATCGGCATCGTCGTCGACGACGCGATCGTCGTCGTGGAGAACGTCGAGCGGCACATCGAACACGGGATGACGCCGATCGCCGCCACCCGCCGCGCCATGGAAGAGGTCTCCGGGCCGATCATCGCCATCGCCCTGGTGCTGTGCGCGGTGTTCGTGCCGACGGCCTTCGTCAGCGGCCTCACCGGCCAGTTCTACCGGCAGTTCGCGCTCACCATCGCGTTCTCGACGGTGATCTCGGCGATCAACTCGCTGACCCTCAGCCCGGCCCTGGCGTCGCGGCTGCTCAAGCCGCGCGATGCCTCGCGCGACGTCGTCCAGCGGGCGGCCGACCGGCTCTTCGGCTGGTTCTTCCGCGGCTTCAACGCCGTGTTCGGCCGCGCGTCCACCGCCTACTCCGCCGGCGTGGCGCGCGTGCTGCGCGTCTCGGTGGTGGCGGTGGTGCTCTACGCCGGCCTGATCGGCCTCACGGGGGTGGGCTTCGCGAAGGTGCCGCAGGGCTTCGTCCCCACGCAGGACAAGGAGTACCTGGTGGCGTTCGCGCAGCTGCCCGACGGCGCCACGCTGGATCGCAGCGACGCCGTCATCCGCCGCATGACCGACATCGCCCTCAAGCACCCGGGCGTGCTGAGCTCGGTGGCGTTTCCGGGGCTGTCGATCAACGGCTTCGTCAACGCCCCCAACGCCGGCATCGCCTTCGTGGTGCTGAAGCCGGCCGAGGAACGCACGACGCCCGATCTCAGCGCCGGGGCCATCGTCGGCGCACTCAACCAGGCGTTCTACGCCGAGATCCCGGAGTCGATCGTCGCCATCTTCCCGCCGCCGCCGGTGCAGGGACTCGGCACCGTGGGCGGCTTCAAGCTCTACGTCGAGGATCGCGGCGGCGCCGGCTTCGAGGAGCTCTACGCGCAGTTGCAGGCCAGCCTCGACAAGGGCCGCGCCCAGCCGTCGCTGGCCGGGACGTTCTCGAGCTTCCAGGTCAGCGTGCCGCAGATTCAGGCCGACGTCGATCGCGAGCGCGTCAAGAGCTACGGCGTGGCGCTGACCGACGTGTTCGAGACGCTGCAGCTCTACCTCGGCTCGCTCTACGTCAACGACTTCAACCGCTTCGGCCGCACCTACCAGGTGAACGCGCAGGCCGAAGCGGGATTCCGCCTGCAGCCCGAGCAGATCCGGCGCCTGCAGACGCGCAACGACCGCGGCGAGATGGTGCCGCTCGGCTCACTGGTCACGGTGACCCGCAGCTACGGTCCCGACCAGGTGATGCACTACAACGGCTATCCCGCCGCCGAGATCAACGGCGGCCCGGCGCCCGGGTTCAGCTCGGGGCAGGCGCAGGCGGCGATCGCCGACGTCCTGCGGCAGCAGCTGCCCTCGGGGATGTCGTTCGAGTGGACCGAGCTGGCCTACCAGGAGCTGCTCTCGGGCAACACGATGCTGCTCGTCTTCCCCCTGTGCGTGCTGCTGGTCTACATGGTGCTGGCCGCCCTCTACGAGAGCTGGACCCTGCCGCTCACCGTGATCCTCATCGTGCCGATGGTGCTGTGCTCGGCGCTCGCCGGCGTGTGGCTCACCGGCGGCGACAACAACGTGTTCACGCAGATCAGCTTCCTGGTGCTCGCCGGGCTGGCCTGCAAGAACGCGATTCTGATCGTCGAGTTCGCCAGGGAACGTGAGGCCGACGGTGTGTCGCACGTCGACGCCGTGCTCGAGGCCTGCCGCATCCGGCTGCGCCCGATTCTGATGACGTCGCTGGCGTTCATCATGGGCGTCGTGCCGCTGGTGTTCTCGTCGGGCGCCGGCTTCGAGATCCGCCGCGCGATGGGCGTGGCGGTGTTCGCCGGCATGCTCGGCGTCACCCTGTTCGGGCTGTATCTCACGCCCGTCTTCTACACCCTGGTCGGCCGGCTGGCCGACCGCATGAGCCGCACGACGGAACGACCGCGCCTCGACGCGCCCGCGCCGGCAGAAGGGCAGTAGCCATGAGATCGATTCTTCCCGTTGTCCTGGCGCTGTCGCTGGCCGCCTGCGCCGTGCGCCCGCCGTATCGCGCGCCCGCGCTCGAGACGCCTGCGCTCGCCACCGTGGCGACCGCGGCGGTGGTCGAGCAGCCGTTCGAGCTGCGGTGGTGGGCGCAGTTCGAGGACCCGGTCCTCGACGCGCTGATCGGCCGCGCCCTCGAGGCGAACCACGACGTGCGCATCGCCGTGGCGCGCCTCGATCAGGCGCGGGCGGTCTTCGACGACCTGCGGCTCGACCGTTTTCCGACGGCCACCGCCGGCGCCAGCGCCGAACGGCGCAGCCAGACCATCCCCGGGTTCTCGGAGGAACCGCGCACCATCTCCACCTACCGCGCCGGCTTCGACGCCTTCTGGGAACTGGACGTGTTCGGCCGGGTGCGCAACCAGGTGCTGTGGGCCGCGGCCACGGCCGACAGCTTCGCCGCCACGCGCGATGCCGTGCGCGTGAGCGTGGCCGCCGAGGTGGGCCGCACCTACTACGAGCTGCGCGGCCTGCAGCAGCGCCTCGCCGTCGCGGAGCGCAACCTGGCGAACCAGCGGGAGACGCTGCGCCTCAGCCAGGTGCGCGAACGTGAAGGCTTCGGCCAGCCGCAGGACGTCGCCAGCGCCGCCGCCCAGACGGCGGCCGTGGAGGCCAGCATCCCCCCGCTGCGCAGCGCCCTGGCTCGGCGGCAGTTCCGCCTGGCCGTGCTGACCGGCGCGCAGCCTGCCGCGCTCGAGACCGACCTGTCGCCGCGGCCGTACCCGGTGCTGGCCCGGGCCCTGGCGATCGGCGGGCCGGACACACTGCTGCGCCGCCGTCCCGACGTGCGTGCGGCCGAGCGGCGGCTGGCGGCCGCCACGGCCGGTGAAGCTGTCGCCGCCGCGGCGCTCTACCCGCGCATCACCATCAGCGGGTTCCTCGGTCTGCTGGCCGGTCGCGGCAACGTGTTCGACGTCGCCGATACGCGCGCGTGGGCGGTGACACCGGCCCTGTCCTGGGCCGCCTTCGACCTGGGCAGCGCGCGGGCGCGTCTGCGCGGCGCCGAGGGCGCGACGCGCGAGTCGGTCGCCGCGTTCGAACAGGTCGTGCTGGGCGCGCTCGAAGAGACCGAGAACGCGCTCGTCGCCTATCGCGAGGATCAACACCGCCTCGTCAAGCTCGTCGAGCAGGCGCGCGAGAGCAGTCGCGCCGCCACGATAGCCCGTGTGCGCTATCGGGAGGGTGCAGCTGACTTTCTCGCCCTGCTCGACGCGGAACGCACCGAACTGCAGGCCGCGGACGCGGTCGCGGCCGCGGAGTCCGGTGTGTTCACCAGCGTCATCGCCGTCTACAAGGCGCTGGGTGGAATACCTGCACCAACAACCCCACGGAGTCCATTGCCATGAAGTACCGTTCGCTCGTCTTCGCAGCCATCCTCGGCGTCATCGCTGTTCCTCAAGCCCGGGCGCAGTCGTCCGAGTCCGCTCCCGGTCCGGGTCTGGTCGACGTCACGATCATTCCCGGCGGCGGCACCTTCTTCACCGAGTCCAACGACGCCAAGGCCCCGGCCTTCGGCAGCTACGATCTCGGCGCCAGCCTCGCCTACAACGTCACGCCGTACGTCGGCGTCGAGGCCGAAGTCAGCGGGGCGCTCGGCGTCTCGCAGGACTTCGACGTCAACAACACCCGGTTCACCGGGGAACGCACGCCGCATCTGCTGAACTACAGCGGCAATCTGGTCTTCCACGCGCCCGGCCGATCGCTCGTGCCCTATGTGACGGGCGGCGTCGGCGGCCAGACGCTCTTCGAGCGCGCCGACGTCGGCGTGAACGACACCGAGACGTTCCTCACGGGCAACGTCGGCGGCGGCCTCAAGTGGTTCGCCGGACGCTGGGGCCTGCGGGCCGACTACCGCTTCATCGCGGTACGCGGCAAGGACGACGCCCCGGCGTTCTGGGGCCAGGACACCCGCTACGGCCATCGCGTCTATGCGGGCGTCATCCTCAACGTCGCCCGTTGAGGCCGTCGCCGGGGACCCGCGTGTCCCTGTCCGGCAGGCGTGGCCCTCGTGCCGAGGGCCATCAGCCTGCCACCACGGCGATCGGGGCCCGTCTGGCCCCGATCGCCTTTTTTCTCTCACCGACCAGCACCACCGGCCATCTGCGGTAATCTCCGGAGCGCCACCTTTCGGGCGCAGGAGGATCGAGATCGACCGTGCCGGTGCATCCCGAGGCAACCCCCGCCTCACCACCTCCTGAGTCCCGTCGCCCACGTCGCGTCAGCAGGGCCCGTTGGGCAGCGGCACTCGTCGCCTGCGCCTGCGGGATGGCGACCCGCGCCGCCGAGGCGCAGACCCCGGGTCAGCCCGACGCCGACAGCGGCCACGTCGTGGTGACGGTGACGCTCGAGTCGTTGCGGCTGCCGATGGTCTCCGTGGACCTGCTGCCCGTCGGGTCGAGCATGGCCATCGCGCGCACGACCAGCGACAACGTCGGCCAGGTCGCGTTCCCCGGAGTGCCGGTGGGCCAGTACGTGGTCCACGCCGTCCGCGACGGCTTCGTCGACGCCGACTCGCCGCCGTTCGAGGTCCGCGCCGGCGGCACGGCACAGGTGCTCCTGGAAATGCGCCTGACGTTCGTCCGCGAGAGCGTCAATGTCGTCGCCACCAGCAATTCGCCCACCGAGAGCGTGCAGCCGGTGGCCGTGAGCGACGCGCTCACCGGCACCAAGATGGACGTGCAGCCGCTGGCCGGCGACGACTTCCAGTCGTTGATGACGCTGCTGCCGAGCGTCATCCGCGGGCCCGAAGGACGGCTGCGGGTCAAGGGCGGCACGCCGACCACCGGCGCCATCCAGTTGAGCAGCGCCAGCCTGAACGACCCGTCGACCGGCGACTTCGACCTCGAGCTGCCGAGTGGCGCGGTCGAGTCCGTGGAGATCCTGTCGAATCCGTTCGCCGCCGAGTACGGGCGGTTCTCGACCAGCGTCACCCAGGTGACGACGCGACGCGGCAGCAACGACTGGACCGTGAAGGCCGAGAACCTGATGCCCGGCTTCGGCCGCGGTCTCATCAACAAGCTCGAGCCGCGCCTGTCGTTCGCCGGCCCGCTGAAACGCGATCGCCTGCAGATCGGGCAGTACATGCAGTACCGCTACCTGCGGACGCCGGTGCGCAGCCTGCCCGGGCAACCCGATCTCGGGGTCGACAGCTTCGACTCGTTCACGCGCCTCGACGCGAACCTGTCGGCACGCCACACCATGGTCGGCACGGTGGTCTACTTCCCGCGCAAGATCACCAACCCGACGCTGATGACCTTTCGCGCGTCGGAGGCGACCCCGAACTTCACGCAGGAGGGGTTCGCCGGCGGGCTGGTCGACCGGGTGATCCTGGCGGACTGGATGGTGCTCGAGTCGACGGTGGCGGCGCGTCGCTTCGAAGTCGACATGACCAGCAAGGGCACGCGCCCGATGGTCTACGCGCCGCAGGGGCAGAGCGGCCACTACTTCAACCGCGAAGAGCGGCACGTGCACAGCGTGCAGGTGGTCGAGGCGCTGACGGTGTCGAAGGACATGGCCGGCCAGCACGTCTTCAAGTTCGGCGTCGACCTGCAGCGGTCCGGCTACGACGGCGACAACTTCAACCAGGACGTCGAGGTCCGCCGGCTCGACGGCACCCTGGCCGAGCGCAGCACCTACGCCCCGTCGCTCACGCATCCCAAGGTCACCGGCCTGGAACTGTCGCTCTTCGCGCAGGATCGCTGGCGGCTCACCGACCGGGTGATGTTCGAGCTCGGTTTCCGCATCGATCGCGACGACGTCGTCGAACAGGTCAACTACTCGCCGCGCGCCGGGGTCGCGCTGAGCCTGCTGCCGGAAGGACGCGGGATTCTGCGCGGCGGCATCGGCAAGTTCGCCCAGCGCACCCCGCTGAACCTCGGCGCGTTCGGCCAGTTGCCGGTGGCGACGGTGACGCGCTACGCCGCCGATGGCCGGCCGCTCGGCGCGCCGGTCACGCTGCGCCACGTCATCGGTCCACTCGAGACGCCGGAGAGCCTGGTCGGCACCATCGCCTGGGACCAGCGCTTCGGGCGCCGGCTGTTCTTCAAGGCCGCGTATCTCATTCGCGACGGCAGCCACGACGCGATCGTCGACCCCGACCGGGCGCGGGGCACCTTGACCCTCGACTCGCGCGGCGAGTCGAAGTATTGGGAGTGGGAAGTCACCGGCCGCTATCTCGGGGCGGAGAACCGCGATCTCACCGTGTCGTACGTGCGCACCCGCAGCACCCGCGACCTCAACGACTACGACGCCCATTTCGGCAACTTCAAGGACCCGATCATCCGGCCCAACGAGCACTGGCTGAGCCCGACCGACGTGCCGAACCGCCTGATCATCCGCGGCTCGCAGGCCCTCGTCGGCCGCTGGGTGCTGGCGCCGGTGTTCGAATGGCGCACCGGCTTCCCGTTCACCGCGGTCGACGAGTTCCAGGACTTCGTCGGCGCGCGTAACCGCACCGGTCGCCTGCCGACGGTGGCGACCCTCGACTTCTCGCTGGTGCGGCCGTGGCGGTTCCGGCGGTTCCACTTCAACGCCGGCCTCAAGGTCTACAACGCCTTCGGCAGCGGCGCCGAGCGCGACATGCAGGTCAACGTCACGGCGCCCGACTACGGCCGCGCCTACAACCCGGTGCCGCGT
Organism: uncultured Acidobacteriota bacterium; assembly: GCA_902826065.1. Taxonomy (GTDB): domain Bacteria; phylum Acidobacteriota; class Vicinamibacteria; order Vicinamibacterales; family UBA2999; genus CADEFD01. Next base: position 10,002 of record CADEDM010000040.1, on the reverse strand, counting down.
TCTATAGGACTGACCTTCAGCTCGCGCCGGCCGTAGGCCGCGGCGCGCCGCCGGGCCCACCGATTGTCGAGGCGGCATTTACAGCGGCCCCGTGTCCCGCGTACAACTGCAGCATGAAGGAGCGCCTTGAACGCCGGCCCTCGACCCGCACGCCGGCGACGGCGGTCGGCGCCGGGGCCATCGGCGCGCAAGCCATTGGCGCGCAGGCCACCAAGGCGCAGGCGATTGGCGCCCTGGCGATCGGCGCGCTCGCGGCCGGCGCCATCGCGATCGGGACGTTGGCGATCGGCCGCCTGATGATCGGCCGGCTCGCGATCCGGCGCACCCGCCTCCGCGTCGTCGAGATCGACGCACTCCACGTCGGCCGTCTGCACGTGCGCGAGTGGAGCGGCGACTCGCGCCGGCGGTAGCCCATGACTCGACGGGCCGCGACGCTGATGGTGATGGCGCTGCTGGCGGTGGTGGCGACGCGTGCCCAACAGCCGGCCGGGTCGTCGCCAATCGCCATCCACACCGACGACGTCGACCGCTTCTTCCGCGTCTACGACGCCAGCGGCGGCCGGCCCTCCGCCGAGCGCCTGCAGCGCGAGTACCTCGACGAGGGCAGCGTGGGGTTGACGCACCTGGCCCGTGTGCGCAACGTGACGGGCGAGCGCATCGCCCAGGCCATCGCCGCCGACCCCGGCCTCTACACCAACGCGCGCGCGTGCCTGCCGGCGCTGCCGCGCGTGCGCGCGCGTCTCGAGCGGACGTTCGCCCGGCTGGTCGAGCTGTATCCGCAGGCGCAGCGGCCGCCGGTCACGATTCTCGTGAGCCGCGGCCGGCCGCTGGCGATCGCGGGGCCTGGCGACGGCGTGCAGATCGGCCTCGAAGGCATGTGCTCGGCGACGGCGGCGCGGGTGCTTGGCGCCGATGTCGACGATCGCTTCGTCCACGTCATCGCCCACGAGTACATCCACGCGCAGCAGGCGCCGGTGCTCGCCAGCACCGAGGACCTCACGGTGCTGCAGCGGTCGCTGCTCGAAGGGATTGCCGAGTTCGTGGGCGAGCTGATCTCCGGCGGGATCTCGAACGTGGCGGTCGGACCGTCGGCGAGCGGCCGCGAGCGCGAGATCGAGACGCGATTCGTGGCCGCGGCGGACACCAGGGATCTCTCCGCCTGGGTCGACAACACGACCGCCGACGACGTGGGACAGCTCGGTTACTGGGTGGGCTACCGCGTGGCCAAGGCCTATTACCGGCGCGCGTCCGATCGGCGCGCCGCCGTCGGCGAGATGATCGCGATGACCGACGCGCGCGCGTTCCTGGCGCAGAGCGGCTGGTCGCCCGGGATCGTCCTGGACTGAGCGCCGCCTACTGCTCGGCGTTGCCGAGGAACGCCACCAGGTCGCCCTTTGCGCCGTCCTTCCACACCTTGCCGTAGACCCGCGCCAGCGCCTCGCGGCTGACGGCCCGCATCGCCACCTGGTTGGCGAGCAACTCGGTCTGCAGGTAGGGATGGTGCGTGAAGATCCAGACGTGGCCGAGCTCGTGGGCGAGCACGGCTTCCATCTCGTCGTCGGAAAGCAACTCGAGCATCTGCGCTTCGACGCGCAGCACGAACGCGCCATCGGGCTGCTCCGGCGCCTCGACCGACACGAGGTACGGATTGCTGTCGACGAGCTCCACGGCGACGGCGCGGTCGATCTTCAGGCGCTGGCGGATGGCGTCGGCGATCTTCTGCAGCGTGCGCGCGGCCGCCTCCTTGCTGCGCCCGTGACCACGCGTCGTCGAGGCGTCCCGTGCGGGAGGCTTGCTCTTGGCCAGCGCCGAGGTTGCGGCGAGGGCGATGACGGGCAGCGAGAGCAGCGCCAGCGCCGCACGACGCCAGCGCCGCGATCGTCTCGGTTGAGCTGCGGGAATCGGCATCGGGCGTCTGCGCATGATCGCCACCGTGTTGATTTTACCCAATGCGGGCAGAACTCACCCCTGTCATGTCATGTTTCACCACATCGGATGCGCAAAGCTCGACCAGGCCCGTTGCCTGAATCCCTCCTGCATCGGCGCGAGCGCGCGTGGCACGGTCTTCGCTGCATGGAAATGCAGGAGGGACATCACACATGAGTCTCCATCGCTTGAGCTTGATGTGCGCCGCCGTGGCGCTGACGACCGCTGTCTCGACGTCATCCGCGCTGGCCCAGACGCCCACGCCACCGCCGATGACGGCCGAGCCCCGTGCGCAGCAGCCGGATGCGGCCACGACGATCCAGGGCCAGTTGGACAGCGTCGACGCCACCACGAAGACGTTGGTGGTGAAGACCGCGACGGGCATGAGCGAGACACTGCGCTACGACGACGCCACGAAAGTCACTGGCGGCGACAAAGGCGTGGCCGGTCTCACCAACTCGAAGGGGTCCGAAGTGACCGTGAAGTTCCGTGGCACCGGCGCGGAGCGCGTCGCCACGGAGATCACGATTCGTCCGAAGAAGTCGTAACGTCAGCTACTCGTCACATCACACCCCATCCCCCGGGGTGTGCCTTCCCGCTCCGTCCCCCGTCACCTTCAGCCCGCAGACCCCGTGCCGGCGTCGTCGTCGGCCGACGTCACGCGCGCGAGCACGCGCAGCAGTTCGACGTCTGCCACCGGCTTCACCAGGTGCGCGTGGAATCCCGCCTTCGCCGTCTGCTGTCGATCGTGTGCCTGGCCCCAGCCGGTGACCGCGACCAACCGCGCTTCACGTCCCCACGGCCGCAGCCGCATCTCGATGGCCGTCGCATAGCCGTCGAGCCTCGGCATGCCGAGGTCGAGCAGTACCACCTCGGGCCGGAACGTCTCGCCGACACTGATCGCTTCGACGCCGTCGTGCGCGACGCGCACCTCATGGCCGGCGTATGACAGCTGCAGGGCCAGCGTCTCGGCGGCATCGTGGTTGTCGTCGGCGATCAGAATGCGGCGCCCGTCGATCGCCGGCGCCTCGGGGGCGCGCGCCGGCGCCGCAGACGGCATCGTGTGGGAGGGCAGCAGGGGCAGTCGCACGACGAACTCGGTGCCGTGGCCGGGCCCGTCGCTCAGGGCCATCACCGAGCCGCCGTGCATCTCGGCGAGCCGGCGCACGAGCGCCAGGCCGATGCCCAGCCCGCCCTGGTGGGTGTGCGGGGTGCCGTGGACCTGGGTGAACAGGTCGAAGACCCGCGGCAGCAGCTCGGCGCCGATGCCGATGCCGCTGTCCCTCACGCTGATCGCCGCGACGCCGCCCTCGCGCACCACCTTCAGCGCGACCCGGCCGCCCGGGTCGGTGAACTTGCCGGCGTTGTGCAGCAGGTTGCCGAGCAGTTGCACGAGGCGGGTCTTGTCGCCGTCGACCGTCAGCAGCTCTTCGGGCAGTTCGATCGACAGCTCGTGCCGGCGGCTGTCGAGGGCCGGCCGTGCCGTCTCCACCGCCCGGGCGACGATGGCGCCGATCAGCACCGGCTCGCGCTGCAGCGTGATCATGCCGCGCGTGATACGCGAGACGTCCAGCAGATCGTCGATCAGGTAGACGAGGTGCTCGACCTGGCGCTCGATGACGTCGCGCGCCCGCATCCGCTGCGCCTCCGGCAGCTCCTTCAGGCGCAGCAGCTGGGCGGCGGTGCGAATCGGCGCCAGGGGGTTGCGCAGCTCGTGCGCCAGCATGGCCAGGAACTCGTCCTTGCGCTTGTCGGCGTCGCGCAGCGCCGCCGTCGACGACTCGAGCGCGGCCGTGCGATCGGCCACGCGGCGTTCGAGCTCGGCGTTGAGCCGGGCCAGGGCCCGGGTCTTGCGATAGAGGTCGGCGAAGACGCTGACCTTGGCCCGGAGGATCGCCGGCACCACCGGCACCGGCATGTAGTCGACGGCGCCGCATTCGTAGCCCCGCAACCGATCGAGATCGGTGTGCATGACCGCGGAGACGAAGATGATCGACGTCTCGTGGAACCGCGGGTGCTGGCGGATCATCGCCGCCAGCTCGTAGCCGTCGAGGTCGGGCATGCAGACGTCGACCAGCACCACCGCGATCTCGTTCTTCAGCAGGCACTCGAGGGCCTCGGTCGCCGAGCTCGCTTTCAGCAGCGTCTCGCCCAGTTCGTCGAGGATGGTCTCGTAGGTCAGCAGCTTCGCCGGCTGGTCGTCGACCAGCAGGATGTTGACGCCGTCGATCCGGGTGGGTGCAGCCATCGCCCGTGCTCCTTACCGGTGCAGCCACATGCGCAGTGACGACAGCAACTGCTCCGTGTTCACCGGCTTGGCGAGATAGTCGGAGGCGCCGGCCTCGAAGCACTTCTCGCGGTCGCCCTTCATCGCCTTGGCCGTGAGCGCCACGATCGGCAGGCGCCGCAACGCCGGGTTCTGACGGATCCGGCGCATCGTCTGGTAGCCGTCCATCTCGGGCATCATGATGTCCATCAGCACCATCGAGACGCCGGGGGTCGTCTCGAGCAGCGTCGTCGCCTCGCTGCCGGTGCTGGCGGTGAGCACCTGCATGCCGCGGCGTTCCAGCACGCTGCTCAACGCGAAGATGTTGCGGACGTCGTCGTCGACGACCAGCACCGACTTGCCGACCAGGTCGTCGTCGGAGCGGTGGAGGCGCTCGAGCATGCGTCGCTTCTCCTCGGGCAGGTCGCCGACGACCCGGTGGAGGAACAACGACGTCTCGTCGAACAGCCGCTCCGGCGACTCGACGCCCTTCACCACCACGCTGCGGGCGAGGGCATGGAGCTGCGCCTGTTCCTCGGCCGACAGCTCACGGCCCGTGAACACCACCACCGGCACGTCAGACAGCGTGTCGTCGTGGCTGATGCGCTCGAGCACCTCGAAGCCGGTCATGTCGGGCAGCCGCAGGTCGAGGACCACGCAGTCGAACGACTCGTCCTCGAGCCGGGCCAGGGCGCGGGCGCCGGTGCCGGCGACCACCACCTCGATGTCGTCGTGTTCGAGCAGCGCCGTGATGCTCTTCTGCTCGGCGACGTTGTCCTCGACCACCAGCAGGCGCTTGCGGCGCGGCGACGTGAACGCCTGGATGCGGGAAATCGCGGCGTCGAGCCCCTCGGTCGTCGTGGGCTTGCTGATGAACGAGAAGGCGCCGCGCGCCAGCCCGTGGCGCCGATCTTCGTCCAGCGTGACGATCTGCACGGGGATGTGCCGCAGGTCCGGGTCCTGCTTGAGGTGACTGAGCACCGTCCAGCCGAGCATGTCGGGCAGGAAGACGTCGAGCGACACGGCCACCGGCCGGTACTGGCGGGCCAGCGTGAGGGCCTCGGCGCCGGTCGCGGCCACCAGCGCTTTCATACCCTTCGCGTGGGCCAGGTCGACGAGGATGCGTGCGTACGGCGCGTCGTCCTCGACGATGAGCAGGGTCGCGTCACCCGGCTGCGCCTCGTCCCGATCGTCGGGCACGCGCTCGAACGGCTCGGCGATGCGGACCACCGGCAACGGCAGGGCCCGCGCCGGCACGGCGACGCCGCTGTCGCGCGCGGCGCGGGCGGCGTCCATCGCCCCGGCGTAGCGCAGCGGCAGGTAGAGGGTGAACGTGCTGCCGACGCCGGGGGTGCTGCGCAGCTGAATCTCGCCACCGAGCAGGTTCGCCAGGTCACGGCTGATGGCCAGCCCCAGGCCGGTGCCGCCGTACTTGCGGCTGGTGCTGGCGTCGGCCTGCTGGAAGGCCTCGAAGATGATGCGCTGCTTCTCGGCCGGAATGCCGATGCCCGTATCGGTCACCTCGAAGGCGACGACGCTGCCGGCCTGGCCCAGCATGGGATGGGCCGGGGTCCAGCCGCCGCTCGCGGCCGACACGCTCAGGCGCACGCTGCCCTGCGACGTGAACTTGAACGCGTTCGAGAGCAGGTTCTTCAGCACCTGCTGCAGGCGCTTGGCGTCGGTGGCGATGCTGCGGCCGAGCCGCGGATCGAGCTGCACGTCGAACGCCAGCTTGCGGCTCTCGGCCTCGTGCGCGAAGTTCCGACGCACCGTCTCGAGGACGCTCGCGAAGCTGACGTCCTCGGTGTCGACCGTCACCGTGCCCGACTCGATCTTCGACAGGTCGAGGATGTCCGTGATCAGGTTGAGCAGGTCGGTGCCGGCGCCGTGAATCGTGCGCGCGAACTCGACCTGCCGGGCGCTGAGGTTGGCGTCGGGGTTGTCGGAGAGCTGCTGGCCGAGGATCAGGATGCTGTTGAGCGGCGTGCGCAGCTCGTGCGACATGTTGGCGAGGAACTCGGACTTGTACTTCGAGGTCAGCGCCAGTTCGGCGGCCTTCTCCTCGAGCGCGCGCCGCGCCTGTTCGATCTCCTGGTTCTGGCGCTCGACTTCGACGTTCTGTTCGGCCAGCTGCTGCGCTTTCTGCGCCAGCTGGTCGTTGGTCGTCTGCAGTTCCGTCTGCTGGGTCTGCAGCTCGCCGGCGAGCTGCTGCGACTGCTTCAGCAGGGCCTCGGTCTGCATGGTGGCCTCGATGCTGTTCAGCACGATGCCCATGTTCGCGGTGAGCTGCTCGAGGAAGGTGAGGTGCGTGGGCGAGAACTCGTGCAGCGACGCCAGGCCGAGCACCGCCTTCATCTGGCCCTCGAACACGACCGGGAACACGACGAGGTTGCGCGGCAGCGCCTCGAAGAACACCGAACCCACCGTGATGGTGTCGGGCGGCACGTGCGACACCAGCACGCGCCGCTGGTCGCGTGCGCACTGGCCCACGAAGCCCTCGCCGAGCCGCAGCGTGGCCGGATACGGATTCGCGTGGGCGTCCGCGTAACTGGCCAGGATCAGCAGCCGCTGGGGCTCGGCGTCCATCTGGTAGATGACGCCCTGGTGGGCGCCGATGAGCGGCACCAGCTCGGTGAGCAGCAGCTGGCCGACGGTGGTGAGGTCGCGCTGACCCTGCAGCATCCCGGTGAACCGGGCCAGGTTGGTCTTCAGCCAGTCCTGCTCGGTGTTGCGGTCGGTCGTCAACCGCAGGTTGTCGATCATCGTGTTGATGTTGTCCTTGAGCTCTGCCACCTCGCCGCGGGCGTCGACCTGAATCGACCGCGTCAGGTCGCCCTTGGTCACCGCGGTCGCGACCTCCGCGATGGCGCGCACCTGGTTGGTCAGGTTGGCGGCCAGCAGGTTGACGTTGCCGGTCAGGTGCTTCCAGGTGCCGGCCGCGCCGGGCACGTTGGCCTGGCCGCCGAGCCGGCCCTCGACGCCGACTTCGCGCGCCACCGACGTGACCTGATCGGCGAACGTGGCCAGCGTGCCGGTCATGTTGTTGATGGTCTCGGCCAGCGCCGCCACCTCGCCCTTGGCTTTCACGGTGAGGTTCTGTTCCAGATCGCCGTCGGCGACGGCGGTCACCACCTTGACGATGCCACGCACCTGCTCGGTGAGGTTGGCGGCCATCACGTTGACGGTGTCAGTGAGGTCCTTCCACGTGCCGGCGACGCCGGGCACCTGGGCCTGGCCGCCCAGCAGGCCTTCGGTGCCCACTTCGCGGGCGACGCGGGTCACCTCGGCGGCGAACGCGTTGAGCTGGTCGACCATCGTGTTGATGGTGTTCTTCAGCTCGAGAATCTCGCCCTTCACATCGACGGTGATCTTGCGCGACAGGTCGCCGCGGGCCACGGCGGTGGTGACCTCGGCGATGTTGCGCACCTGCGTGGTCAGGTTGGCGGCCAGCAGGTTGACGTTGTCGGTCAGGTCCTTCCACGTGCCGGCGACGCCTGGCACGACCGCCTGGCCGCCGAGCCGCCCGTCGGTGCCGACTTCGCGGGCCACGCGCGTCACTTCCGCCGCGAACGAGCGCAGCTGCTCGACCATCGTGTTGAGCGTCTCCTTCAGCAGGAGGATCTCGCCGCGCACGTCCACCGTGATCTTCTTCGACAGGTCGCCGCCGGCGATGGCGATCGCGACCTCGTTGATGTTGCGGACCTGCGCCGTCAGGTTGCTGGCCATGAAGTTGACGTTGTCGGTCAGGTCCTTCCACGTGCCGCCGACGCCCGGCACCTGGGCCTGGCCACCCAGCTTGCCCTCGGTGCCGACCTCGCGGGCGACGCGCGTCACTTCGGCGGCGAACGCATTGAGCTGGTCGACCATCGTGTTGACGGTGTTCTTCAACTCGAGGACTTCGCCCTTGACGTCGACCGCGATCTTGCGCGACAGGTCGCCGCGGGCGATGGCGGTGGCGACGTCGGCGATGTTGCGCACCTGCGCCGTCAGGTTGTTGGCCATCGAGTTGACGCTGTCGGTCAGGTCCTTCCACGTGCCGGCCACGCCGCGCACGTTGGCCTGGCCGCCGAGGCGGCCTTCGGTGCCGACCTCGCGGGCGACGCGCGTCACCTCGCCGGCGAACGCGTTCAACTGGTCGACCATCGTGTTGAACGTGTCCTTGATCTGCAGGATCTCGCCGCTGACGTCGACGGTGATCTTCTGGCTCAGGTCGCCGCGGGCGATCGACGTGGCGACGCGCGACACGTCGCGCAGCTGCACCGTCAGGTTGCCGGCCATCGCGTTGACCGAGTCGGTCAGGTCCTTCCACGTGCCGTCCACGCCCGGCACCTGGGCCTGGCCGCCCAGCTTGCCGTCGGTGCCGACCTCGCGCGCCACGCGCGTCACTTCCGCCGCGAACGCGTTGAGCTGGTCGACCATCGTGTTGATGGTGCTCTTCAGCTCGAGGATCTCGCCGCGGGCGTCGACGGTGATTTTTCGCGACAGGTCGCCGCGGGCGACGGCGGTCGTGACCTCGGCGATGTTGCGCACCTGCGTGGTCAGGTTGGCGGCCAGCAGGTTGACGTTGTCGGTCAGGTCCTTCCACGTGCCGGCCACGCCCGGCACCTGGGCCTGGCCGCCCAGCTTGCCTTCCGTGCCGACTTCGCGGGCGACGCGCGTCACCTCGCCGGCGAAGGCGTTCAGCTGATCCACCATCGTGTTCAACGTCTGCTTCAACTGCAGGATCTCGCCGCTGACGTCGACGGTGATCTTCTTCGACAGGTCGCCTCGGGCGATGGCGGTGGCGACGTCGGCGATGTTGCGCACCTGCGCCGTCAGGTTGTTGGCCATCGAGTTGACGCTGTCGGTCAGGTCCTTCCACGTGCCGGCCACACCGAGTACGTTGGCCTGGCCGCCCAGCCGGCCCTCGGTGCCGACCTCGCGGGCGACGCGCGTCACTTCGCCGGCGAACGCGTTGAGCTGGTCGACCATCGTGTTGACAGTCTCCTTGAGCAGCAGGATCTCGCCGCTGGCGGTGACCGTGATCTTCTTGGACAGGTCGCCGCCGGCAATCGCGGTCGCCACCTCGGCGATGTTGCGCACCTGGGCAGTGAGGTTGCTGCCCATGAAGTTGACGTTGTCGGTCAGGTCCTTCCAGGTGCCGGCGACGCCGGACACTTGTGCCTGGCCGCCCAGCTTGCCGTCGGTGCCGACCTCGCGGGCGACGCGCGTCACTTCCGAGGCGAACGCGTTGAGCTGGTCGACCATCGTGTTGATGGTGTTCTTCAGCTCGCGGATCTCGCCGCGCACGTCGACGGTGATCTTTCGCGACAGGTCGCCGCGGGCCACCGCGGTCGTGACCTCGGCGATGTTGCGTACCTGGTCGGTCAGGTTGCGGGCCATCGCGTTGACCGAGTCGGTCAGGTCCTTCCACGTGCCGGCGACGCCGGGCACCACGGCCTGGCCGCCCAGCCGGCCCTCGGTGCCGACTTCCTGGGCGACGCGCGTGACTTCCGAAGCGAACGAGCGGAGCTGGTCGACCATCGTGTTGATGGCCTCCTTGAGCTGCAGGATCTCGCCCCGCACGTCGACCGTGATCTTGCGCGACAGGTCGCCGCTGGCAACCGCGATCGTCACCTCCGAGATGTTCCGCACCTGCGCCGTCAGGTTGTTGGCCATCGAGTTGACGCTGTCGGTCAGGTCCTTCCAGACGCCGCTGACGTCCCGGACCTGCGCCTGGCCCCCGAGCTTGCCGTCGGTGCCGACCTCGCGCGCCACGCGCGTCACTTCCGAGGTGAACACGCCGAGCTGCTCGATCATCGTGTTGACGA
>CADEDM010000039.1:11269-30814 GCA_902826065.1 uncultured Acidobacteriota bacterium | reverse complement strand
GCGTAGAGCGTGTCGAAGGCGAGCGACGACTTGCCCGACCCCGACAGGCCCGTGATCACGACCAGCTGATCGCGGGGCAGATCGACGTCGATGTTCTTGAGGTTGTGGACGCGGGCGCCGCGCACCGCAATCGAGTCGTGAGGCATTGCCATGGCCGGACCGCCCGGCCGCACTCCAACCTCCGATTCTACCCCTCACTACCCCGGCGGCACGAGTAGCCGCTACCCGCCGGGGAAGGAAGTGCCCGCGCGGTCCCGCCGCCGCAGGTCCCAGCGGCGTGGAATCCCGCGGGAATTCTGCCGGTCTCGGCGCCGCTGCCGCTGCACCGCTGGTGGCGTCCGGCTTGCACCTCAGCCGGCGTCCGCGGCACCACGAGGCTCCCCGACTGGCACGCTGCCGCGCGACAAGGAGGTACCCACACCCGAGGTCAGGAAGCGAGGCGGCGATGCACGGAACGAGGCAGAGCAAGGGGTGGCGCATGGCGCTGGCGGCCGTGGGCCTGGCGTGGGCGCGCGGCAGTGCCGCGCAGGAGGGAGCGCCGGCGGTGAGCCCGATGTACTCGGCGGAGGTCGTGGTGGAAGAGTCGATCGTCGACGCGCGCGGCGCCGTCCTGGAAGCGCGGCCGACCACGCGGTACCGGGTGGTGCGCCGGCAGGTCGACGGCGGCGTCGAGACCGAGATGACGTTCGTCGCCGGCCGCATGTTCGACAAGGGCCCGCTGCGCGATCCTCGCGGCGGCATGCGCATCGTGCGCAGCCCGGGAAGTGCCGGCACGCAGGTCTACGACGAGTCGGGAGCGCTCGTTGCGTCGCTCGACGACACCGCGGCCGCCGCGGTCGCCGGCGAACGCGAGACGGGCGTGGTGTTCGCCGATCGGGACGTCTCCAGGCGGGCCGCAGCGCTGGCCCGCCGGCACGGCCAGGCGCGCGGCCGCGTCGGACGCCGGCTGCGCTACGTCCTCGCCGATCGCGACGGCGACACGGAGACGCTGGTCGAGCCCGACACGATGCTGCCGGCCGAGATCAACGTCATGAAGGGCGGGGCGCTGGCGCTGCGCACCACATTCGGTTACGCCCGGATGCCGGGCGGGCGTTGGTACCTGGCCTCGGCGCGGTCTGAGACCGCCCTCACCGACGGCTCGGGCCGCCGCTTCGTCTCGAAGCGCACCCAGATCAACGTCACCGGCACGGAGGGACGCTAGCCATGCGCCGCATCGCCCTCGTCGCCGCCCTCGCCCTCGGGTTCGTCCAGCCCGCGCAGGCGCAAGACCGGCTCACCGTGTTCCTGCACGGCTTCAACAGCAACGCCGGCACCTGGTGGGGCACGGCGACCCGGCTGCAGGGCCGGCTGCAGATCGCGGCGGCCCTGCCCGAGTTGCCCTGGCACGTCCCGTTCGACGCGCAGGCCAATCACCTCAACAACCTGGCGAACAGCGCCGGGGCGCCGGCCGACACGGTCATCGTCGGCCACAGCAATGGCGGACTGGTCGCGCGCCAACTGAGCACGAAGCGTCCCGTCGGAGGGATCGTCTCGCTCGGCAGCGCGCACCTCGGCGCGCCCCTGGCGCACAACATCCAGGGCGCGGCGTTTCACTACCTGAACACGGGTCAGCAGTTGAGCACGCTGCTCTGGCTGCTCGGCGCCTCGCACACCAATCAGTACTCCGGCATCTGGTTCAGCTCGCGGATGACGCTGGTCCGCGCCGCCGTGGCCACCCTCGGCGCGGTCCTCGCGCACACCGTGAACGACATCGCGGTGAACATCTGGCCGATCGTGACGGCGCCGGTGCTGGCCGACATGAAGCCAGGATCGGCGGCGCTGGCATCCCTCAACTCGGGCGGCAACCTGGGGCGCGAGAGTGCGGCCGTGCCACGCCGGGTGGGCATGGTCTTCACCGCGCGCGACTGGTGGCTGGGGGCGCCGTTCGTCGCGGGCGCGCCCGACAAGCAGTACTGGGGGCATGGCGCTGTCGTCGAGGGCATCCGCGGCCTCGAGGCGATTCGCGCCTACTTCGACTACCCCAACTTCGCGCCGTGGGATGGCGTGGCGCAGAACATCCGCATCCAGGCCTCGATGATCATCTCGAACCTGCTCGTCTACAACTCCGTGTGGTGTTTCGCCACGACCTACGACCCATCGTGCAGCATCTCGACCGACGGTGTCGTGCCGACGCCCTCGCAATACTTCCCCGGCAATGCGCAGAACGTCGGCTTCTACGGCCCGGCGCACATGCTGCAGAAGGACGCCTCGGCCGACGCCCTCTACGACGTCCTGATCAACCGCATCGGCCTGCGCGCGCGGAGCGGCGCGCCCGGCAATCCAGGTAACCCCGGCAACCCGGGAAGCCCGCCGGCGTCGACGCTCAGCGGAGGAGAACGCCTGTATCCCGATCAGTTCGTGCGGTCGCCCAACGGCGCGTACTTCCTCACCTACCAGATGGACGGCAACCTCGTGCTCTACGGCCCCGAGGGCGCCGTGTGGTCGAGCAGCACGCACGGCTCGAGTCCGGGGTTCGCGACCATGCAGGGCGACGGCAACCTGGTCGTGTACCGCAGCGACGGCGTGCCGATCTGGGCCACCGACACGCCCGACATCCCGGGCGCCGAGCTTCGCGTGCAGGACGACGGATACATCGTCCTCTACGACAGCGGCAACAACGTGATCTGGTACGCGCCGAATCCCTAGGAGCCCACGATGACTCGCGGGATCGCTCTCTTGCTCGTTGCCAGTGTCTGCACGGGCGTCGTGGCCGCACAGGCGGTCGTCGATCCCAGCGAGTCGCCACGGTGGCAGGTCGCGGCACGAGGCCGCGGCCTGCCGGCCGTCGCCGGCGACCGCGTGTTCGCCCTGACATCGGATCACCAGGTACTCGCGCTCGCCCTCGATGACGGCCGTGAGTTGTGGCGGCGCTCGACCGGCGAACGCAGTGCCACCACCGACGGCATGCGCGTGGTCGTGGCGGGTGACGTCGTGATCGCGGGTGACTGGGACGTCTACGCCTACGACGCCGCCACCGGCGTCTCCCGGTGGACCTTCCACCCCGCCGACGGCTACGCCCCGGGGATCTCGCTGGGCGCCGCGGCCGGTTCGCGCGTGTTCACCGGGTCGCCGTCGGGACGGCTCTACGCCATCGACGCGGGCACCGGCCGTCAACTGTGGAGCGCCGTCGTCGAGCGCGTCGCCGACGACGGCCCCCTCACCACGGTGTTCGCGCCGGTCGTGTCCGGTGGCCTGGTCGTCGCGGGCTACACCGTGTTCGCCGCGCCAGACACTGGCGGCGTGGTCGCCGTCGACGCCGACTCGGGCGTCGAACGCTGGCGGTTCCGCTTCCCCGTGCCTGAGGCCCAGGCCCAAGACGTCCATCTCGGAGGCGGACCCGTCATCGCCGGCGATGTCGCCATCGCTTCATCCGGTGACGGACGGGTGTGGGCGATCGACCTGGCCACCGGCGCGCTGAAGTGGAGCGTGCCGGCATTGGCGGGTCCCGCAGACGGCATCATCACGACGACCGAGCGCGACCTGCGCGGGTTGCCCGTGGCCGGCGGGCTGCTGATCGTCGGCTCGCTCACCGGCTACTTGACCGCGTTCGACGTCGCAACCCACCAGCAGGTATGGCAACTGCGCCAGGGGTGGCTCGGTTCGCTGAGCTGGCGCGACTTCACGCATGCGGATGGCGTGATCTACGTGCCGTTTCTGTCCGGCTTCCTGCACGCCATCGACGCCGCCACCGGCGTGGTGTTGTGGAAGACGGTCGACTATCGCCGAGGATTCTCGTGGCCCGTGGCCGTGGCCGGCGACCGGGTGATCGTCGCCGCCTCGTCCGGCGTCTGGGCCATGAACGCGGCACGCCGGCCTGCCGGGGGCGGCGATCCGCGATGACGGCTGCCTCGAGTCGGGGCTCTGGGGGAGAAAATGTCGCGTCCGCTCATGCTCGCCTGCGTGGTGATGATCGTGGCTGGAGGGTGTTCGGAGTCATCACCCGCCGCACCGACCCCGGCGAGCCCGGCGGCGGGTTCGTGGACGGGCACGGTAAGTGGAGGCGGGGCGACACGGACGGTACGGCTCACCCTCGTCGCCACCCTCACCGCAGGTGACACGTCATCTGCCGCGGGACGCTATGAGTCCGTCTCGTCGAACGGCGTCGTCGCCGGCGAGGCTTCTGCCATCGTGGCAGGGACGAGGCTCTCGCTCAACCTCACGCCGTCCCCACCGCAACCGTGCAACGTCGGTCAGCCGTTCCCAGCGGACCAGATGCTGCTGCAATTGTCGCTCGACGGCTCGCGCATGGCTGGCGACGGGGCGATCACCCTCTGCGGCGGGTCCGAGCCGGTGCAGGCGACGTTCACGAAGCCGTAGCTGGCGCGGCTACCGCGCCCAGGCCACTTCGGCGATCTGCAGCCGGGCGACGCGACCCTTGACCTGCACGGCGTCGAGCATGGTGTAGTTCACGCTGGCGTCGAGGGCCTGGATGGTGTGCTCGCTGATCAGGATCTGTCCCGGCTTCGCAAGGTGCTCGAGGCGGGCGGCCGTGTTCACCGTGTCGCCGATCGCCGTGTAGTCGAGCCGTGTGTCCGACCCGACGAAACCGACGATCGCGGACCCGGTGTTGATGCCGATGCCCATCGCGATGGCCTGCTCGCCGGCGCTGGTCAGCTCCTGGTTGAACGTGGCCATGGACCGCTGCATGTCGATGGCCGCGCGCACCGCCTTCACGGCGTCGCGCTCGGTGGCGTAGGGCGCGCCGAACAGCGCCAGCACGCCATCGCCGAGGTATTTGTCGAGCGTGCCGCCGTGGCGGAAGATCGCCTCGCTCATCAGCGTGTAGAAGCGATTCAGTCGGTCCACCACGGCTTCGGGGTTGCTCGACTCCGACAGCGTGGTGAACCCGCGCAGATCGCCGAACAGGACCGTCAGCGCCACCCGGGCGCCGCCGGGACGAATCTCGCGGTTGGGGTCGAGCATCACGTCGTCGACGAGCTGCTGCGGCAGGAACCGCTCGTACTTCTCGCGCGCCTTGGCTTCGCGCTGCAGGGCCTCGTAGGCGCGCACGGTGTCGATGGCGATGCCGGTCTGCACCGCGACGGCGTTCAACAGGTCGAGGTCGTCGGACGAGAACGCCTGGGTCACGTCCTGCTGGTCGGTGTAGATCACGCCCAGCAGCCCCTTGCGCCCGACGATCGGCGCCGCCATCACCGAGTGCGTCTGGTGCATGCGCATGCTGTCGGGCACCGCGACGTCGTCGTGGCGCGTGTTCTCGAGCAGCACCGACACGCGTTGGCGGGCGACGTTGTCGAACACGGTGCGGCTCACGCGCAGCGGCTGCGCCTCGGCATCAGCGGCGGTGCCGGCGCCGCCGGCGCGGCCCTCGCGCGTGCCCGAGGCCACGTGCCGCATCTCGGCTCGCTCCGACCGCTGGTAGATGACGACGCGCGCCGCCGGCGTCACCTGCAGCAGGATGCCGATCACCTTGTCGTAGACGTCGCTCAGCGAGAACACCGAGCCGAGCGTGCGGCTCAGCTCGTAGAAGAGCCCCAGCACACGCGTCTTCTTGTCGAGCTCGAAGCGCAGGCCTTCGGCCGAGACGTCGCGGCGGGCGGCCGGCGTGTCGATCGACGACAACAGCTCGTCCGGCGCCTTCTGCAGCACCTGCCGCATGTCGGCGGCCGCCGGCTCCTCGGCGAACGGGATGCTCTCGATCGGCTCGAAGACGACCGTGAAGTCGCCCACCTTCAGCACGTCGCCCGGCGTCAGCGTCTCGGCGGCGGCGCCCAGGCGGCGGCCATTGAGGAAGGTGCCGTTGCGGCTGGCGAGGTCCGTGACCGTCACCTTCGGGCCCTCGCGCATCAGCAGGGCATGGCGGCGCGACACCCGCGCATCGTCGAGCGTCAACCCGGCCTTGCCGTCGCGGCCGATGGCGGTCTCGCCTTCGACGAGCAGGTGCTTGGTGAGGCGCCCGCCGAGCGACTGGATACGGAGGGTCAGCGGCGGCCCGGTCATGCAACGGGCGTCTGGCGCAGGCGCGAGTGCCGGATCCCGTAGCCCAGATAGACCACGAGTCCCAGCAGGAGCCACAGACCGAACCGCTCCCACGCCTGCCGCGGCAGTCCGATCATGATGAACGCACACGCCGCCGCGCCGAGCGGGCCGACGGCCCACACGAGCGGCACCCGGAACGGCCGTGGCCGATCCGGCTCGACGACGCGCAGCACGACCACGCCGATCGCGACGATGGCGAAGGCGAACAGCGTGCCGATGTTGGTCAGATCGTAGGTCTCGGCAGCGTCGCCCACCGCGGCGGCCAGCGCCACCGCCACGCCGGTGATGGTCGTGGTCGTCGACGGCACGCGGGTCTTCGGATTGATGGTCGCCGCCCACTTCGGCAGCAGGCCGTCGCGCGCCATCGCGAAGAAGATGCGCGGCTGACCGTACTGGAATACCAGCAGCACCGCCGTCATCGACACGGCGGCGCCAAGCGCCACGATCCAGCCCACGGTGGTGAAGCCGGCGATCTCGAGGGCGCGCGCCAGCGGATCCGCCACCGCGAGCTGCTGGTACGGCACCATGCCCGTGAGCACCGCGCCGACGATCACGTAGATCAGCGTGCACACCGCCAGGCCGCCGAGGATGCCGATCGGCAGGTTGCGCTGCGGGTTGGTGGTCTCTTCCGCGGCGGTCGAGATCGCGTCGAAACCGATGTAGGCAAAGAAGACGATCGCGGCGCCCTGATGGATGCCGGTGAAGCCGTTCGGCGCGAACGGCTCGTAGTTGGCCGGGTTGATGGCGCCCGTGCCGACGGCGACGAACAGCCCCAGCGCCAGCAGCTTCACGACGACCATCACGTTGTTGGCGGAGGCGCTCTCACGAGCGCCGCGCAGCAGCAGCCACGTGATGAACGCCACGATGCCGAACGCCGGCAGGTTCACGAGCACCGGGAGGCCCATGAGCCGCGGCGCCGTGTCGATCAAGCCATGCACGGCCGGGTTCGACGACAGCACCGCCGTGCGATAGCCGGTGGTGAGGAAGGCCGGCAGGTCGATGCCGAACCCGCGCAGCAACGTCGTGAAGTAGTCGCCCCACGAAATCGCGACCGCGACGTTGCCGACCGCGTACTCGAGGATGAGATCCCAGCCGATGATCCAGGCCACGAACTCGCCCAGCGTCGCGTAGGCGTAGGCATAGGCGCTGCCGGCCTGGGGAATCATCGCCGCCAGCTCGGCGTAGCACAGCGCGGCGAGCGCGCACGCGGCGCCGAGGAGCAGGAACGAGAACACCAGGGCCGGGCCGGCGCCGTAGCGGATGATGGCGCCGCTCGGATCGGTCTGTCCGGCGGCGGCCGTGCCGATCGCACCGAAGATTCCGGCGCCGATGACGGCGCCGATGGCGAGCATCACGAGATCACCGGCGCCGAGCACGCGGCGAAGGCCGGTCGTCGAGCCGTCGTGGGCGGTGAGATCGGCGATGGGCTTGCGGCGGAACGCCTGGGACATGCGGATGGCGGGACCGTCGGACAGGTTAGTCGCGCCCGGCGGGAGAAGCAATCAGGGAATGGCCGCGAACCGGTACACGGCGTCGGACGTGGCTGCGACGAGCGCGCCGTCGCGATCGAACGCCACGCCGACGAGCCCGGGCCCGGCGACGACGGCCTGCCGCGGCCCCGCGGCCGACATCCGGTAGATGGCGCTCACGCCGGCGAGCGCATCGACGACGTGCAGCACGCCATGCGCATCGAAGGCCAGCCCCTGCGGGCGTCCGAAATCGTGATCGAGCACCTCGGACCGGCCGTTCGCGTCGAAGCGGTAGAGGGCGTCGCGCGTCGCCATCGTCGGGCCGGTCACGTAGAGGTGACCTTCCGGGCCGAACGCGAGATGGTAGGCGGCGACGCTCGGCGGCAGCGACGCGAAGGTCTTCACGGACGTCCCACTGGCGCTGACATGGTGAATGGTGCCCGTGCGATCGCCGACGAACAACGTGCCGTCGGGCGCGAACGCGAGACCGCAGGCCACCCCGAGCTCGGTCGCGAACGGCTCGGCCTGGCCGGTGTCGTCGACGCGATAGACCGTGCCCTCGAAACGGCTCGAGACGTGCAGCACGCCGGACGGCGAGAACGTGAGGCTGGTCGCGTTCACGATGCCCTCGACCCAGGGCTCGCGGCCGCCGTCGGGACCGACGCGATAGACCGACACCGGCAGTTCCTGGCCACGGGGGCCGCTGAATGCGGCATAGACGCGGCCGGCCGCATCGACGACCGGACTGTCGACGAGGTGCAGCCCGGTCGCGAGGGGCGCGCCGACATCGACGAACAGCGTCGCTCCGGGCGACCACGCGGCGCGCACCGGTGCGCGTCCGGGGCCGGCCGCCTCGGGCACTTCAACAGCGGCGCGATCGGGTGCCGCGAACAGCAGTCGCGCCGGCACGCCGCCGATCGTCACCGTGGCCGACGGCGCCTCCGCCGACGGCACGCCGGTGCCGCGCAGCCATAGACGGGCGCCCGGCAGCACCGCCGGCGGCTCGATGCCCGACAACGCCACCCCGGGAAACGCCATGCGCCGATCGTAGCGCACCCGCAAGAACCGTTTGGTACGATGCCGGGCATGACATGTCCCGGATGTGCCGGCGCGATGGCCAGCGCGACGCTCGCCGGGCACTACGGCCGCACGATCGCCATCGACCTCTGTCACGGCTGCAACCACGTCTGGTTCGATGGCCAGGAGGATCTGCACCTGGCGCCGGGAGGCGTGCTGGCGCTGTTCGAGGACATGGGCCGCGCCGCGCAGGGCGCCCGCCAACCCGTCGGTGCGCGCAAGCCGTGTCCGCGGTGCCAGGTGGGGCTGGTGCGGACGCGCGACCGCGTGCGGGACACGCCCTACGAGTACTTCCGCTGTTCGCAGGGCCACGGCAAGCTGATGGCATTCGCTGCGTTCCTGCGCGCCCGCCATTTCGTACGCGACCTCAGCGAGGCGGAGGTGCAGTCGTTACGCGTCGAAGCGCGGACGATCCGCTGCACGGGCTGCGGCGCGGCCATCGACATCACGACGCACAGCGCATGCCCGTATTGTCACGCGCCGATCGCGGTACTCGACGCCGAGCAGCTGGCGACGACGGTGCGCGCGCTCGAGGCGGCCGAAGCCGAGCGCGGCAAGGTCGATCCCACCTGGCCGCTCAGGGCCGAACAGGTGCGGCGGCAGACGGAGGCCGCCTTCGCGGCACTGCGGCAGGGACACGGCGCCTCGCCCGAGCTCGACCTCGTGGAGTCGGGCCTGGCGATTTTCGCGGCCGTGGCGGCGCGTCTGCGCGGCTGATCCGCGACGCAGCCTAGCCGTCGTCGCCGTCGAGTTCGAGGTTCCAGTAGAGGTAATCGCGCCAGCTGTCGGGCGTGCGGCGCAGGCCGATCGTGATGCGCAGGGCCGGCGCGGTGTCGGGCCGCCGCGGCACGCGCACGAGATGCATGTGTGCTTCGGCCGGCGTGCGGCCGCCCTTCCGGCGGTTACAGGCGACGCAGCACGTGACGATGTTCTCCCAGTCCTTCCGGCCGCCTTGCGAGACCGGGATGACGTGATCGAACGTCAGATCCTGCGTCGCGAAGTGCCTGGCGCAGTACTGGCAGGTGTGCTGGTCGCGGGCGTAGATGTTCGCGCGCGAGAACGGGACGTAGTCGAACCGGGTCTTGATGCGGACGTAACGGAGCAGGCGAATGACCGACGGCAGGCGCAGGCTGAACGACACGGCCCGCACTTCGCGGTCGTGCGAGGCGACGATCTCCACCTTCCCCTGGCACCACAGGGTGACGGCCTTCTGCCAGTGGACGACCTTGAGTGGCTCGTAGGTGGCGTTGAGAAGGAGCGTCTGCTCCATGATCGATTGCGCTCCATTGTCGATGCCGGCTGCGCCGTTGTCAAGACGCGGCGCCCGTAAAAGGCTGGTAACCAAGGGCTTAGCCGAACGTCTTCGAAACAGCTGCACGGATCGTCACGTCGCGCCGATACTGCGGACAGGTCCGTGATCCGCCGCCTCGCCGTCCTCGTCTTCGTCTCGAGCCTCGCCGCCGCATGCGCGTCACGCGGCGTGCCACCTCGCGTCGCCGCGCCCGGGGAGGCGCCGGCGCGCGGCACCGTCCGCGGCTCGGCCAGCCGGGATGCCGAGGCGCGCGGCCACCGCGTGGTCGCCGCCGCGCTCGACCTGCGGGGCGTGCCGTACCGCAACGGCGGGACCGACCCCGGTGGATTCGACTGCAGCGGTCTCGTGCGTTACGTCTTCAGCCAGGAAGGCGTCGCCCTGCCGCGCGTGACCGCCGCACAGTACGCCGTCGGCGAGGCGGTTCGTCGCGACAGCGTACGCGCCGGCGACCTGCTCTTCTTTTCGACCGTGGCGCCAGGCGCGTCGCACGTCGCCATCGCCGTCGACAAGGACACCTTCGTGCACGCACCGAGCAGTCGCGGCGTGGTCCGCGTCGAGCGGCTGGCGCTGCCCTACTGGAACTCGCGCTTCGTCGGCGCCCGCCGCGTCATCCGCTGAACGACGACGGCGGCGGTGGTGGCGTCGTGGGCGGCGGCGGCTCGGGCGGCGGCACGGCCGGGGCAGCGTCTCCACCAGCCGGCACGTCGGCGGGTGGCTGGGCGCCGCCCATGCGCCGCAGGATGATCTGCTGGCGCCGCAGCAGACGTCGTGTCGGCTTCGCGGGGCTGTGGACGCGCGGGTTGATGATCGCGCCGGCCATCAGCGCCGCTTCCGCCGGGCCCAGCTCGGCGGCACTCTTGCCGAAGTAGGCACGCGCGGCGGCCTCGCAGCCGAAGATGCCGTCACCCCATTCGATCGAATTCAGATAGATCTCGAAGATGCGCCGCTTGCTGAGCGCCGTCTCGAGCCGTCGCGCGATGAAGATCTCCGTCAGCTTGCGGACCGGGTTGCGCGTCGGCGAGAGGTAGAGGTTCTTGGCCAGCTGCTGCGTGATGGTGCTGGCGCCGCGCATCGGCGCGCCGTCCTCGAGGCTGGCCTCGAGCGACTCCTTCATCTGCTCGTAGTCGAGGCCCTCATGCTCGAAGAACGCGCTGTCCTCGGCCACGATCACCGCGCGCTTGAGGTGGCTCGAGACGCGGCCGTACGGCACCCAGCGACGGCGCAGGTTGAAGCTCTTGCCGGCCGCATGCGCTTCGTCACGGCGCAGCTCGATGAAGGCCGTGGTCTCGGGATTCGTCGTAGCCAGCGCCCGGACGTCGGGCAGCGTGAGATAGACGTACGCGAGATACGCGAAGGCCACGCCCAGCACGCCGCCGATCCCGCGCCACCAGCGGAACGTCCGCGCCATCGGGCTCGATTATAGAGCCCGTGGTGCGTGGGCCTTGCGCAGTCTCCCTCAGCCTTCGGTGACGATCTTCACGACGCTGCCAGCCGGCGGCTGCACGTTCACGGCAAAGCCGTTCATGAGCGCCAGGCGCGTCGCCGGCACGAGGCCTTTGCCGGCGCGCTGGGCGATGGCTTGCCAGGAGTCGCCGGCCCTGGTCGTGTAGAGCCCGACACGATTGGGGCGCACCCGCGTGGCCTCACTGCTGGAGAGCTGGCGGAACGATCGCACCGCGGCCTCGAACTCGGCCTCGACCTGCGCGTACTGCGCCTCGGGGGCGACACCGGCGACGAGATAGACCTGGCGACCGATCGGCACGTGCGCCGCACGGACGCGCACCGGACCGACCTGCTTCGCCTTGCCTTTGTAGAGACCGACGAACGCGTTGATGCCGCCCACCGGTTCCTCGGCGCCCTGTTCGAGCGTGAAGCCGAGCCCGCGCATGTGCCGCTTCGCGCCATCGGCCAGCGACGCGCCTCGGGCGGTGTCGGCCGCGCGGAAGAGCATCAGCAGCTTCTCGCCCTCGAGCGTGGCGACGACCTGATCCGACGAATTCTGCACCTCCCAGCCTTCGGGAAAATCGAGCGCGATGCGCAGGTCTGGATGCAGGAAGCGATTGGCCTGCACGACGCCCTCGGACGGGTCGTCGCCCCAGGTCATGCCCTCGAGTCGGCGCAGGAACTCGTCGCGATGCCGTTCGCGCGGTCCTTCGCCCGCCTTGGCGGCCAGCGGCAACGCCTTGTCGACGCGCGACCCGGGATCGGGGTGCGTCGACAGCCACGTGGGGATGCCGCGCGTGGTCATCGCGTCCATCCGCGACAGCGTGGTGAGGAAACGCGGGACACTTTCAGGATCCCAGCCGGCCTTCGATGCGTACTCGACGCCCAGGCGATCCGACTCGAGTTCGTCGTCGCGGCCGTACTTGAGGAACAGCGTGCCCAGGCCCATCGACGCCACATCGCTGAACGGCGCCACGCCGGGCACGAAGATGCTGGCGAGCAACACGCCGAGCGAGCCGGTGGCCGAGCGCGTGTACTGCTGCGACGCATGGCGCGCCGTGACGTGGCCCACTTCGTGGCCGAGCACGCCGGCCAGTTCGGATTCGTCGCCGAGGTGCGCGAGCAGGCCGCGCGTGACGTAGACGTAGCCGCCGGGCAAGGCGAACGCGTTCACGACCGGCACGTCGAGCACCGTGAACGTCCACGGCAGGCTGGGGCGGTGCGAGACCGCGGCGATGCGCTCGCCGACACCGCTCACGTAGCGCTGCATTTCTTCGTCGTGATAGACGCCCATCTCGCGACGGATCTCGGCGTCGCCGCGCTGGCCGATCGCGATCTCTTCGGCCTCGCTCATCAACGTCACTTCGCGACGGCCCGAGACCGGATTCGAGGCACAGCCGGCGGTGACGGCAGCGGCGAGCGCCAGCGCGGCCATGCCGGCAGCGCCGCGTCGTCGGGTTCTCGCGTCGGGGGTGCGCGGCATCACGAAAGCCCTCCGCAGGGCTGCGGTGCAACTGCTGTACCACGCGCCGCGGCGGCGGCCGCGGTCGCGAGACACGGGAAATCTCCAGGCCCGCGGTGGTTCCGGCCGCCAGCGGCGACACCGTGTCGCCCACAGATGGCACGTCAGGTGGTCGCCGGATCGGCGTCGAGCGGCGCGGGCTGGGCCAATGGCAATCCCAAGTCCGTCAGCGTGCGACGCAGCGACTCCACGACCGGGCGTGGTGCCGGGCCGAGTGGCGCCCGCGGCACGCCGCCTTCGAACCCCAGCAGGTCGAGTGCGGCCTTGACGGCGGGTACGCCGTGCTGGCCACCGATGGCGCGGGCCAGCGGCGTCAGCCGGCGCTGGAGCGCCAGGGCGTCGGCGTAGCGTCCCGCGCGCACGTGGTCGAGAACGTCGGCGCACAAGTCGGGCACCACCCCGGCCAGCGCGAGAATCGCGCCCGATGCGCCGGCGACGAGCCCCGAGAAGTAGGTGACGCCGCTGCCGGCGAGCACGAAGAACTCCGGTCCCGAGCGCGCGAGGTACTCGCCGAGCAGCGCCGCGTCGCTGCCCGATTCCTTCATGCCGACGATGTTCGGATGTTCGGCCAGCAGGCCCACCGCGTCGGGCGGCAAGGTGACGCCGGTGAACATCGAGACGTTGTAGAGGAGTACCGGCACCGGGCTGGCCTCGGCCACGGCGACGTAGTGCCGCACG
Source organism: uncultured Acidobacteriota bacterium (assembly GCA_902826065.1). Lineage (GTDB taxonomy): Bacteria > Acidobacteriota > Vicinamibacteria > Vicinamibacterales > UBA2999 > CADEFD01. The sequence goes on along the minus strand of CADEDM010000039.1, from coordinate 17,277 downwards.
TAGACGTCGGCCGTCATCAGGTTCTTGAAGAACGACGGAGTCCGCACCAGCACGGCGTCCGCCCCGGCCCTGGCAGCCCGCTGTGTCGCCGCGATGGCGGCCCGCGTCGACTCGGCGCCGGTGCCGGCGATGAGCGGGCGGGTCGACGGCATCGCCGATCGCGCCGCGGCGACCACGCGCTCCGCCTCCGAGTCGTCGAGCATCACGTGCTCGCCGTTCGATCCCAGCACCACCAGGCCGGTCAGCCGCGTCTGCAGGTACTTCTCGACGTTCCGCCGCAGCGCCGCGTCGTCCACGGCCTCGTTCCGGAACGGCGTGACGATCGGCGCGTACAGGCCGGCGGGAATGGACGGCATGACTGCGAGTCTAGCGCGTCGAGGGCGGCGGCACGTCGGCGTCTGACGGCTCGAGCAGGAGGTTCGTCGCGAGGACCACGAGGAAGATGGCGGCGGCGGGGGCCAGGGTCCACGGCGCGCGGGTCATCGCGCCCACGTTGGCGGACTCGCTGAGGGCCGTGCCCCAGCTCGGCACGCTGTCCGGAAATCCGAGGCCGACGTAGGACAGGGTGGCCTCCGCGAGCACGAAGCCGGGCACCAGTAGTGCGGCCTGGACGGCAAGGTAGCCGGAGCACGCCGGCAGCAGGTGCCGGGTGACGACCCGCCACCGGGTCGCGCCGGCGGCGACGGCGGCGAGCGCGTGTTCTTCCTGCGCCTCGATCCGCACGATGGCCCACACGCCGCGGGCGATGCGCGGCCACCCGAGCGCGATGAAGATGACCGCGAGCACCGTGGTCACTGCCGGTAGCGGCAGCACCAGCGGCAGTGCCGCGCGGATCGCGACGATCACGTACAACATCGGCAACACGATCAGCAGGTCGCCGACGCGCAGCACCGCACGTTCCACGAGGCCGCCCGCCGCGCCGGCCCACGCCCCGAGCAACGATCCGGCCACCAGCGACCCGATCGTCGCGATCAACGCCAGGCCGAGCGACGCGCGCGCGCCGTGCAGCACCCGCGAGAGCACGTCGCGGCCGAGGCCATCGGCGCCGAGAAGCAGCACCGGTGCGACCTCGACGGGCGTCGTCCACGGCAGGCCGGTGCGACGCGTGGTGTCGGCGCCGAAGCGGAGTTCGAGGCGGTCCAGGAGACGCAGGGGATGCGTGTAGAGTCCGCCGCCATCGACGTGCACCGGCATCGGCGGCGCGAACAGCAGGTCGTCGAAACGCTGGACCGCGCCGTACGGCGCCAGCCACGGGCTGAGCGCGGCGATCACCGCCAGGATCCCGAGGAGCCTCAGGGAACGCCGGCTCACCGCTGCGCCTCGAGCACGCGTGGATCCACCGCCGCGTGCACGACGTCCGCGGCCGTCGTGCCGATCGCCAGCGCCACGGCGCCAGCGGCGCCGCATCCCGCCACCAGCCACGTGTCACGCGCGCCCAGCGCGTCGAACATCAGCCGGCCGAGGCCCGGCCACGCGGTGACGATCTCGACGATGAAGGAGCCGCTGAAGAGCGCGCCGACCAGCACGCCGTAGGTGCCGATGACCGGCGCCAGCGACACCGGCCACGCGTGCACGCGCGCGGCGGCGTCCGCGTCGAGGCCGCGGGCACGGCTGGCGGCGACAAAGGGGCGACCGATGGCGTCGAGCAGGGCGCGCGCCTGCAGGCGTTCGATGGTGGCGGCCATCGGCAGGGCGAGGGCCAGCACCGGGAGTGGCAGGTGCCGCAGGACGTCAGCCGCCCATGCGGCGCCGGTCAGCCCCTCGCGCGATGTCATGCCGCCGGTTGGCAGCCAGCCCGTGCGCGCCGCGATCAAGACAAGCGCCAGCGCGCCAATCAGCGGTGGCACCGAGAGCACCGCCAGCGAGGCCGCGCGCACGGCGCGACCGGCACCGTGCGGATCGACGGCCGAGAGCCGCCCCAGCGGCAGGCCCAGCCCGGTCGCGACGAGCAGGGCACAGACCGCCAGCAGCGTCGTGTTGATCGCGCGCTCGCCCAGCAGGTCGCGCACCGGTCGCCTGAAGCGCGTCGACTGCCCCAGGTCGAGCCGGACGAGGCCGGCCAGCCAGCGAGCGTAGGTCTCGAGAAACGGACGGTCGAGACCGAGCTCGGCACGTCGAGCCGCGCGCGACTCGGGAGCGGCGAGCGGGTCGTCGTCGACGTCGTCGGCCATCGCGTGAGCCAGCAACAGGCTCAGCGACGCCACGACCAGCGCGAAGATCACACCGCTCAGCGCGCGGCCCGCCGCGAAGCGCGCCAGGGTCATCGGTCAGCGCGCGGGCGCGTCGCCAACGACGGCCAGCGTGTCGGCGCTCCACAGCAACTGCGGGCGCGTGACGCCGGGCGTCTCGTTCCGGACCCGCGGGCCGACGGCCACGAAGAGCCGCGGCGCCGCGAAGTACAACGCCGGCAGGTGCTCGCTGAATACTCGCTGCACGTCGCGGAAAAGCCGCACGCGCTCGGCCGGATCGACCGCCGCCGCTTGCCGCGCGACGAGATCGTCCATCTCGCGTTCCCACGCCGTCGCCGGCGTCTTCTGGCCGATGTTCCAGATGTGCGCGCTGCCGCTGCTCAGCCAGAAGTCGCGTTGCATGGCGGGATCGGGATCGGTGGCCACGTAGTTGAAGAAGATAGCGTCGAAGGCGCCGCCGAGCATCCGCTCTACCAGGGCGCCGGTCTCGAGCGGCACGATGTCGACCGCGACACCGATGCGCTCCCAGCTTTCCTTCAACACCTGCGCGCCACGCTCGAGGCCGGTGTTGCCCTTGAAGATCAGCATGGTGAAGCGCGCTTCGCGGCCACCGGCATCTTCGAGGAACGCGTCGGCATCGCGATTGGCGAGTCCCAACTCCGTCAGCAGGGCCGACGCCTTTTCGCGATCGAAGGCATAGCGCGGCAGGTCGGGCCAGAACCACTTCTTGTTGCCGGGTGACACCGGCCCGTGCACCGGCACGGCGGCCCCGAGGAACACGGTGTTGGCGTAGGCCTCGCGATCGATGGCGTGGTTCAGCGCCTTGCGGAACGTCTCGGTCGCCATCCACGAACCGCGCGGATCCTTGGCCCATACGGTCTGGCGCTGGTTGAAGAAGAAGACGTCGGGGTCGGGACTGACGCCCACTTCCTGCACCCGCAGGCCGCCGGCGCGCTCCATCTCCCGGGCAGCCGCGTAGTCGTCGGCGCGGAGTTGCTGCTGAGTGATATCGATGCGTCCGCTCTGTAACGCCAGCAGCTCGCCGTTCTGATCGGGCACGATCTCGAGCACGAGGCGATCGAGGTACGGCAGCGGCTGGCCGGTGTCGTCGCGACGCCAGTAGCGCGGGTTGCGGGCGAATGTGATCCGCTGGCCCGGCTCGTACGAGGCCAGCACGAACGGCCCCATGCCCACGAGCTCCGCCGGTGGCGTCGTCGGCCCCCACGCCTGGGACAGCGTGCCGGCCGCCACGGCGGACTCGAGCCGGTGCTTCGGCAGGATGACGACGTTGTCGAGCAGCCGGATGCCGGGCCCGAACGGACGCGGGAACGTGACCACCACCGTGCGCGCATCGGGCGTGGTCACGCCGATGGGCGCGCCGTCGACCTCGAGGCTGCTGGCGAGGACGCTCTTCGTGTTCGGGTCGAACACCGCGGCGATGGTGAAGGCGGCGTCCGCGGAGGTGAACGGCGCGCCATCGGACCACTGCAGGCCATCGCGCAGCGTCAACGTGTGGACCAGGCCGTCAGGGGACGACGTCCACCGCTCCGCCAGCCACGGCTCGAGTTCCTGCGTGGCGCGGTTGACGCGCACGAGCTTGCCCTGGGTGAGCAGGGTCACGACCTCCGTCGACAGGTCGCGCGAGGCGAGACGGTTGAACGATCGCGGCTCGGCGCGGAGCGCGCCGGTCAGCGTGCCGCCTCGCGCCAGCGCCGTGGCCGGCCGCGGCGGAATCGCCGAGGGCGTGATCCACCACAGGTAGCCCAACAGGGCGACGACGATCAGCGCGACGAGGGGAAATCGAGAGTGTCGGTTCACTTGTTGGCCGACCGGCCAAGAACTTGGCCGATCACCTCATTGCACGAATTCAGGCCGGAAAATGCCCCGTTTGCACGCAAACCGCCGCGTCCGGCTCGTCCGCCGCGGGGGAGTCAACGGCTTGCCCCCGAGCTCGACCACACTCGGACTCGGCGACGCGGCGCATCTTAGTCAATCAAACCCTTCGACTGCAACGACTTAGGGGTTGCCGTCGAGGTCAGACGCTGCGCTGGCATCCGCCCTGCCATACATATCGGCGGAGTTCAGCATGGACACTACCCACGACGCGGGCGGCGCCTCTTCCCTTCCCCAGCTGGGACGCAGCGTGACCATCGACCGTGCCGCCGAGATCCTCGGCGTCTCGCGCCGGACGGTCTACTACCGCATCAGTGAAGGCGTCCTGCAGACCATTCGCACGCGCGGCGGCTCGCAGCGCGTCGTGGTGGACTCCCTTCTCGTGACTCAGAAGCACTAATCCCCCCGGATTGGACCCTTACATGACCCTCCGTGCACTGGCCGCCCTCCTCGTCGCCCTCTCGCTGGCGGCACCGGCCGCAGCCGCCGGCAATCAGCGCCGCGCCAGGCTGTCGGCCGATCTCGCCGGCGAGTTGCGCTCGGGGAACCGGACGACCGTCGAAGTCATCGTCGATGGCGACGACGCGACGATCGGCCGCATCCTCACGCGGCACCCGCTGCAGGTGAAGAAGCGCCTGCGCCGGGGCTTCGTACTCGAGGTGCCGGCCGGCCAGCTCGACTCGCTGACGCAGGACGCCGAAGTCGCCCAGGTCTCGGCCAACGCGCTCGTGACGTCGCACATGGCGCTGACCACGGCGACCACCGGTGCCGACGCCGCCCTGAACGGCCTTGTGGCGTCGCTGGGCCGCGTGAACGGGCGTGGCATCGGCGTGGCGGTCATCGACTCCGGCATCTCGAACCATCGTTCGCTGGCCGGCAAGATCGTCGCGAACATGGACTTCACGCGGGATTCCAACCGCGGCCGCGGGCGCGATGGCTACGGCCACGGCACGCACATCGCCGGCATTGTGGCGGGCAACGACGTCACCGCGAAGAAGGGCTCGGGCGCGAATGGCATGGCGCCGGGCGCGCACCTCATCAACCTGCGAGTGCTTGGCGACGATGGCTCCGGCCAGGTCGCCGATGTGATCGAGGCGCTGGACTGGGCCGTCGAGCACCGCGGTGAGTTCAACATCCGCGTCATCAACATGTCGCTGGGCACCGCCGTGACCCAGAGCTACAAGGACGACCCGCTCAACCAGGCCGTCGAGCGCGCGGTGAAGTCCGGCATCGTGGTCGTCGCGTCGGCCGGCAACCTCGGCCAGACGGCGGACGGCAAGACGGTGATGGGCAGCGTCACGGCACCAGGCAACTCGCCGTACGTCCTGACCGTCGGCGCGGTGCGCGCCAACGGCACCGCGACGCATCGCGACGACACGCTGGCGCCCTGGAGCTCGCGTGGTCCGACGCAGATCGACCACATCATCAAGCCCGACATCGCTGCGCCCGGCAGCCAGATCACCTCGGCCGGCGTCGAGGGCTCGACCCTGGCCCAGATTCGCCCCGACCGGCTCGTGGGATCGGGCAAGGCCGCCTACATGACGCTGAGCGGCACGAGCCAGGCGGCGGCCGTGGTCAGCGGCGCGGTGGCGCTGCTCATCGACGCGAACCCGCGCCTGACGCCCCTCGGCGTCAAGCTGGCGCTGCAGGCGTCGGCTGACTTCCTGCCCGAGGCGGGCCTGCTCGGCGTTGGCGCGGGCGAAATCAATCTGACGACCGCACTGGCTGACGGCCAAGTCGTCCCGATGCACACGACTGCCGATCTCTTCCCGAAGGGCTGGGGTGTCAAGGCGAAGCGGGAGGTCGTTAAGTGGAGCCCGTTCGCCGGTCAGCCCGTCGCTGCCGGTGACACCTTCATCTGGGGCGACTCGTTCATCTGGGGTGACACCTTCATCTGGGGCGACTCGTTCATCTGGGGCGACTCGT
>CADEDM010000039.1:0-11169 GCA_902826065.1 uncultured Acidobacteriota bacterium | reverse complement strand
TTCATCTGGGGTGACACCTTCATCTGGGGCGACTCGTTCATCTGGGGCGACTCGTTCATCTGGGGCGACTCGTTCATCTGGGGCGACTAAAGCCGCGCAGAACCGAGCAAGCCACCACACCCAACATCTTTCGAGGTACTGTGATGAAGCCGCTTATCATCTGGGGCGAGTAGTAAAGTAGAGTCGGCGCCAGGCCAACAAAAGGCAAATAGTGCGCGAGCAGCACAATCGACGACTCGCCAAGATCTATCTTTGGGCCGTGCCCACCATCGGTGGCACGGCCCTCGCCTATTCGGCCGTAGATCTCGCGGTGCACCCACCATCGGCGGCCTGGCTCAGTCTAACGGCCGTGGCCACCCTGATCAGTTCCTACACGATCAGAATTCCTGGCTCGGTAGTCAAGCTCTCAGTCTCCGAGCCACTCGTCTTCCTGTCCACGCTTCTATACGGACCTTCTGCCGGAACGGTGACGGCGTCGATCGATGCGGTCGTCATGTCCTTGCGCTTGTCGCGCAAATTGCGGACGTTTCACCGAGTCGCTTTCAATGTTGGAGCTCTCGCGATCTCGGTCTGGCCATCGTCGCATCTATACTTTTGGCTCACGGGCCTGACGCCGCATGCGCCACAGTACGGGCCACTCGACAGTTTCGTGCTTCCTCTCTACATTTTCGCTGGCGCAGTGTTCGCACTGAATACTGCGCTCGTTGCGCTTGCCGTTGCCGTCGAAAAACGCGTATCAGCGTTCGCTGTATGGCGCGGCCAGTTTGCATCGTTCTCAGCGAGCTATTTGGCGAGCGCGGCGATCGCAGCGATCATCGTCGTGCTCCTAAATGCGGGAGATTTTGCGCTCATCGCGCTCCTGCTCCCGTTGATCGTTGTGTCGGTGATAGCGGTTCGCACAACGCTAGGCCGGCTAAACGACGAACATCACCATTTGATCGAGCTAAATAGACTTCATATCTCGACCATCGAGACACTCGCCATGGCGATTGACGCCAAGGACCAAGTGACGCATGGACACATCAGACGCGTTCAACGTTACGCAGTCGCTCTAGCTAGAGCGCTGGGCGTTGCTGACGACAAACAACTGCGCGCCATTGAGGCGGCGGCCCTCCTGCATGACATGGGCAAACTCGCCATCCCTGAGTTCATCCTGAACAAGCCTGGGCGGCTCACGACTCGCGAGTTCGCGATCATGAAAACCCATGCCGCCGTCGGCGCCGACCTGCTCTCATCAATCCATTTTCCCTATCCCGTAGTTCCAATCGTTCGGCACCACCATGAAAATTGGGATGGAACCGGGTATCCAGATGGATTGCGCGGTGCCGACATTCCGGTGGGCGCGCGAATCTTGTCGGTTGTGGACTGCTATGACGCGCTTACGTCTCATCGCCCGTATCGCCCTGCACTTTCGGCTGAAGATGCTTTGGAAATTCTGACGCAGCGTCGCGGACGGATGTACGACCCGCTGGTAGTTGACGCTTTCGTTCGCGAACACTCGGCTCTTCGCGCCGAAGGCGACGTCAGTGATCTCCCAAGTGAGATACTGAGTTCGCAATCGACAGATGCGCCTCACTCGATCGAAGACGCGCCTCCAACCCAGGCGGCACCCGTTCAATCCCTGCGGCTTCTTGCTGACCTTGCGCCGCTTCTGCCAGGTCCCAGCGTTCCGGACCTAAGCCGACAACTGCTGGAGCGCCTTCGCAGTATCGCTCCGTTGGAGGCACTGATACTTTTCGTTCCTGATGAAGAGACAAACCACATCCGCGCCGTACGCGCGGAAGGCGTGATCGCGTCAGCACTTCACGACTTCGAAGTCCCGCTGGCGGAGCGCCTAAGCGGGTGGGTCGCGGCACATCGCACCGCGGTGTGGAACTCCGACGCCACGTTGGACATCGGCGGACACGCACAGAATCACCTTCTCGCCCTCGCGTCTGGCATTCCGCTGTGCGTCGAGCAGAACCTCGTCGGGGTTGTGACGCTGTATGGCACCGCAGAGCAGGAGATTTCCATGTCTCAGCGGCACACCATTGAAAGCCTCATACCATCGATCGCTAGTTCGTTCGAGCTAGCCCTCGCGCGACCAGATGGAGCGATCGATGGAAGGGCGCCGGACATACGCGCAGCTGCGATTCTGGCGCTAGATGCCCTCCTGTCTCACGACCGAGCGGCGAGCGGACACGAAAATGTCGTGCTCGCTTGCTCGCTGAACGCGATGGCGCGCTGTTCACGAGACGAGGTCGAACGCGCAGCCGAAGCTTTGGCTCAAGCCTTTTCACCGTTTGGCCAAGGCAACCGGCTAGTAGTTCGTATCACTGAGATTGCCTTTCTTGGCTGCGTCACCGGTCCGTGTGACATCGACGCTCTGACCAGGCAAGTCAATAGTGCGCTGTGCGAGCTCCTTGGCTCTGGCGTGACTTTCGTCAAGATAACGTCACCATTGGAGCTCCAGGATGCCCAGCGCGCAATGATGGAGCCTGGCACACCCATGCCAGCGACTGGACGCGGTGCTCTCCGAGTTCACTAGCCGTGCGGTCGGCCGTCGAGCAACTGGTCGCTAGCGGGAGGGTCTCTGAGGCGCTTGAACGACTCAGAGCGAAGGCAGCTCCAACCTTTTCCGACCGAGCCCTCCAAAGCGAACTCGAAGCACTGGCCGGCAACTATCAGGTGGCACTGAGACTCGCCGAGGAGGCGCTGAAAGGCAGCGCGTCCCTAGATGATCAGGTCAGAGCGCTCACCGTGGGCGCACGCCTACACCTGATAGGCGGCAATCGGTCGAAAGCCCAGAGTTGGTTTCTTCGCGCTCGCGAGGTCGCGCTCTCTTCGGACTCGGCTCGGCCTCTTGCTGTGGCTGTCGGAGGCCACGTTGACGCGCTGATGCAACACGTCGGCCTTGAAGCAGCAGCTCCGTTGATCGGCGCATTTCGGAGAGCTGCAATTCGAACAGGTTCATCGGTTGCCTTATTCGACCTGCACAAGCTGCTCGCCGAGGCGGAGCTAAGAAGCGGCCGGCCAATGCGTGCGTGGCAGGAACTGAACCTCGCTGAGCTTCACCTGTCGACTCTCTCTGATGAGCTTCGCCACGCGAGACTTGAACTGGCTCGCAGTTCGGTCGCTAGCGACCTTGCTGGTCTGGACCAAGCACTGCTCCATGCGACGCGTGCAGCCAGGATCGCCGGCTCTATCGGTGCTACCGGTCTATCACGAGCGGCTTACAACAACGTCGCGCACCTCAGTGCATTGATGGCCAAGCAGGACCACGCCAACGAGGCGATGACCTTGGCAATGGCGTCAAGCGGCGCTACGAGCGTTGACATTCGTGTAGCGGCTACGGCTCTGATGTTGGCTACATCGTTTGCTGACTTACGTGCTGCGTCAGAACTCGATGCCCAGTTTGGCCCCGCCGCGCTCAATGAAGCAAGTGCTCCAACCCAGTTCTTCAATCAGGAGCGCATCTACTACCTCTTGACGGTCGGTCGAGTGGCCGATGCGGCTGCGCTCGGTCGACAGGTCGTCGATCTGGCGAGGACATCCAAAGATCGCCGGCTCATCTCGACACTGCAGCTCAGCTACGCCGAAGCGCTCGGGCGCCTAGATGAGTTCCAAGCGGGATTTCAGGAGCTGAGCGAAGTCACGAGTGGGCCGGCGGCACTGATCGCGGACCTTCACGCGCACCGGCACCTGGCTTCGGGCCTCCTCAGTAGCGACAAACCTTCAACGGCCGCGGAGCTGCTCAGCCGAGCCGCTAGGATCTATGCGGCGCTTGGTCACGTCGTTGGGCGCGCGCGCGCCTTGCAAGCCGTTGCCGCGTGTTGCTTTTCGGCCAGCGGCTCTGGCGTCGAAAACGTGCCTCAGGTTTCTACCTTCTATGGCACCCCTCCCGCTTCGTTCGGCCGCGTCGACGCGCCATCCGACCCATCTCCTGCGACGGCAGCAGAGGCCGTGGCCGCTGGCATCCGTGCAGGGTCGGCGATGGTCGATCTGATGTCCCAACCGGCGCTCGCCGGCTACGAGCTGCTGACGCTCGTGGCAAACAGCGGCGCCGCCGCCAGCGCCGTCATGCTCGCGCGCCGAGGCGAGTCGACCGAGATGCTCGGCTGGAGCGGCAGCGAAGCGGCGGATCCCGCGTTGCGCCGCTCATCCGACGACTGGGTGGTCTTTCCGCTCGGACACGAGCGCGAGCGCGACGTCTCCGTGGTGGTCCGCCCGCGCAATCAGCAGTCGGCGCGGACGACGCTGCTGGCGCTGCATCGGCTCGTCCTCAACGGCTCCGCCCTACACCAGGCCGCAGTCGCCGAGAGCGAGAAGTCGGCGTTGTGGCCCGAGCCGCTTCCAGAGCAGCAGCTCGGCTTCGTCGCGGTCTCCGAGTCGATGCTCGAACTGCTCGGCGTGACACGGCGGGTCGCCAACAGCAACATCACGGTGCTCGTGACGGGCGAGACGGGCACCGGCAAAGAGCTGCTGGCGCAGGCGCTCCACAACTGCTCGCCGCGCGCCAAGCACCGCTTCCTGCCGTTCAACTGCACTGCCGTGCCGCGCGACATGCTCGACAGCCAGTTGTTCGGCTATCGCCGCGGTGCATTCACTGGCGCTCACGACGCGTTCCCCGGCGTGATTCGCAGCGCCGCAGGCGGCACGCTGTTCCTGGATGAGATCGGCGAGATCGGCCTCGACGTCCAGCCGAAGCTGCTCCGCTTCCTCGAGTCGAGCGACGTGCATCCACTCGGCGAGCCGGCGCCGCTGCGGGTCGACGTCCGCATCGTCGCGGCCACCAACGCCAACCTGGACGCGTTGGTGCGCGAAGGCAAGTTCCGCGAGGACCTCTACTACCGGCTGAATGTCGTGAAACTCACGATTCCGCCGCTGCGCGAGCGGCGCGAGGAGATCCCGCTGCTGCTCGATCATTTCCTCGAGCGCTGCCAGAAAGAGAGCAGCAAGTCGGGCATCAGGATCGGCGAGACGGCGGCGGAGTACCTGCTGCTCTACGACTGGCCGGGCAACGTCCGCGAACTCGCGAACGAGATGCGCCGCGTGGTGGCGCTGTCCGAGTCGAATGCCGTCGTGATGCCGGAGCACCTCTCGCCGCGCCTCGCGGCGTCCCGGCGTACAGTGCCCGTGGGCCAACGCCCGCCGACGCCGGTGGAACTGCTGGTGCGGCGCGATCAGCCCCTGACAGCCGCGGTCGAGCACGTGGAGCGCGCCCTGATCATGGACGCGCTCCGCCGGCACGGCAATGTCGAGGACGCCGCGCGCGCACTCGGCCTCTCGCGGAAGGGCCTCTACCTGAAGCGCCAGCGCCTCAAGATCGACGAGGTCTGAGCCGCCCGTCAGTTCCCACCGCCACCGAGCGGCGGTCCCGGGCTCAGCGGATACCGCGACCGTGGCCGCGCGCCCCATCCCGGCGCCACGAACTTCGGCGCGTTCGCCGACGGATCCTGCAGGTACCGAGTGATGTCGCGCTCCGTCTGGCGCAGATGCGCGTCGGTCACGGCGTCGCCGTCTCCCTTCCGCGAGCCGAGGCTCTCCCCCAGACGGCCGATCGCCTGCAGCACGACGGCCCGCGCCTCGGGCGTGATGTCGGCGTGCCCACCCAGGATCATCAACGCGTCCAGCGCCGCGCGCTCGGTGACGCGGCGAATCGACGCCTGCATGCGCGACTCGGCGCCGTGCGGTCCCCAGGTGGCCTTCACCACGGCATCCACCACCTCCGGCAGCGTGAGCGCGTTGGCCTGCCGGTCCGCGAACATCACCAGGCGTGCGGCCCGATCCGGCGTCAGGAGATCGCCGAGCACCATCGCCGCCAGGATGCGCGCCGCGCGCAGGTGGTCGAAGGCGTAGTCGCTCGACAAGTCCTCGAGGTTGCTGCTCGGGTGCGGCGTGAGCTGCGCCAGCAGCGCCTCGGGCAGTTCGAGGGCCGCGGGTTCCAGTGTCGACAACAAGAGCGACAGCACCTCCCTCTGCTGCGCCGCCGGCACGATCTCGGTGACGGTGCCGGCATCGCCCTTCACGTTGTAGCTATGGAACAGGCCGCCGACGTACTTCTGGCCAGACTCGATTGCCCAGCGGTGATGCAGGTAGGTCATCCACAGCCGCGCGTCGCGCAACGCGCCAATCGGTTCGCCCGGGCGCAGGATCGACGGGCCGTACGACCTCAGCATCAAGGCTCGAGCGGCGATGGTCTCCTTCAGGTACTCCTGTGGCGTCGCGCGATCGTCGTACCAGGTCCAGCGCGGATCCGATTCCGGCACGAAATGCAGGCCCTTGGCGCGCATCTCCTTGATTACGCCGTCCAGGCCCGCCTTCTCCTGTCCTACGGGGAACACGGTGTAGGCGTACTTGGCCATCATCTCGTCGTAAGGGCCGATGGCGCGCTGGAAGGCGTCGCTGAGGTCGAGCTTGCCGGCCGTGACCTTCACGCGCGGCGTCGGGTACTCCATCACGGAGGCGAAGTTGTCGAGGCTCGACGAGAAGTTGTGCTGGAAGCCCATCACGTGCCCGAGTTCGTGCGCGGTGAGCAGCGTCTGGCGCATCAGGATCAGGTCGCGCTCGGGCGCCGGCATGCCGTCGGTGGGCTGCGTGAATGCGGCTGCCAACGCCGCGTCGCCGAGGAAGAGCCCGGCGTCGTCGCCGTCGGTGGTCGGGGTGTAGGCCTCGAAGTAGTTGCCGATGGTGCGGATGCGGTGCGAGTCCATCCGCGTCTTCGAGCCCAGCACCTCGCCGGTGCGGGGATCTCGGAACGAGCCGCCGCTCGAGAAGCCGCGCTCGTCGCGATTGATCCACAGGATCCACGAGTAGCGGATGTCCATCGGGTCCATGTCGGGCGTCGGATCCCTCACCTGGACGGCGTTGCGGAAGCCCGCCGCCTCGAACGCCTTGTTCCACCACAACGCGCCGTTGCGCATGGCCGTGCGCGTCGGCTCGGGGATGCCGGCGTCCAGGTAGAAGACGATCGGCGTCTTCGGCTCGCTCATCGCCGCCGCCGGATCGACCTTCTCCATGCGCCATCGCGTGATCCACTGCGTCTCGGTGTCCTGGTCGAACGGCTTGGCGTAGTCTCGGAACGACAGCGTGCTGACGCCGATGCGCGGATCGGCAAGGCGCGGCGTGAAGCCCTCCGGCGCCTTCAGCAGCGAGTGGTGGATGTGCAGCGTGAAGAACCGGCCATCCGGCGTGACGTTGTTCACGAGCAGACCGGGATTGTCGGCCGCGAACGTCGCGATGGTCTCGATCTCGGCGTTCAACGGGAAGCTCTTGACGCGCGGTGTGTGGAACCCGCTGCGACCGGCGTCGAACCGGAACGCGCCCTGGTTGGCGCGGCGCAGCCGCCCCTCGACATCGGCGGCGTCGCGCAGGAACAGCGGCGAAGCGTCCACCAGCACGCGCCCGCTGTCGTCGGCCTCGACCGGCAGCGCGGCCAGCACCGACGTCGCGAACGAGTCCTTCACGTTCTGCACCTGGCCGGGTGAGCCATTCACCGCGCGGTACCGCACGTTCTGCGCGACGACCAGCACGCGCGGCCCCGACCGCACGAAATGGATGACCTCGCTCGACAGGATGCCGCGATCGAACGAGAGCTCCACCGAGCCCGCGCCCGAGGCCGCCGACACGTAGTAGAGGATGTCGCGGTCGAAGGCCGGCACTTCCAGCAGCACGCGACCGCGGCCGGCGTCCCAGTAGAGCGGCACGTAGCCGTCCATCCGCTCGAGGCCGCGCGTGCGCTCCGCCAGGGTCGCTGCGGGTGGCGTCTGCGCGTGGGCAGCTGAAGCGGCAATGACCGCGAGAACGACACAGAGACACCGACGCAGCGTGCGCATGACTTCGACTCTCCTCGAGCATCGGCCGCATACGGCGCGGCCGCATGGATTGTGCGGACGCTACCGGCGGCGAGTCAAGGCGCCTCAGCCGACGTCGACGGTGGCCGCGGCCGCGTGCGCCTTCAACTTGGCCCGCGCAGCCTCAGCCGTGGCCCGCAGCATCGGATCGGCATCGACCGCCCACTGATCGACGAGATGCGCGAGCGACGCCAGGCGCAGTTCGCCAATGGCGTACGCGGCGCACGACTGCAGCCACGGATCGCGGCTGGAGGCCAGCAACTCGACGGCTTCGTCGCGCGTGCCGATCGCTACGCCGACGACGCGATCGGCCAGCGCGGCCCGGGCCTCGAGACCCACCGCGCGATCGAACAGGGGCACGACCAGCCCGCGGACGTGGGGCGGCAGCACTTGCTCGACGAATTCCAGGGCGTTGTCGTGCACGGCGACGTCGGCCGACTGCACGCCGACGAACGCGCTGTGCAGGTCGTGCTCGGGATAGAGGACCTTCAGCAGGCGGAAGATCCGCTCGGTGTCCTGCGCGAGCGACTCGCGCAGCGCCTCGCCCACCGGCTCCGCAGCAGTCAGCGTCGGCCCCATCGTGGCCAGCACCTGGTACGAGCGATAGTGGCCGGTGATTTCGGCGGCGAGCGCGGTCTCGACCAGCGGGCGATCGAGGGTGCGTCCGGGGTGCTGCTGCAGCAGTTTGTTCAGCGCCATCACGACCCGCAGCCGCACGGCCGTGTCGGGATCCATCAAGTGATCGACGAGCGCCCGCTGCGCGCTCACGGATCCAATGGCCTGCAGCGCCGCGGGCAACTCGCGCCGCAACAGCGGCGCCGTGTCCCGATCGGCGAGATACTCCCGCAGCACCGGCACGACGCGGTCGCCCAGTGCCGCCAGGGCCACGATGATGTCATCGGTGAGCCACGGCTCGGACAGGCGATCGACCAGGCGGTGCACGAGCGCGCGCTTCCCGAGGCGGCCGGCGGCGCGCACCGCCTCCCGCGCCACTTCCGGGGCGTCGTCGTCGAGCAGCATGCGCAGCTCGCGCTCGAACACGTCGGGCGACGCGGCGATGACGCGCGCCGCTTCGACGCGGGTGCGCACGCCGGCGTCTCCGCCGTCGCCGACCATCCGTTGCAGGATGACCTGCGCTGCCTCGACGTTCTGAGCGCGGCCGGGACGGGCGAGGTACGCGGCCATCGACGCCTGAATCGAGTAGGCCTGGAAGTCGCCCACCCGCTCGACCACACTCAGCGGATCCACGCCGGTGGCCCGCGTCACGTAGAGCAGCGCCTCGGTGCGTACTTCGAGGGACGGATCGGTGAGCAGTCGGTCGACCTCGGGCAGCACGGCCGGGTCCGCGCCCTGCGCGAGCACCGCGAGCGCGCGCAGCCGTACCTCCGCCGACTCGTGGCGCAGCAGGCCCGGCACCGCGGGATGGACGGCATCGTCGGGCACGCTCTCGAAGAACGTGAGCGCGTAGAGGATCTCCGCGGGCTCGCCGCGCAGCTTGCGCGTCAGGGCTTCGGCCGCGCTGCGATCGCGCAGCGCGCCGGTGGCGCGCTCGGCCTCCAGCCGATGCTGGTGGATGCTCTCCTGCAGGTGCGTCACGTACTGCCGGCGCGTGACCGTCGCGGCGCCGAGCCACGCGGCCACGGCGACCACCGTCACCCAACCCATCTGCACTGGCGACAGACCCAGGCCGGCTGCCCCAGCGAGGACGAGCGCTCCGCCCAGCCCGTCGCCGAGCCGGTAGACGACCGTGTCGATGAACGACTTCACGCGGAAGGTCTCGGCCGCGGACAGCGGCAGGTAGAGCAGCTCCACCGTCGACTTGTCGATCGAGTAGCGCAGCACCTGGTCGCTGGCCTTCAACGCCGACACCGCAGCCAGCGTGCCCGCGACCAGCACCGCCAGCGACGTCGAGGCCATCGCCACCGGCACCACGAACAGCGCTACGCCCACCCCCGCTTCGCGCAGCACGCGGCCGGTGAGCAGCACCTGGAGGCCCAGCGACGCCAGGCCCGCCAGCATGTTGAACGACCCGAAAAAGGCGGCGAGCTGGTCGGTTTCCGGAATCGTCGCCTTGGCAATCGCCTTGAACTGCCAGCCGGCGACGGTGGTCGCCAGCGACGACAGCAGGATCACGAGCGCGATCGACCGCAGGTACGGCGAGGCGGCAATCTCGCGCACGCTCTGACGCAGCCCGCCCGGCGATGCCATGGCCGACGCCGACGACGCCGCGCCGGCGCGCCGCCACACCATGTCCACCAGGCCCGCCGACAGCATCAGTCCGGCCGCGACCCAGAGCAGCAGGGTCTCGGTGCCCAGCATCGAGGCGGTGACGCGCGTCGCCAGCCCGCCGACGATCCAGCCGACGATGGCGCCGGCGCCGATCACCCCGAACGACCGCTTGGCTTCGCGCGTCGTGAGCACGAAGTTGGCCAGCGTCCATACCTGTACTGGGGCCAGGGCGCTGAAGATGCCGACCCACAAGTAGATGGCGATGAAGACCACGGCCTCATCGCCGCCGGGCAGGCTGAGCCACCAGAAGAGGACGCAGTTCGAGGCGAAGACGAACAGGCTGCCGATCTGCAGGGCACGCATCGACAGCCACCGGTGCGCCCGCAGGTAGATGGCGACGGCCAGGCCCACCAGGACGGCAATGGCGACGTCCACGTAGGGCAGGTCGACGGCCCGGAAGCGATCGAGGAACAGGGCGTCGCGGGTGGCCTTCGAGGCGACCGTGCCGGCCGTGGTCAGGAAGAGATATGCGGCGAGGGGCCAGGCCCGGGACCACTCACTCGGGCTCAGGCCCAGCATCCGCGCCAATGCCCCAGGCATCCAACCGTATCGTATTGCCGCGCGCCTCCGCCGCTAACATAAGATTCTCCTGCACCCGCATGTCATCCCCGGTCAGGCGTCCCTCCCTCGCGGCCCGCTGGCTCGCCCCCGTGGCCGAACTGCGGGAAGGCGAGGGCGGCACCGCCCTCCTGCTCTTCCTGTACTCGTTCCTGGCGATGACGTCGTACAACATCGTCAAGCCGGTCACGCGGTCGCAGTTCATCACCAGCCTCGGCGCCGACAACCTGCCGTGGGTGCAGTTCGGCGCCGGCCTGTTCATCGGCTTCCTGATGCAGGCCTACACCAAGGCCATCGCCGCGGTGCCGCGCCGCTGGACGATCCCGGTCACGCAAGCCGGGATGATCGCCCTGCTGCTGACGTTCTGGGTGCTGTTCACGCAGGTCGGGGCCGAGTGGGTCTCGGTCGGCTTCTACCTGTTCGGGCTGATCCTCGGCATCCTGCTCATCAGCCAGTTCTGGACGCTCGCCAACGACATCTACGATCCGCG
>CADEDM010000038.1 GCA_902826065.1 uncultured Acidobacteriota bacterium | reverse complement strand
CGAGCTCGTACTGGATCTGCCAGTTGAAGTCGAAGTTCGGCACGTCGAGGATCACCTGTTCGCGGCCGTCCGGGTAGGTGATCCACCACTTCATGCTCTTGCCGCGCAGGTGCATGTGCGGCGTCAGCGCATAGAGCGTGATGTCTTCGTTGACGGGCGTGATGCCCATCATCTTGTAGTTGCCGTCATAGGGCGGAATCGTCGGCGTCTTGCCGCGCCGGCCGGTCGTGTCATCCGACTCGTAGAGCACTTCCTTGCCCATGGCGAAGTAGAGGCCGCGGCCACCGCTGCCGGGCACGGGGTCGCCCGCCTGCAGGTTCAGCACTTCCTGGCGCACCGGGCCCTTGGCCCACCACAGCCCGAGCTTGCTCTTGTCCACTTCCGGCTGGCCGGTCGGGTTGTAGTGCATGACCCAGCGCACGTACTTGTTGGCGGGGATGCGCTTGGCGAAGCCGGCCGGATGCATCTCGTAGCCGCGGCCGGGCACGTAGCTGATGATCTTGTCGGCGCCGGCGAGCGGCGTGCCGTCACCGGAGGTGGCCTTCTTGCCCATCGGAACGCTGGGCGAGATCTGCTTGCCCTGCGGGTCGTACATGTAGCCGTCCTTCACCGTGTGGCCGTCGGGGATGTCGATGATGTAGACGCCCGAGTGGTGCACCACGCTGAAGTTGCTGGGGCGAATCTCGACGCCCGCCGCCCACTTGTCCTCGCTGAACGGAATCTTCTCGTAGAAGTAGAGATACGGCTCCTGCGCGTCGGGCTTCACCGTCCACGCAATCGGCTGCTCGAACACGAAGTCGGGCTCGCCGAGCTGCCAGCCGGTGGGGAAGGTGGGCGCCGGCGGCGTGTCCTTGGCGTCGCCGCGCGGTGCGCCGGCGTTGACCCACGCTACCAGGGTGTCGATGTCGGCCTGCGGCAGGCTGCGATCGTTCCCCATCTTCATGCTGACGGTGTGGTCGGCGCCCCAGGGCGGCATCTCGCGCTTGACGACCTTGTCCTTGATCGAGCGCGCCCACGGCCGCGTCTGCTCGTAGGTCTGGAACGCCATGGGGCCGATCTCGCCGGGCCGATGGCAGCTCACGCAGTTCTTGTTGAGGATCGGCGCGACGTCCTTGGTGAACGTCGGTGCCGCGGCACCTGCCGCGGTCTGCGCCGACGCGCCCGCCGCGACTCCCAGCACCAGCAGACCCGTCCCAGCCAGCCCGCTCAGCACACGCGTCATATCGAGGCTCCTTCGACTCCGCCGGTCTTGCCCATAGCCGCCAGCCGACCAGCCCCCAGCCGCTAGTGATAGCCGACTCGGCCGTGCCGGTCCGGTGGTGCGTACCCTTCAACCGTGTAGGGTCCACATTTCCGCGGGGCATGGCAAGCCCAAAAACGGCGCATGGAGACGCCGGGACGGGCAGTCGAGCGCCGGCCGGGGCCGAGCTGGCTACTTCGTGAGCTTGCGGATGCCGCCGCCGCCGAACATCGCCTCGACCCACTCGCCGTTGCGACGCACCATCGGCACCACGACCGGCGTGTCGCCGTCGATGCCGCGCACCTGGAAGCCGATATCGGTGCCAGTGAGCACCCGCGGCGCCCCGTTGCGCTGCGCGTCCTGCAGCGCCTGTTGCAGGGCCTGCCGGCGGCTCTCGTCGCCTTGCGCCGACAGCCACGCCGAGGTCCCGAGCACGCCCGCGATCACCCCGATGCCGATCCACACTGCCGGCCGGTTCTGTCCTGCCATTGCCGTAGCCTCCGACCGGTTTGGACGCGACCGGCCCGCCGGCAGCCGGGCGAATTGGGGACAGCCAGCTGGGCGGCTTGACGGCGAGAACTAAATGAACGACCATTAATTTACAGTGGCCAGACCGAAGAACGCCGACGGGGCGCGCACGCGCCAGGCCATCCTCGACGCGGCGCTCGAGCTGTTCGCGGCCAAGGGCTACTTCGGCACCAGCCTCCGCGACGTCGCCGGCGCCGTCGGCGTGCGCGAGAGCGCCCTCTACAACTACTTCGCCGGCAAGGACGCCTTGTTCGAGGCGCTGCTCGCCGCGCACCAGCACAGCAAGGTGGCGCGCTTGGCGCCGCTGACCGAGGGACCGATCGCCGACGGCCGCGCCCTGCTGATGCAGCTGGCGCTCGCGAGCCTGGAGGCGTTCGTCGCACCCGAGGAGCAGAAGCTCCATCGCA
Source organism: uncultured Acidobacteriota bacterium (assembly GCA_902826065.1). GTDB lineage: Bacteria > Acidobacteriota > Vicinamibacteria > Vicinamibacterales > UBA2999 > CADEFD01. Next base: position 28,711 of record CADEDM010000038.1, on the reverse strand, counting down.
TCCTGATGTCGGACGGCCTGCGCCTCGCCCGCGAGGGCCGCATCAATCTCTACGAGCGCATGAGCGGCGGCCGCGAGCAACTCAACGACCTGCTGCGGCGCCTGATTCGCGAGGGGTGGCTGCGCCCGGCCGACGTGTCGGTGCTCGGCCTGGCGTTTTCCAGTCCGCTCTTCATGTGGCGGCAGTTGCACGCCATCGACGCCGACCTGCCGATGCTGCGCAGCCCGAAGGCCTTCGTCCGCCAGCACGTCGACCAGTTCCTGCTCGGCGCGGCCGGTCCGGCTGCCCGCCGGCTGCGGCCGGTCGCCGCCCGCTCCCGATCGATTCGCACCGTTCGCACCGCCGCGCCGTCGCGCGACGCCTCGTAGCCAGGAGTCCCCCGTGTTCCGCTCGTTCTCCGTCGTCCTCCTTCTCGCCCTCGCCGCCACCGGTTGCCGCGCCACCGCCACGGCCGATCCCGGCGCCGATGCCGCCCCGGCCGCTCTGCCGGTCGCGGCGGTTGCGGCCGTCGAGACGCCGATTGCGCGCTTCATCGAGGTCACCGGCACGCTCACCGCGCAGGAATCGGCGGAGGTCGCCGCCGAGATCGCCGGGCGGATCGTGGCGACCCCGGTGGAGCGGGGCAGTCGCGTCGGCTCCGCCGGCGAGCTGATTCGCATCGCCGCCACCGAGGTCGACGCCCAGGCGCGCGAGGCCGAGGCCAACGCCGCGCAGATCGAGGCCCGCCTCGGCATCGCCGGCGGGCAGTCCTTCGAGGCGGCGCGGGTGCCGGAAGTCGCCAACGCGGACGCGGCGCGCCGGCTGGCGCGCACCGACTTCGAGCGGGCCCGCACGCTCCACGCCGGCAAGATGATCTCCCAAGCCGAGTTCGACCAGAAGAGCGCCCAGCTCGAGTCGGCCGACCGGCAGTACGACGTGGCCCGCAACGGCGCCGAGCAGCAATACCAGTCGTTGATGGCCGCCCGGGCGCGTGTGACCGTGGCGCGCAAGGCGGTGGCCGACACCGTGGTGCGGTCGCCGTTCGCCGGACTCGTCGGGGAGCGGTTCGTGTCGGTGGGCGACTACGTCACGCGCGGGACGAAGGTCGCGTCGGTGATGCGCGTCGACCCGCTGCGGGTCGAGCTCACGGTGCCCGAGCAGTACGTCGCCGCCGTCGCCGCCGGACGGGACGTGACCTTCCAGGTCGACGCCTACCCGGGCGAGACCTTCACCGGCCAGGTGCGGTACGTCTCGCCGTCGGTGACCGCCGCGACGCGCGCGCTCATCGTCGAGGCCGTCGTGCCCAATGCGACCGGCCGGCTCAAGCCGGGGTTTTTCGCGACCGCGCGCATCGCGCAGTCGTCGTCGACCCCGGCGCTGCTCGTGCCGGCCTCGGCCGTGCGCACCGTCGCCGGCACGGCGCGGGTGTTCGTGGTCGCGGGCGACCGCGTCGAAGAGCGCGTGGTGATGGTCGGCCAGCAGGTCGATCAGCGGATCGAGATCACCGATGGCCTCGCCGCCGGTGAGCGGGTGGCGGCGAGCGGCGTCGAGACCCTGGCGGACGGCGTCCGCGTGCAGGTGCGATAGCCATGCAGTGGCTCGCCGCGCTCTGCGTCAAGCGCCCGGTCTTTGCCTGGGTGCTGGTCCTCTCGCTGACCGTCGTCGGTCTCTTCGCCTTTGGCCGGCTGGGCGTCGATCGCTTCCCCAACATCGACGTCCCGACCATCGTCGTGACGACGCGCCTGCCCGGTGCCGCGCCCGAGCAGGTCGAGACCGAGGTGACCGACAAGGTCGAAGAAGCGGTCAACACCATCAGCTCGATCGACGTCTTGAGTTCGACCTCGTCCGAGGGCATCTCGCAGGTGGTCGTGTCCTTCACGCTCGACAAGGACGGCGACACCGCGGCGCAGGAGGTGCGCGATCGCCTGAACCGCATTCTGCCGCTGCTGCCGCGCACGGCGCTGCAGCCGACGGTGGAGAAGCTCGACTTCACGGCGGCGCCGGTGATCACGGTGGCGGTCACCGCCGACAAGCCGGTGCGCGACATCACCGAGTTCGCCGACCGGGTGCTGCGCCGGCGGCTCGAGAGTTCCGACGGCGTCGGCCAGGTCGTGGTGATCGGCGGCCGCAAGCGCCAGGTCAACGTGTGGCTCGACGCGGCGCTGCTGCGCGCGCAGACGCTGTCGGTCAACGACGTCGCCCGGGCCCTGCAGGCGCAGAACGCCGACGTGCCCGGCGGCCGGCTCGACCAGGGCGCGCAGTCGGTGACCCTGCGCACGCGCGGACGCATCGACACGATCGACGGGTTCGGCGACGTCGTGCTGCGCGAGGACGGCGGTCATGCGGTGCGGCTGCGCGACGTGGCCCGGGTCGAGGACGGCATGGCCGAGCCGAGCACCGAGGCCAGCGTCAACGGCGTCGCGACCGTGCTGCTGCAGATCCGCAAGCAGTCGGGCACCAACACCGTCCAGGTGGCCAACAACGTCAAGCAACGGCTGGCCGACCTGCAGGCCATCCTGCCGCCCGGCTACGCCCTGCGGATCGTCCGCGACGAGGCGCAGTTCATCGAGGCGTCGATTGCCAGCGTGCAGGAGCACCTGGTCGTCGGCTCGATCCTGGCGGCGATCGTGGTGTTCCTGTTCCTCGGCAACCTGCGCTCCACGGTGATTGCCGCGATCGCCATCCCGACCTCGATCGTCGCGACCTTCGCGCTGGTCTGGTACATGGGCTTCACGCTCAACATGCTGACGATGCTGGCGCTGACGCTGTCGGTCGGCATCGTCATCGACGACGCCATCGTCGTGCTCGAGAACATCTTCCGCTTCATCGAAGAGAAGGGGATGGCGCCGATGGAGGCGGCGGTCGAGGCCACGAAGGAGATCGGCCTGGCGGTCATGGCCACGACCTTCTCGCTGGTCGCGATCTTCGCGCCGGTCGGCTTCATGAGCGGTATGGTCGGCCGCTTCATGCAGAGCTTCGGCCTGACCATGGCGTTCGCGGTGCTGGTGTCGCTGTTCGTCAGCTTTACGCTCACGCCGATGATGTCGGCGCACTGGCTGAAGCCGGCGCCGAAAGACCATGCAGGTGACTCGAAGCACAACCGGCTGTTCGACCCGCTCGACCGTGGCTACACCCGGCTGCTCGCCTGGGCCATGGCGCACCGCGGGCTGGTCGCCGTGGGCACCGTGCTGGTGCTGCTGTCGAGCGTGCCGCTGTTTCGCGTGACCGCGGTGAACTTCTCGCCCGAGGACGACCAGTCGCAGTTCGACGTCACCCTGCGCGCGCCCGAAGGCACCAGCCTGGCGGCGATGAACGTGCTGGCCAATCGCCTCGCCACGGCTGTGCGCCGGATTCCCGAGGTGGACTTCACGCTGGTGACCGTGGCCGGTGACACCGCCGGCACGCTGAACACCGCCACCATGCTGGTGCGGCTGCATCCGATCGAGGCGCGGCAGCGCGATCAGTTTGCGGTGATGGACGAGGTACGCACCGAGATCCTGCCGCCGTTCAAGGAGGCGGGCGTGCGCACCGCGGTGCAGAGCGGCGGCGGTCCCGGCGGTGGCGGCGGCGCCATCCAGTTCATGATTCAGGGGCCCGAGCTCGACCAGCTGGAGACCTACAGCGAGGCGCTCCGCGCCAAGGCGGTGGCCATCCCCGGCCTCGTGGACGTCGACACCACGTTGAACGCCGGTAAGCCCGAGATGTCGGTTTATCTCGATCGCCCCAAGGCCGCGGACCTCGGGGTGCAGGTGGCGGATGCCGCCGACGCGCTGCGCCTGCTCGTGGCCGGCGATCAGGTGACCACCTACAACGAGGCCGGTGAGCAGTACGAAGTGCACCTGCGGGCCCAGGAGATCAACCGCAGCACCCAGGCGGCGCTGGCGGCGTTGCCGGTGCCGTCGGCACGGCTCGGCGTCGTGTCGCTCGACAACCTGGCCACCTTCGCCAGCGGCGACTCCCCGGCCACGATCAGCCGCACGGGGCGTCAGCGCCAGGTCACGCTCACCGCCAACCTGCTCCCCGGCACCTCGCAGGGCACCGTGCAGGAACAGATCGCCGCGGCCGCCCGCGACCTGAAGTTCGAACCCGAATACCGGGCCGACTTCGCCGGCCGGTCGCGCGAACTGAACCGCACCGGCACGGCGTTCCTCACCGCGATCGGCCTGTCGTTCGTGTTCATGTACCTGATCCTCGCGGCGCAGTTCGAATCGTGGCTGCACCCCGTGACGATCCTGCTGTCACTGCCGCTCACGCTGCCGTTCGCCCTCCTGTCGCTCATCATCTTCCAGCAGTCGCTGAACATCTTCTCGGGCCTCGGCCTGCTGGTGCTCTTCGGCGTCGTCAAGAAGAACTCGATCCTGCAGATCGATCACGCCAACCAGTTGCGTGACGCCGGCCTGCCGACCGGCGACGCGGTGGTGCAGGCCAGTCGCGATCGGCTACGGCCCATCCTGATGACCACGCTGGCGTTCGTTGCCGGCATGGTGCCGCTGGTCGTGACGCAGGGCGTCGGCTCGGCGACCAACCATGCCATCGGCTGGGTCGTCATCGGCGGCCAGACGCTCGTGCTGCTGGTCACGCTCGTCGTGACCCCGGTGGCCTACTCGTTGTTCGACGACCTGCAGCGTGCCGGCCTGCGCGGCCTCGTCGGCGTCTTCCGCCGCCGGCTGCCGGCGCCCGACGCCGTGACGCCGCTCTAGCGGGCGTCCTCGCCGTGCGGGCGTTGGGTATCATGCGGCCACCATGCCGAGTGTCCGTGCCGCAATCGCCACCGTCGCCGTCGTCCTCGTGAATGCCTGCGGCGGCGCGGCGCCGCCGGCCGCCCCCGCACCCCCCAACCACGACGGCCCCAGCGCCACCCGCCACGCTGGCGTCGCTCTCGGTCGCCGATCTCGACGCGTTCATCGCCGCGACGGTCGCGGCGCAGCGCGCCATCGGCGTCACCGTCGGCGTGATGCGGGAGGGCCAGGTGATCTTCGCCAAGGGCTACGGCGTGGCGCGCCTCGACAACCAGATGCCCGTCGCCACCGAGACGCTCTTCGGCATCGGCTCGGTGACCAAGCAGTTCACCTGCGCGGTGGCCCTGCAACTCGAGCAGGAGAAGAAGCTGTCGTTCGACGACCCGGTCGCGAAATACGAGCCGTCGCTCACGCGGGCGGCCGACATCACCGTGCGCGACATCGCCGGCATGGTCTCGGGCTATCGCGACTACTACCCGCTCGATTTCGTCGACCGGCCGATGGCCGCGCCCCGGCCGTCGCTGGCGATCGTGCGCGACTTCGCCGCGCGTCCGCTCGACTTCGCGCCGCGCGCCCGCTACTCGTACAGCAACACCGGCTACCTGCTACTGGGCGAGATCGCGGCCCGGGCGGGACGCGAGCCGTTCGCGCAGCAGCTCGAGCGGCGCCTTCTCACGCCGCTCGGCCTGCGCCACACCCGTTACGAACCCGCGCGCGGCGGCCCGGGCATGGCCGAAGGCTACACGCCCCTCGGTCTCGGCCCTGCCGAGCCCGCGATTGCCGAAGGTACCGGCTGGATCGGCGCCGCCGGCGGGCTGTGGTCCACGCCGACGGATCTGCTGGCCTGGGACCTCGCGCTGATGGACGGCACGGTGCTGGGCCCGGCCGCGTGGAAGACGATGTCGTCGCCGCGCACGCTCACCGACGGCCGCACCAGCGGCTATGGCTGCGGCCAGTCGATTCGCGACCGCGGGCCGGTGCTGGTGCTGCAGCATGGCGGCGCCGTCAGCGGGTTCGGCGCGCGCAACGCGCTGGTGCCGGCCTCGCGTTCGGGCGTCGTCGTGATGGCCAACTACGACTGGGCCGGCGGCGTGCTCGACACCATCGAGCGCGAGGTGCTGGCGAAGCTGATGCCGGTGGCCGACGCGCCGGTCGTCGCCGGCCGGCCCGCGAAAGACGTGGCGCTCGATCTTCTGGCGCAGATCCGCAAGGGCGAGGTCGACCGCGCCGCGCTGGGCGAGGAGTACAGCGCCTTCCTGACGCCGGCGCGGCTGCAGGTCATGGCGACCTCGCTCGCCGAAGCCGGGGAGGTGCACGACGTCACGGCCGGGCCGATCCGCGAACGCGGCGGCATGGAGGTGTCGTCGTTGTCGCTCGTGGCCGGCACGACGCCAGCGTCGACGCTGATGTACCGCACGCCCGACGGCAAGGTGCAGGAATTCCTCTTCAGCCGCCGGTGATGGCCGGCGCGGCCGGCTGACGCCGAACCGCGCCGCTGCGACGCTCAGACGCGGCGCGTCTTCCAGGCGCCGCGCCGGAAGATCAGCGCGCTGACGACCGCGTGCAGGCTGAACGCCACGGTGGTGGCGACGAACACGCCCATCGGCCCCCAGCCGAGCGTGCGGGCGAGCACGAACGCCAACGGGATCTCGAAGCACCAGTAGCACCCCAGGTTGATCCACGTCGGCGTCCACGTGTCGCCCGCGCCATTGAGCGCGCTCGACAGCGTCATGCCGAAGCCGAAGGTCACGAAGCCGACCGACACCGTGCGCAGGCAGGCGACGGCGTACACGGCGACGGCCGCGTCGTGCGTGAACAGCCCGACGAGCGGCTCGGCGAGCCCGAAGAACAGCAGGCTGATCGCGCCGAGGAAGATCAGGTTGTAGCGCGCTGCCAGCCAGGCCGCGTGCTCCGCGCGTTCGGGCTTGCCGGCGCCCAGGGCCTGACCCACCATCGTCGCCGCGGCGTTGGCCAGTCCCCACGCCGGCAGGACGGCGAAGATGATCAGGCGGATGCCGATGGTGTTGCCGGCGACGACCGCGCTGCCGAACGCCGACAGGATCCGCACCAGGAACACCCAGCTCGTCGTGCTGATCAGGATCTGGAACACGCCCGACGCCGAGAGGCGCCAGATGCCGCGCATCACCGGCCCGTCGAGCGTGACGTGCCGGGCCTCCACCCGCACATGGCCCCCGGGGCGCGTCAGGTTCCAGCATTGGAACAGCACCCCGATGCCGCGGCCGCAGGTGGTCGCCACGGCGGCGCCCGTCACTCCGAGCGCCGGGAACGGTCCGAGCCCGAAGATGAGACACGGTCCGAGCACGATGTTGATGGCGTTGGCGAGCCACAGCACGCGCATCGCGATCACCGCATCGCCGGCGCCGCGGAACACGGCATTGACGAGGAACAGCAGCACCACCGTGGCGTTGCCGCCCAGCATCACGCGCGTGTAGGCGCTGCCGGTCTCGACGATCGACGGGGTCGCGCCCATGGCCCGCAACAGCGTCGGCGCGCCGAACACGCCGGCGACACCAACGGCCACCGACACCACCAGGCCGAGCGCGATCGCCTGCACCGCGGCGCGCGCGGCACCGTCGGGATCCTTCTCGCCGATGCGGCGCGCCACCGTGGCCGTGGCGCCGATGCTCAGCCCCATCGCCAGCGCATAGAGCAGCGTGAGCAACGACTCGGTGAGACCGACGGTGGCGACGGCGTCGGCCCCGAGGCGGCCGACGAAGAACACGTCGCAGACCGCGAACAGCGACTCCATCAGCGTCTCGAGGACCATGGGAATCGCCAGCAGCAGCAGCGACCGGCCCACCGGCCCCGCGGTGTAGTCGTAGTGCTGGCCGCGCACCGCGGCGCGGACATGGTCCCACCACGCCCCGGGTGGGGCGTGCTCGCGGGGGACGGCGGCAACGGAGACTTCGTGCGACACGACGAACTTCCTTCCAGCAATGGCGGACGCGCACGTCCGCGCTGACACCAGGGTGGCGCCCGCGGGTCGCGGTCAGGAGGAGGGCTGGAACAGCGGGGAACGCAGGAGCGCCGGGACTAGCGGCCGGTGACGGCCGGGGACGGGATGGTGGTAATTCGCATCGTCGTCGAGTCCTGGGTGGCGAGTATTAGAGCACGGCAGGCGCGATGACGCCACCTGGAACTGGGCCCGCGGGTCGCTCGCTGGCGCACCCGGCCGGTCTGCTCACCCCGCGGGCAGGGCGGGCGGCGGGGGCGCGGCCGGTGGCAGCGCCGCGAACTTCGCGCCGCTCGCCTCGACGACGTGCATGATCCCGAGCAGCACGTCCTGGCGGGCCGTGCGGTAGGCGTCGAAGTCCGTGGTCGCGAACCAGCAGAGGATCTCGATGTCGATGGTGGTCGGGTTCAGCGCCGCGAGCTTCGCCACCGCCACGTCGCTCCAGATCAGCGGATGTGCGTGCAGCAGGCGACCGACGCCGTCGACGACGGCGCGCACCTGGGTTTCCGTCGCGTCGTAGCTCAGCGAGATGGTGGTGCCGAGGCGGATCCGATCGCGCGCCGAGTACGACTCGATCCGCGAGTCGGCGAGCCGGCCGTTGGGAATGGTGACGAGCGTGCGATCGGCGGTGCGGATGCGGGTGGAGCGCGCGCCGATGTATTCGACCGTACCGGTCACGTCGTCGACCTTCACGGCGTCACCGACACGGCACGGCTGATCGGTGGCGAGCGCGATCGAGCCGAACAGGTGCTCGACGGTCTTCTGGGCGCCGAACGCGAAGGCGATACCGCCGATGCCGAGCCCGGCGATCAGCGTGGCGACGGGGTAGCCCAGCGCCGCCGCCGTCGTGACCGCGCCCATCACCATCACCGCGGCCTTCAGCAGGTTCCCGCCGACGAGCAGCATCGAGCGTGCCGACGGGTCGCCGGCCGCCCACGACCGCTCCACCACGAGCTCGATCAACGTGTCGACCGAGCGCCACAGCATCCAGAACACGGCCACGCCGCTGGCGGCGGTCAGCGCCGCCGACGCCAGGCCCGCCGCGTTGGGCGGCAACTCGAGCCACGGCAGCCCGATCGCCATCACCGCCATCGCCCAGACCGCCGTCAACGCCGGCGAAATGCGCACCAGCCAGCGCTCGTCCCAATGCGAGGCGGTGCGTCGCGCCACCCGCATCAAGAGCCCGCGCGTGATCGCGCCGAGCAGCTGGCCCAGCGCGAGGCCCCCGACGACCAGCACCGGCAGCGCCAGCCACTGCCACCACGCCAGCCCCTGGGGCCCGATCGCGTGCAGGGTGCGCGGCACCAGGTTCGCGACCGATGCGCCAGACGACTGGCCCGCCGTCGCGAGGCTCATGAGCGAAGACACACGATCAGTCTACCGCCGCCCATCGGCGCCTCTGCCCTCGCACACCTATAATCCCCGCGACCCGCGACGATCGCGGTGGGGAAGGACGGCAACATGCGCGCACGGACGAGGCTCGGAGTGGCAGCCCTGGTGGTCATGGCGTCGGTGTGGGCACTGGCACAGCCGTCGGCGACGCCCGTGCAACTCACGCTCTCGCAAGGCACGTCGATGGCCGCAGCGCTTTCGCCCGATGGCAGGACGATCGCACTGGATCTGCTCGGCGCGATGTGGACGATGCCGGTGGATGGCGGCGCGCTGCGCCGGGTGCTCGACGACGGCTACGACGCGCACGCCCCGGCGTGGTCTCCGGACGGCACGCGGCTGGCGTTCCAGGCCTACTTCCGCGATACCTGGCACGTCTGGACGATGCAGGCCGATGGCACCGAGCTGACGCAGGTCACCTCCGGCCCGTACGACGACCGCGAGCCGCACTGGTCGCCCGATGGCCGCACGCTCGCGTTCAGCTCGGATCGCAGCGGCAGCTACGACGTGTGGACGGTGACGCTGGCGACCGGGCAGGTCACCCGCGTGACGACGCACGCGGCCAACGACTCGATGCCGGCGTGGTCGCCCGACGGTCGCGAGATCGCGTTCGTCTCGGATCGCGACGCGCGTGGCATCTACGCCCGCCGGCTCGACACCGGGGCCGAGCGGCAGCTCGCCGCCGACACCGCCACCCTGTTCATGCCGTCGTGGGCGCCGGACGGAGCCAGCGTCGCCTACGTGGCCGTCGACGGCGCCGTCTCCCGGTTGATGGTGGCGGGGAAGAACCTCGCCGACGCCGCCGAGGACGTGCACCCCTTCCGGCCGTCGTGGCTGTCGGCCACCGAGCTGCTCTACGCCGGCGACGGCGTCGTGAAGCGGCGTGCGCGCGCTGGCGGGGCAGCGCGCCCGGTGCCGTTCACGGCGTCCGTCCGTTTCACGCGCGCGCCGTACGCGATCAAGCCGCACGCGTTCGCGCCGCCGGGACCGCAGCCGGTGCGCGGGCTCATGCATCCGACGATCTCGCCCGACGGCTCGCAGATCGCGTTCGCTGCGCTCGGCGACCTGTGGACGGTGGCCACCACCGAGGCGACGCCGGTGCCACGGCGGATCACCCAGGACGCGCACGTCGAGACCAACCCGGTCTGGGCCCCCGACGGCAAGTCGCTCGCCTACTCGTCGGACAAGAACGGCGGCGTGGGGTTGTGGGTGCGCGACGTGGCGAGCGGCGACGAGCGGCGCATCGCCGGCGACGGCGCCACCGCGGCGTTCTCGCCCGACGGCTCGCGGCTCGCCTTCCTCGATGCCGAGTCGGTGCTGCGCGTCGTCGACGTGGCGACGCGCGAGTCGCGCCAGGTGCACACGCGCATCTTCGAACCGGGCCGGCCGACGTGGGCGCCGGACGGGAAGTCGGTCGTCATGTCGGCGTTGCGCCCGTACTCGACGCGCTTCCGCGAGGGCACGAACCAGGTGCTGTGGGTGGCGGTCGACCCGACGCCGACGCCCGACGGCAAGGCGGCCTTCGCGCCCGATCGCTGGTTCGATCCGATCCCGCACAAGTCCGTCGGCATGCGCGAGAACTTCGGTCCGGTGTGGTCGCCTGACGGGCGCGAGATGGCGGCGATCGTCGACGGCTACCTGACGACCTACCCTGTGGCGCGCGACGGCACGCCGACCGGCCCGCCCCGCCGGGTGTCGCAGGACCTCGCCAGCTCGCCCTCGTGGGCTGCCGACTCGCGCCACCTCGCCTACCAGGCCGTCGACGGCTTCCGCCTCGTCGACACCGTGGACGGCGGCGTGCGCGCGATCACGCCGCGCTTCACGTGGACGGCGGCTCCGCCCAGCGGCGCCGTGACGGTGCATGCCGGCCGGTTGTTCGACGGGCGCGCCGCCGGCGGCGTCCAGCGCGACGTCGACGTGACGATCGAGGGCAACCGCATCACGGCGGTCGCCCCGCACAGCGATGCCCAGCACCGCGGCACCGTCGTCGACGCGTCGACCGGCACGGTGCTGCCCGGACTCATCGAGAGCCACACGCATCTGTCGAAGGCCTACGGCGAGGCGCAGGGCCGGCTGTGGCTGTCGTTCGGCATCACGACGGTGCGCAATCCCGCGGCCAATGCGTTCGAAGGGCAGGAGGAGCGCGAAGCGATCGAAAGCGGCGTCCGCGCCGGTCCGCGTGTGCTGACCACCGGCGAGCCGCTCGACGGGTCGCGCATCTACTACCCCGGCGGCGTCGCACTCGACGGCGGCGGCCTCGTCGACGCGCAGCTGGCGCGCGCCCAGGCGTTGAACTTCGACTTCATCAAGACCTACGTGCGCCTGCCCGACCTGGTGCAGAAGCGCGTCATCGAGGGGGCGCACCGCGCCGGCCTGCCAGTGACCTCGCACGAGATCTACCCCGCCGTCGCCTACGGCGCCGACGGCGTCGAGCACATCCGCGGCACCAGCCGCCGTGGCTACTCGCCGAAGAGCAGCCAGTTGAACCGCAGCTACGACGACGTGGTGCAGCTGCTCACGGCGTCGGGCATGACGATCACGCCGACGATCACGATCCAGGGTGGCTTCGCGGTGATGAACGCCCGCGATCCGTGGTGGATCGACGATCCGCGCATCGCGCGCCTGTTCCCGCCCTCGGTCGCCGAGAACGGCCGGGCCCAGCGCGCCAAGGCGCCCACTGGCGCCGACCTTGCCACCCGCGAAGCGCTCGTCGCCTCGCAGGAACGCTTCGTGCTCGCCGTCGTGCAGGGCGGCGGCCGCGTCATCGCCGGCACCGACTCGCCGATCAACCCGTACGGCGTGGCGCTGCTCTCGGAACTCGAGCACTACGTGCGCGGCGGGCTCACGCCCGCGCAGGCGATTCGCAGCGCCACGGCGGTGCCCGCCGAGGCGTTCGGGCTGGGCCGCGATCTGGGCACGATCGAACCGGGTAAGCTCGCCGACCTGGTCGTCGTCGACGGCGACCCGCTCACGACGATCACGGACCTTCGGCGCACGCGTCGCGTCGTGAAGGACGGCGTCGTCTACGACGCGGCGGCGTTGCTCACCGCGCCCCGCTGACGCCGCTCTCGCGCGCGACGTGATCAGAATCGAGGCGGCGTGTGCCGGACCGGCACACGGCCGCGCTGCCGCGGCGCCGCGATCGCGAGCAGCGGTGCGCAGTCTCGGTGGCGTCCGCTTTGCAGCCGCTTCCGTGGGTGCCGCTGCGCCATGACGGTCAGCGGGCACTCGAGAAGCGAGCGCTGCATGTCCACCATCGCCCACGTCGGCACCAGTCACGCCGCCGACTCCGCCCGTGCCGGCGCCGATGCCGCCCGTATCGCCCTGGCCGGTCTCGCCGGCCGGACGCCGTCGGTCGCGCTCGTGTTCGCGTCCGCCGACCACGATCATGAGGCGCTCGTCTCCGCGATCGGCGACACGATCCCGGGCGTGCCCCTGGTGGGCTGCGCCGGCCCCGGCGTCATCGCCCGAACGGGTGCGCCGCTCACGCGCACCGCTGCGGTCATGGCGATCGCCTCCGACCGCGTGCGCTTCGAGACGTTCCTGGTGGACGACTACGCGGCCGACCCGGCCCGCGCCGGCCGCGCCCTCGCAGCCCAGATCAACGCTGCCGGGCCTGACGTCCGTGGTCTCTGCCTGCTGCCCGACGCCGGGTTCGGCGACTGTCGCGCCCTGCTCGACGTGCTGCACGACCGCCTCGAGGTGCCGATGCCGGTGGTGGGCGGCGCCGTGGCCGGCGTCACGGCTTCGGAAAGCGCCGTGCAGTACGGTCGCGGGCGCGTGGTCCGCGGCGGACTCGCCGCGTTGCTCATCGCCGGTCCCGTCGACGTGGAAGTGGCCGTCAGTCCGGACGTCCGCGATACGCGCGGGGCCGAGCGCGTGCGCGACTCGCATCCGTCGCTGGCGCCGGATCTCGTGCTGCAGTTCACCGGCGCGCCCGATCCGGTGGCCGTGGCGCTGCGCGAGCTGCTGGGGGCGGAGACGCCGTGGATCGGCGTGCGCTCGTCGGGAGAGATCGCGCCGGTCGCCGGCCAGCCGCACCTGCACAGCGAAGCGCTCGCGCTCTGCGCGCTGTACGAGCACGCCGCCTGACGCCCGGCCACGGCCGCCCGGCGTCCGCGTCGCGTGGCCCTGGCCCCGCGCGCGGCGGTATGCTGTCGGCATGCGCCGACTCGTGACTGCGTTCGCCGCCCTCGTTCTGACCGCGTCTGCCACCAGCGCCCAGTCGCCCGTGCCGTCGGCCGTCTCGGCCTGGGTGGCCGTGCCCGCAGCCGGCGCCACCTGGGCCGCCGCCTACGTCGAGGTCTCGAACCCCACGATGTACGAGATCTACGTCACGGGCGCCACGGCCGACGCCGCGCCAAAGGTCGAGCTGCGCGGGGCGGCGAGCGGCGACGCCGAGCCGCCGGCCGTGCCCGAGTTCCCGGTGCCCGCCTACGGTTCGACCTCGGCGGCCAGGGGCGCGCCGCACCTCCGCCTCGTCGGGCTGAGCCGTCCGCTCAAGGCGGGCGACACCGTGGCCCTGACCCTGACGACCGACGGCGGCCTCACCCTGAAGGTCGCGGCCCCGGTCAAGTAGCGTGCCGGTAGGGGGACAGGCTCCTTGTGAGGTGCCTGTCCCACGTCGAAGAAATTGACAGAGAATAGGGGCCGCGCCGGGCGCGCCCGGACCGCCGACGCGGTCCCGCCGGACGTCCTGCCGCTCGATCCATGAGGAGTAGAGACATGAAGAAGGTGATGTTCGCGCTCGCCGCCGTGTGTGCCGTGGCTGGAACCGTCGCGATGGCGCAGCAGCGGGAGCGCCGTGCCCCGGATCCACGCTCGATGGGTGGCGGCGACTGCCGTGACAACCCGTACAACTGCGCCGATGCGCCGAACCCGCTGCCGGCCGCAACCACGGTGTGGCTCGAAGAGATGACGTGGATGGACGTCCGCGACGCCCTGAAGGCGGGGAAGTCCACCATCATCATCTCGACCGGCGGCATCGAGCCAAATGGCCCGTGGCTCGTGACTGGCAAGCACAACTACGTGCTGCACGCCAACTGCGACGCCATCGCCAGGAAGCTCGGCAACGCGCTCTGCGCGCCGATCGTGAAGTACGTGCCCGAGGGCGACATCGAGCCGAAGACCGGCCACATGACCAGCCCCGGCACCATCACGATGCGTGAGGACACCTTCCGCGCGGTGCTGACCGACACGGCCGAAAGCCTGCAGGCGCACGGGTTCAAGACCATCGTGTTCATCGGCGACAGCGGCGGCAACCAGGCCGGCCAGAAGGCGGTGGCCGAGACGCTCACGAAGAAGTGGGCCGGCAAGGCCGTGGCCCTGCACATCCCCGACTACTACACCTACAACGTCGTGACGAAGCACTTCGAGGACCAGGGCGCGCTGCCCAAGGACCGCAAGAGCGACGGCATGCACGACGACCCGGTCATCACGCTCAACATGTTCATCGACGACCCCAACTCGGTGCGCTACGACGCGCGCGTGAAGGCCGGCAAGGCGTCGATCGACAGCGTCTCGATCGCCGACAAGGCCAAGGCGACCGATCTGGCGAAGAAGATCGTCGCGTTCCGCGCCGACTACACCGTCACCGCCATCAACAAGGCGCTGACGGCGGCCGGCCGCACCTCGATGCAGTAGCGTTCGGACGGGCGCCGGGCCTCACCCCGGCGCCCGTGTCGTTTCGGCCGGTCCGATGCGGAGCATCTCAGGAACCCTCCGGTGATCGGCACGACCATCGGCCCGTACCGGATCCTCAGGGAACTCGGCCACGGCGGCATGGGCACCGTGCTGCTGGCCGAGGACACGCGCCTCGGCCGCCACGTCGCGCTCAAGACGGTGTCGGGCCCGCAGGCCGGCACCGCCGGCGGCCGCGCACAGCTCCTCGATGAAGCCCGCGCCGCGGCCGCCCTCACGCATCCCGCCATCGCCGCCGTCCACGACGTCATCGAACACGACGGCGCCGTCGCCATCGTCTTCGAACTCGTCGAAGGCGAGACGCTCGCCGCGCGCCTGGCGAAGGGGCCGCTCAGCGAAGACCAGGCCCTGGCCATCGCCGTCCAGATCGCCGATGCGCTGGCCGTCGCCCATGCGCACCGCGTCCTGCACCGCGACCTGAAGCCGGCGAACGTCATGCTCGCGCCCGGCGGCGTGGTCAAGATTCTCGATTTCGGTATTGCCCGGTTCCGTCCGCCCGGTGCGTCGGCGCCTGCCGGCGGCGACGACAGCTTCGCCGGCACGCCGGGCTACG
Source organism: uncultured Acidobacteriota bacterium (assembly GCA_902826065.1). Taxonomy (GTDB): domain Bacteria; phylum Acidobacteriota; class Vicinamibacteria; order Vicinamibacterales; family UBA2999; genus CADEFD01. The sequence continues at coordinate 13,377 of CADEDM010000038.1, read as the reverse complement.
TCCCGCCCGAGCAGTGGCTCGGCAAGCCGGTGGACGAGCGCGCGGACCTCTACGCCCTGGGCGTCGTGCTGTTCGAGATGCTCACCGGCAAGCGGCCGTTCCCCGAGCGCGAGCCGTTCACGCTGGCGATCGCGTCGATCGATCGCATCGCCCGCCGGGTGTCGTCGTTGCGCCCCGACGTCTCACCGGGCGTCGACCGCCTCGTGGCGAGGCTGCTGGCCGGCGATCCGGCGCTGCGGCCGCCGCGCGCGCGCGTCGTCGCCGACGAGCTGCGCACGCTGCAGGCGCCGCCGGCGCCGCCCGACGCGATGCCGTGGACGCGCGTCGCGGCCGTCGCCGCGCTGATCGTGGCGCTGGGCGCCGCCGGCATGTGGTGGGCCCTGCGCCCGGTGCGGCTCGACGTGCGCAACCCGGTCGTGGCGGTACTGCCGCTCGCCAACGCCACCGGCGACACCGCCAACGACTACCTCGCCGCCGGTGTCGCCGACAGCCTCGTCACCAGTCTCGCGTCACTGCCCACGGTGACGACCCTCTCGCGTGCCGTGGTCGACGAATCACGCCGCCGCCAGACGTCGCCCGCCGACGTGGCGCGCGATCTCGGCGCCACGTTCGTCGTCGACGGCACGGTGCAGCAGGCCGGAGACCAGCTGCGCCTGTCGATCAGCCTGGTGCGTCCCGACGGCACCGTAGCCTGGGCCGAGGCGGTGGAGGGCCGGGCGCGCGATCTGTTCCAGATGCAGGCGCGGCTCGCCGGGGCGTTCGGTGACGCGTTGCGGGTGCAGATGACGGCCGCCGACCAGACCCGCCTGGAGACGCCGCCGACCTCGAACGCCAACGCCCTCGACGCCTACTGGCGCGGCCGGGCGCTGCTCGATCGACGCGACACGCCAGGCAACCTGCCGCGCGCGGAAACCGCGTTCAACGAGGCATTGCGCCTGGACGCGCGATTCGTCGACGCCTACGCGGCCCTCGGCGAGACCTACTGGGAGCTGTATCGGATGTCGCGCGACACGCAGTGGGTCGACCGCGCGGTGCAGGCCAGCTCGAATGCGGTCAAGCTGGCGCCGGACGTGGCCGCGGTGCGGCTGTCGCTCGGCATCACGCTGACCAACAGTGGCCGCAACAGCGAGGCGGTGCAGGAACTGCAGCGCGTGCTGGCGGCGCGCCCGAACGACGACGAGGCGCGGCGGTTTCTGGGGATGGCGCTGGCCGCGCTCGGCCGCCTCGACGAAGCCGTCGCCGAGTGGCGCAAGGCGCTCGCGGCGCGTCCCAACAACTGGCAGGCGCTCAGCGAGATGGGCCGGGCCCTGTTCCAGGGCGCGCGCTATGCGGACGCCGAGCAGGCCTACCGGGAGCTGGTCGACCTGCGTCCCGACAACGTCATCGGCTACCAGGGACTGGGCACGGTGCTGCAGCAGCAGGGCCGCGACGACGAGGCCCTCCAGTACTACGAGCGTGCCCGCACCATCACCCCGGCGAGCCAGGTGCTCTCGAACATCGGCACGCTGTACTACCGCCGTGGCGACTATGCCCGTGCCGCCGAGGCCTACCGGCAGGCGCTCGTCGGGCGTCCGAACTCCGCGCCGACACACCGCAATCTCGGCGACTCGCTGCTGCGCCTCGGCCGGCGCGACGAGGCGCTCGAGGCCTATCGCCGCGCCGTGACACTGGCGCAGGACGACCTGCGCGTGAACCCGTCCGACGTGGTGGGCCTGGCGTCGCTGGCGGTCTACCTGCAGAAGGCCGGCGACGACGCCGCGGCGCGCCGCTACCTCGCCGACGTGGTGCGTCGCGCGCCCGACGACCCGGCGATCTGGAGTCGCGTGGCACAGGTGCACGCCCTGGCCGGCCGCACCGACGACGCCCTCGCGGCCCTGGCCCGCGCCGTGGATCTCGGGTACGCCCGTGCCGACGCCGCGGCGGCCGACGAGTTCGCCGCGCTGCGCGGTCAACCGGCATTCGAGCGGCTGCTCGGACGGTAGCCGGGCCCGGCGCCGGGACGAAACTCGGCGGCCGCGTCCGTCTGGTGTATCGTGAACCCTCGATCAGCGAAGGAGCCGTCTGCGATGTCCCGACTCAGAGTGCGCTACGCGACCGTGTTCGTGCTGCCGCCCGCCGGCAGGGGCAAGGGGCCCGTTGTCTCGACCAGCCCCGAGCGACTGGTGGTGCGCCGTGGCGACACCATCGAGTGGACGGTCGTGAACGCCAGCGGCGTCGACGGCCGGATCACCTTCGCGTGGAAGGACGTCAACCCCGTGAAGGGCGACTCCGCCGAGTCCTTCGATCGGCGCGCGCGCGACACCGTCATCAAGAAGGTGCGCGACGGCGTCTACAAGTACAGCGTGCTGCTCAACGGCAAGGTGCTGTTCGACCCCGAACTCGAGATCATGAGCTGACGGCGCGTCCGCGCCGCCGGCGGGCGGAGACAACTCGTGATTTGACGAGTCGGCACCGCCCGCTTACCCTGAGGTCCTGATGTCCTTCGTGCGCCGGCACCTGCGTCGTGGCGTCACCGCGTGGCTCCTGTGCCACGCGCTGACGCTGTCTGCGCTCGTGCCGCGCGACTGCTGCGCCATGCACGCGCACGCGACGGACGGCACTGCCACGCACGACCACTCGGCGATGTCGGCCACCGCGGCCCCTGAGGAGGCCGTGCCCTGTCACGACACCGCCGAGCCCGTCGCCGCCGCGCCGGCTCCCGGCGATCACTGCGACATGCCGTCGTCGGATGGCGCCGCGTGCCCGATGCACCAATCCGGCGCCCTGCCCACCGGCTGCGCCATGAGCGGTGTGTGCCACGCGCCGGAGGCGGCTTTGGCTGCTGTGCTGTGGCAGGCCGTGCCCGCGCCGATCGCGCCGGCCATCGCCGTTCCCCATGTCGTGACCGTCGTGTCACGCGCCGCCGACGTCTCGCCGACGTCGCTCGCCGTCCCTCCCGACGCTCCACCGCCTCGCCTCTGACCCTTCGCCGTTCCAGGTGAAGTGCGCGCGATCCGTGGCGATCGCGCGTGTCGTGGGTCGTTCAGGCGAGGTGTCTCATGAATGCGTGCGTGCGAACGCTGACGGCGTGTGCCGTGGCGTGGCTGCTGGCGACGTCGACGTCAGCGGCGCAGGAATCCATCAACTACGCCAGCGTCGCGGGCCGGGTCACCGACCCGCAGGGCGGTGTCGTGCCCGGGGCCGCGGTCTCGGCCCGGCAGGTCGAGACCGACGTCATGGTGACCGCGGTCACCGACGGCGGCGGCCGCTATCGCTTCCCGTATCTCCGCGTCGGCACGTATGAGCTGATGGTGCAGCTCACCGGGTTCACCGAGGCGCACCGCCGCATCACGCTGTCGGTGGGCTCGGCCTTCGAGCTGCCGTTCGTGCTGTCGGTGGAAGGCGTGCAGGACACGGTGCACGTGACCGCCGAGACGCCGGTGCTCGAGTCGGCGCGCAGCCAGATCGCGACCACGGTGGCGGTCGCCGAGGTGCAGAGCCTGCCGCTCAATGGCCGGCAGTTCCTCGACATCGCGCTCGTCACCCCCGGCGTGGCGCCGCCGAACATCAACAGCACGCAGTTGTTCGCCGAGACCTCCGCCGTGCAAGGCGTGGGTCTGTCGGTGGGCAGCCAGCGCAACCTCTCGAACAGCTTCATCGTCGACGGCCTCTCGGCCAACGACGACGCCGCCGGTCTCAGCGGCATGCCGTACGGCGTCGACGCGGTGGAGCAGTTCCAGGTGGTGACGTCGGGCGGACAGGCGGAGCTGGGCCGCGCGCTCGGCGGCTACGTCAACGTGGTCACCCGCAGCGGCACCAACCAGGTGCGCGGCACGGCGTACGGATTCTTCCGTGACGACGCGCTCAACGCCGAGAACGCGCTCTCGGGCACCAAGCTGCCGATGTCGCAGCAGCAGTACGGCGCGAGCGTGGGCGGCCCGGTGCGCAAGGGCCGTACCTTCTACTTCACCAACATCGAGAAGCGGGCGCTCGACCAGACCGGGTTCACGACCATCAGCGCCGCCAACGCCGCGACGATCAATGCGCGGCTCGACGCCGTGGGCTACCGCGGCCAGCGCGTCGCCACCGGCGAGTACGTCAATCCGGTCGACAGCCTGAACGTGCTGGCCAAGATCGACCACGCCTTCACCGGACGCGACCAGCTGAGCGTGCGCTACAGCCTCTACGACGTCGCCTCCGAGAATGCCCGCGGCGCTGGCGGACTGAGCGCGCCGTCGGGATCGTCGGCGCTCGACAACCGCGATCACGCGATCTCGGTCAGCAACACGCTGACGCTGGGCGACCGCACCGTGCACGAGACGCGAGCGCAGTTCACCTACAGCGACCTCACGGCGCTGTCGACCGACCCGATCGGGCCCACGGTGAACATCGCCGGCATCGCCACGTTCGGGACGTTCGCGTCGAGCCCGCAGGGCCGCCTGAACAAGATGGTGCAGATCGTGGACACCATCGCACAGCAGCGTGGTGCCCACGCGCTGCGCGCCGGCGTCGACCTCGTGCACAACGCCGACACCATCACCTTCCCGCGCACGGTGCGCGGCTCGTACACGTTCTCGTCGCTCGCGAACTTCCTCGCCGGCACCTACAACAACGCCGGCTATGCCCAGACCTTCGGCGTCACCGACGTGCAGCAGGGCAACACCAACCTCGGCCTCTACGTGCAGGACGAGTGGAGCGCGACGTCGCGCCTCACGCTCAACCTCGGCCTGCGCTACGACCTGCAGTGGCTCGAGACCATCGACGTCGACACCAACAACGTCTCGCCGCGCGCCGGCTTCGCGTGGACGCCCACGGCGGCCCGCGACCTGGTGGTCCGCGGCAGCGCCGGGCTGTTCTTCGACCGCGTGCCGTTGCGTGCGCTCGCCAACGGCCTGCTGTCTGCCGGCAACACGACCGATCTCACGCAGCTGCGTCAGCAGAACATCGCGCTGACGCCCGGCCAGGCGGTGTCGCCCGCGTTCCCGAACATCCTGGCGGCGCCGGTGCCCTCGGTGACCCTCTACAACCTCACCACCATGCAGCGCGATCTGCAGAACGCCTACTCGCGCCAGGCGAACCTCGAAGTCGAACGGCAGATCGGGGCGTTCGGCACGGCCAGCGTCGGCTACACCTACCTGCGCGGCGAGGGGCTCCTGATGTCGATCAACCAGAACGTGCCGGGGTGCGTGGCCGCCGGCACCAACAACGGCTGCCGGCCGATCGCCGAGTACGCCAACAACAGCCAGTACCGCTCGGCCGGGACGTCGACCTATCACGCGCTGCTCGTCTCGTTCGCCCGCCGGCCCGGACCGTGGGGCTACTACCGCGCCAACTACACGCTGGCGAAGGCCGAGAACAACGTCGGCGAGTTCTTCTTCAGCGGACCGATCGATCCGTTCGATCTGTCGAAGGACTGGAGCCGGGCCGACAACGACCGCCGGCATGTCTTCACCGTGTCCGCGGGCATCAACTCGCCGATGGGCCCGGCGTCGTCGGCGTGGGACCACCTGACGCACGGCTTCCAGTTGAGCACGCTGATTCAGGCGTACTCGGCGGCGCCATTCAACATCACCTCGGGCGTGACCACCGTGCAGGGGACGGCCGGACGGCCGATCGTCGACGGGCAGTTCATCCCGCGCAACTCCGGCGTGGGCGACGAGTTCTTCGCCGTGAACCTGCGGCTGAGCCGCACCTTCCGCTTCGGCAACGCGCTGTCACTCGAGGCCGCGGCAGAGGTGTTCAACGCCACCAACGTCGTCAACGAGACGGCGCGCAACACCAACTTCGGGAGCGGCGCCTATCCGGCGAGCCCGTCGGCCACCTACAACCAGGTGACCGCCGTCGGCGACCCGCGCGCGTGGCAGCTCGCGATGCGGCTCAGATTCTGAGAGACGTGTTGGGACCAGGGATCGGGCACCAGGGACGGGGGAGAGCGACATGACTTCGACTCGATGGAGCGGGCTGCTGGCCGCGGCGGCGATTGCGATGACCGTGGGGCTGCCGCGCGCGCAGGCCCCGGCGCCGGGCACGGTGACGTTGGCGGTGCCCGGGCGCGCCAACGCGACGCCGTGGATCGCGTCAGACGGACGCTTCGTGGCCGTCACCTGGGGCGCGACCGCCGACGGCAAGAGCGACATCTACGTGGCCACGAGCGACGACGAAGGTGCGACCTTCGGCGCGCCGGTGCGCGTGAACACCGTGGCGGGTGACGGCCGCGTGAGCGGCGAGATTCCGCCGCGCGTCGCGCTGCATCGGCCGGCCGGGGCCGGGCGTCCCGAGGTGGTCGTCGCCTGGAACGCGAAGGACCACGGCACCGAGGTGAAGATCGCGCGCAGCCGCGATGGCGGCCGCACGTTCGCCGCGCCGGCGTCGCTGCAGGCGGCTGGTGCGGCCGGCGATCGTGGCTGGCATGCCCTGACGCTCGACGCGCAGGGCACGGCGCATGTGGTGTGGCTCGATCATCGCGGCCTGGCCGAGGCGAAGGCCCAGGGCGGCGCCGCCGGTGCCGCGCCCGACCATCACGCCGCCCACGACGGCGTGGCCATGGCGCAGAAGTCGCGCCTGGTCTATGCGACGGCTGGCGCGACCGCCGCGCCCGAGCAGATGCTCGCGCCCGGCGTCTGCTACTGCTGCAAGACTGCCCTGGTGTCCAGCGGCCGCGGCGTGATCGCTGCGTGGCGGCACGTCTACACCGGCGACATGCGCGACATCGCGTTCGCGTGGCTGGGCCGGCCGGGCGTGGCCGGAACGCCGACGCGCGTGAACGAAGACGGCTGGGCGATCAACGGCTGTCCCGATGACGGCCCGGCGATGGCCGTCGGCTCGCAGGAACGCGTGCACATCGTGTGGCCCACGGTGATCCCGGGGCCGGAGCCCATGGGCGCCCTCTTCTACGCCGTCATGTCCGACGGCGTGCGCTTCGGCGCGCGCCAGCGCGTGCCCACGCTGGGTGCACCGAAGCCGTCGCATCCGCAGGTCACCCTCGACGCCACGGGCCGCGTCTTCATCGCGTGGGACGAAGTGCGGAGCGGCGTGCGGACGGCGGCGATGGTCGATGGCACGACGGCCGCCGACGGCACGGTGCGCTTCGGCACGCCGGCGCCCATCGTCGGCGGCGGGACGACGCTGTATCCGGTGATGGCCCCGCTGCCGCGCGGGGTGGTCGTGGCATGGACGTCTGGTGCTCCGGCGGAGAGCACCATCGTCGTGCAGCGGCGGCAGGCGGCGCCGCCAGCGGGTACGGCGGCGCGCTGATGTGGTGGCGATGACGCGTCACACTCGCGCCGCAGCGCTTGCCCTGCTGCTCGTCGCCTTCGCGGCGCCTCCGCTGGTCGCGCAGGTCTCGCCGCGCCAGCAGGCCGCCGACCTCGCGCACGCGCTGATGAGCCCGTTCTGTCCCGGCAAGCTGCTCTCGGACTGCACGTCGTCGCAGGCCTACGAACTCCGCGACACGATTACGGCGCGACTCGAACGCGGCGAGCGGGCGGCCGCGGTGCGTGCGGACCTGGTGCGGCAATACGGCAGTGCCATCCTCGGCGCCCCGGAGCCAACCGGTGTCGGCCTGCTCGCGTGGGTCATGCCGGCGCTGATTGGTTTCGCTACTGCGGTCGGCATCGGGATGAAAGTCGCCCGCGCCACGCGCGAGACGCTGGCCACGCCCGTCGAGCCGGTCGCAATCGCCGCCGGGGCCGACCGCGGCGCCCTCTCGAGATTGGACGACGAGTTGCGGGCGCTCGACTAGAGCCCCGGACATGCGCCGTCGGAGGTGAACCGCCCGCCTGGGCCCCGCGGGCGTGCCGATGCTGCGATAGGCTGGGATCGTGATGCTGCAGGGCTCGCCGTCCGACACGCTCGCCCGGCTCGATCAACGCCTCGCGGTGCTGCTGCCGCCGCTCTACCGCGAGAAGTACCAGGACCTGGCGCCCACGCCGATGCGTTCGGCCGGCTTCATCCTCGACGCCGCCGGCCGCGTGGCGTGGGACCAGATGTGGGGAAGCTTCTGCGACCTGGCGATGGCCGGCGGGCCGCCGCACAAGGGCCGCTGGCTCGGACCGGCGTCGCCGGCAGAGATCGCCGCCGATCCCGCGCGCTATGACGAGGTCGTCGACGAGATCCGCCGCGGCATCGGCATGGTCACCGCCCTCGACGTGCGCCAGGCCGACGATGCTGGCTGGATTCCCGTCGCGTGCTACGGCGAAGCGATGGCGGAGTGGCTGACCCGGGCGATCGTGATGGAGAACGTCGCAGCCCGCCGGCGTCGCGTGCAGCTCCACCTGCCGGCGTCACCGGCGTTCCGGCTCGAGAAGGAAATCCGCAACGTCATCACGGTGATCGCCAAGACCGCCCACTACTGGGTGGACCACATGCCGTACAGCCAGCAGGCGCAGATCGGCGCGCTGTTCGCGGAGCTGGCGACCGAGGGTCCTGCCATTCCTCCCGGTGAGCCCGACGCCGCGTCCGACGACAGCGCGCGCACCCTGACGACGGCGATCATCGCGCGCAGCGGACTCGCCGCCGAGCCGTCGACGACACCCGGGTGGGTGAGCGTGCCCTGCCCGACCGTCGCCAGCACCGTGTGGATGACGCGCGCATTGATGGCCTCGAACGTACTGGCACGCCGCGAGGAGACGATGCTGCTCGTGCCGGTGAACGTGGCCGTCGATCCAGGCGGCGGGCTCGTTGCGGCACGCGTGGCCGACGTGCTCGCCCTGGCGCGCCACGCCGGTCGCATCTGAACGCCGGCTGAACGAACGACGCGCGTCGTCACCGCGGCGTAGACACGCGTCACGGCAGGTGGGATGCTGTGCGCCATGACGAGATGGCTCACGTCCGTCCTCCACGATCTTCGCGACAGCAGCCGCAGCCTCCGTCGCGCGCCCGCGCTCGTCGTCGTCAGCGTGCTCTCGCTCGGCCTCGGCATCGGCGCCAACCTGACGCTGTACTCGGGCGTCGTGAACATCTTCCGGCACCAGCCGACGATGCAACGCCCCGACGAGGTCGTCGGCGTCGAGTTCGGCAACGGACGGCAGGTGTCGTACCAGAACTATCGCGACCTGCGCGACAGCGGCGTGTTCGCCGACGTCGTCGGCTTCCGCGTGTCGGCCATGAACCGCCGCGTCGACGAGGATCTCGAACGCGTCGGCGTGATTGTCGTGAGCGCCAACTTCTTCGAGGCTCTTGGCATCCCGACACAGCTCGGGCGCCCCTTCGCCGCGGCGGAGGCGCAGGCCGAGCGCTCGCCGCGCGTGGTGGTGGTCGACCACGCCTACTGGCGGGCACGACTGGCAGCGCGGCCAGACATCGTCGGACAGGCGCTCGTGCTCAACGGCGAGCCGTTCACCATCGTCGGCGTGCTGCCGGAGCCGCACCGCTCGGTGACGGGCTTCATGTCCCCCAGCCTGTACGTGCCCGTGTCGGCGTTGAGCGTTCCCACCCTCGACGATCGCGGCAGTCCGACCCTGACGCTGCTCGCACGGCTGGCGCCGGGCGACACGTCGCAGCGTGCGGCGTTGGCGATGGGACGGCTGGGCGAGGAACTGCAGCGCCGCTACCCGGAGGTCAACGACGGGCTGTCGCGCCCGGCCATCGTATTTCCGGCGGACGAGGTCCAGTTCCGCGGCACGCCGCCGGGGTTCCGGCTGCTGCCGATGGTGTTGTTGCTGCTGTTCGGGCTGGTGCTGTTGATTGGCTCGGTCAATGTCGCGGGCCTGATGCTGGCCCGGGCGGCGTCGCGCCGGCACGAGTTGACGGTGCGGCTGGCGCTGGGCGCCGGGCGCGCGCGCATCGTGCAGGCCACGCTGGTCGAGAGCCTGCTGCTGGCCGTACTGGGGACGGTGTCGGGTCTTGGCTTGATGGCGGTCCTGAGCCGGTTCGACTGGCTGGGGATGGGGTCCGCCGCACGCGTGTTTGCTCCCGATCGCCAGCTTCTGGGCCCCGTGCTGCTCGTGGTCGCGCTGACGACGCTGCTCTCGGGCACGGCGCCGGCGCTACGCTCGGTGCGCGCCAACCTGATCGAGGCGCTGCGGCGCGGTGCGCCTGGCGCGACCGATCGCCTGCGCCTGCGCAACGCCTACGTCGCGGGGCAGGTGGCCCTGTCCCTGTTCCTGCTGGTCATCGCGGCGCTCTGCTGGCGCAGTCAGGGACAGGTCGCACGGCTCGACCCTGGTTTCGACATCGACCGCGTCGTCGTCGGGCGCTTCGCCACCGACTCCGGACGCAATGCCGCCGCCGAGACCGCGTTCATCGAGCAGCTCGTCGACCGGCTGCGTCGCGTGCCGGGGCTGGAGTCGGTCGCCGTGGCGGGGCTCGTGCCGCTCGGCGGTGACGCGCTCGTCGCCAGCTTCCACCCGGCGGGACGCACCGACATTCCCGGCACACGGCCGTCGACGCTGAGCGTCGGCCCCGCCTATTTCGCCACGCTGGCGATTCCGGTGCTCCAGGGGCGCGAGTTCACCGCGGACGACCGCCAGGGCCGGCCCGCGGTGGCGGTCGTGAACCGGACGTTCGCCGCCACCTACTTCCCGGATCGTCCCGCCATCGGCGAACCGATCGACATCGGCGGCGAGGCCTACGCCGAGATCGTCGGCGTCGTGCAGGACAGCAAGATCGACACGTTCGGCGAAGCACCGAAGTCGGTCGTCTACTACCCGTTTGCCCAGCGCTCGCGGCGGCTCGTCGTGATGGCGCGTGCGGCCGGCGCCCCCGGGGCCGCGGTGCCGGCGCTGCGGGCCGCGATTCTCGCGCTCGACGCCGGCGCGCGCGTCGACGTCAGCACGCTGCGCGAAGCCGCCAGCACCGAGCTGAACATGCGCCAGCTCGGGACGCAGATGGTCGGCGCGATCGGACTGGTGGGCGTGCTGCTCACCGCGATCGGCCTCTACGGCATCGTCTCGTATCGCGTGGCGTCCAGCACCGCCGAACTCGCGATCCGCATGGCCGTGGGCGCGAGCCCGCGGCAACTGGTCTCCGGCGTGCTCCGGACGGCGGGCCGTGTGGTAGGCGTGGGCCTGGCGATCGGCACGGTGCTGGCGCTGCTGGCCACGCCGACGCTGCGGGTGTTCCTCGCCGGGCTCAGCCCGACCGACCCGATCGCGTTCCTGTTGGCCGCGGGCCTGCTCGCCGTCGTGACGGTCGCCGCCAGCTACGTGCCGGCGCGACGCGTGGTGCGGGTCCAACCGCTCGCGGCGCTACGCGACTCGTAGCCCCGTCACGGGCGGAGCAGCGTCGCGAGCACCGGCGCCGACCACGCCGCTCCGAAGACGACCGCCGCGGCGCCGGTGGCCGCGGAGATCCAGCGCGTCGCATGGCGGACGCGCGCCAGTCGCGCGAGCGGCCGGTCGGCCATCGCCGCCACCGCGCCCATGCCCAGCGTCGAGCCCACGCCGAAGACCACCATGAAGGCCACCTGCTCGGCGCTCGTCGGCAGGCTGGCGATCGCGAGCGCCGTGAGCGCACCGCTGCCGGCCACGCCGTGCACGAGGCCGACCAGTAGCGGACCGCGGGCCAGCGTCAGCGGCCCGAGGTGTGCGTGTGCGGACGCGCCGCCAGACGCCCCCGGTCGCGTCTCCGTGTCGGGTGCTGTCGGCCGCGCCGTCCACGCCTCGACGATCGCGCGCACGCCCATGCCGGCGATCATGAGCCCGACGACGGCTTCGAACCCGGCGTCCCACGGCGCGGACCACTGCCGGCGGGCGACGACGAGCGCCGAGCCGAGGAGCAGCAGGGCCACAGTGTGGCCGATACCCCACGACACGCCAAGCCGCGCGGCGGTCGCGGCGCCGGGCCGGCGTGCGACCATCGTGGCGACCGCCATGAGGTGGTCCGGCTCGAAGGCGTGGCGCAGGCCGACGGTCAGCGCGAGCATCGCCGCCACCAGCCAGGAGTGACCGCCGTCCGGCGTCATTGCCAACTGCCGTACATCGGATTCGGCACCACGAAGAAGCGCGTGCCGAACGCCGCGAAGGCGCTGTCGCCGCCGTCCTTCACCGCCTGGCTGAGTCCCGGAAAGTCCTGGATGTTGTCGCCGACGAACGCCACGACCTCGACCGGCGTCGCGCTCCCGATCGCCGTCCCGGCGCGCACCTGCTCGAAGCGCGGGTTCTTGTCCGAGGGCGTGCCGTTGGGCCGGCACAGCATGGCGTCGTAGACCAGCGCCTCACGCGTGAACACCGCGATGGTGTCGTCGCACTCGGATCCGAGACGGTTGGTGACGATCGCGATCTTCCCGCCCAGCCCGCGGACGCGCGTGAGGAACGCGCCGGCGCCTGGCAACGGCGTGGCCTGGCGACGCTTCACCCACGCGGCCCAGCTCTCGGTGGAGTAGGGCAGTCCGGCTCGCGCGCGTTCGACCTGATAGGTCAGGTTGCTCAGCACGGTCTCGTCGGCGTCGAGCACGACGGCCCACGTGCCCGCGGGGCGGCCGGCCGCCTCGCGTTCGACATGGGCCATGGCCAGGCGATAGGTCTGCGCCACCGACGCGCGGTACTCCGCGGCGTCGCGCACCCAGCGGATGCTGTCGGGATCGCTGGCGCCGGGCTTTGGCGCTGGTGCCGGCTGGGTCGCGGCGGGCGGCGCTGGCGGCGGCCCGGCGCTGCCGACACGCGGGGCGGCGGAGCGGCACGCGGCCGCGGTGAGCACGAGCACCAGCAGGAGGGGGACGCGACGGGGCATCCGCGCATTGTACCGGCCGTCCACGACGCGCGTTACCATTGGAGGTTCCCATGATCTCCTTCGCCCGCATCGGCAAGCAGTACGGCAAGCAGGTGCTCTTCGTCGACGCCTCGTTCCAGCTCAACCCCGGCGAGAAGGTGGGCCTGGTCGGTCCGAACGGCGCCGGCAAGACCACCCTGTTCCGCATGATCGTCGGCGAGGAAGCGCCCGACGAGGGCGACGTCTCGGTGCCGAAGCGCCTGTCGGTCGGCTATTTCCGCCAGGACGTGGGCGAGATGTCGGGCCGCTCGGTGCTCGACGAGACCATCGCCGGCAGCGGCCGCGCCGGCGAGCTGCACCACGAGCTCGAGGCGCTGAACCACGCGATGGCCGATCCCGATCAGGCCGGCGACATGGATCGCATCCTGGCCCGCTTCGGCGAAGTGCAGGAGGAATACGACCATCTCGGCGGCTACGCGCTCGAGGCGCAGGCGCGCGAGGTGCTGCACGGGCTGGGCTTCGACGACGAGCGCATCGACGGCGACGTCGGCGCGCTGTCGGGCGGCTGGAAGATGCGCGTCGCCATGGCGCGGGTGCTCCTGGGCAAGCCCGACGTCCTGCTGATGGACGAGCCCACGAACCACCTCGACATCGAGTCGATCATCTGGCTCGAGGCGTTCCTGAAGACGCTGCCGGGCGCGCTGCTGATGACCTCGCACGACCGCGAGTTCATGAACCGCCTGGTCTCGA
>CADEDM010000037.1 GCA_902826065.1 uncultured Acidobacteriota bacterium | reverse complement strand
CGTAGGCGTCTTCCTCGCTGTCGCCGTCCACCCAGCGGTAGTCGGTGCCGGCGCTGACCACGTGCGCGCTGCCGAAGACGCGCGTCCACTGCAGCATGCCGCCGACGCCGTTGGTCGGCACCTTCTGGTCGGTGGCCAGCCGCACGACGTTGCGGGTCGTGGCGGCGTTGGTCACGGCCAGGAAGTTGAAGGCCGAGCGCTGCCGATCGACGAACACGTGCGCCTGCAGGGTGCTTGTGTCGGGCAACTGCGCCTGCATGCCGATGTTGCCGGCCTGCCACGTGGTGCTGTTGATCTCGCCAACCTTGGCGTTGACCCGATCCTCGCTGAAGCGGCTGAGGCGCAGCGACGTGTGCAGCCGGTCAGAGGGGTCGTACTCGACCTTGCCGCTGACGTTGGCGTACTTGACGTCGGCGTTGTTGTCGATAGGCCCGCGTTCACGCGCGGCGACGATGGGGAAGCCCTTGGTGTCGAACGCGCTCGCCTCGATCGCGGCGCCCACGCGGCCCCACCGGTCGGCCGCGAACAGGTCGCCCTTGGGCGTGCTGCGCGAGCCGTACTGCGACTGCACCTGCACCATCCGCGCCGAGGGCCGCTGGGTCACGATGTTGATCACGCCGCCCATGGCGATGTTGCCGTAGAGGCTCGAGGCGGCGTCTTCGGTCATCTCGATCTGGTCGACGCTCAGCATCGGGACACGGGTCCAGTAGACCCAGCCGCCGAACGGATCGTTGAACGGGACGCCGTCGAGGAGCACCAGCGTCCGGCTCTGGCCGCTGGGCCCGATGCCGCGCAGCGACACGCCTTGCGTGGTGGGCTGCGCCGCGATCGCACTGGTGCGGCGGAACAGGCTGAAGCTGGGCACGGCGCGCAGGGCGTCGTCGACGATGACGGCAGGCGAGGCCTTCAGCGTCTCGCCGGTCACCACGTTCACGCTCGCCGGGATGGTGCCGAGGCGGCGTTCCGTGCGGGTGGCGGTGACGACGACGGACTCGAGCACCGACGCCGGCTGCAACATGACCTGGAGCGGACCGGCGGCCACCGGCTGCTGGACATCGGCGAACCCGGCGGCCTTCACGATCACGGTGCCGGACCCCGGCGGGACGGCGACGGTGAAACGGCCCTCGGCATCGGTGACCGTGCGCTGCTCGCCGCCCGACGGCGTGCGCACGACGACCGTGGCGCCCACGATCACCTGTCCGTTGGGATCCGTCACCACGCCCGTGAGCGGCGTCGCGGCCTGCACGACCGCCAGAAGAAGGGCCAGCACCATGTGGGTCGACTCCGTGAACCGAAGGGACCGCGCGCCGGGGTCGACCGGCGCTGCGGTGTGGCGGTCAGTATAGCGCGGCGGTTTCGACGGGCCGGACCGGCCGCTGTTCGTCCCGCGTCCGTCACGACTCGTCGCGCGCGACGACTTGACAGGGCGCTGCGGCGTGCTTTATAAAACCAATTGGTTATGCAACTCTCAGGTTATGAAGGCGCCCCGTCCACGCGGCTCGACGCCACCTTTGCCGCGCTCGCCGACCCGACCCGTCGCGCCCTCCTGGCGCGGCTGATCGAGGGCGAAGCGTCGGTGACCGAGCTGGCCGCGCCGTTCGAGATGAGCCAGCCGGCCATCTCCAAGCACCTCAAGGTGCTCGAGCGCGCCGGGCTGGTCACGCGCGGCCGCGACGCGCAGCGCCGGCCGGTGCGCGTCGAGACCAAGCCGCTCTCCGAAGCCGCCGGCTGGCTCGACACCTACCGGCGCACGCTCGAGCGCCGCTTCGAGCGGCTCGACGCGCTGCTCGACGAATTGCAGACCCGGCCGAAGCGAGGCGTCCGCCGCCGCCCGCGCCGCACCCCTTCTGCCTGATCCGCCAACACGAGGAGACCCATGGCTACGCTCACGCCCTTTCTCTGGTTCGACCACCGCCTCGAAGAGGCCGTCACGTTCTACACGAGCGTCTTCGACGACGGCCGCGTGGTGCACAGCGCGCGCTACGGCGCCGGCGGGCCGCAGCCGGCCGGCACCATGATGTCGATGACGTTCGAGCTGGCCGGGC
Source organism: uncultured Acidobacteriota bacterium (assembly GCA_902826065.1). Lineage (GTDB taxonomy): Bacteria > Acidobacteriota > Vicinamibacteria > Vicinamibacterales > UBA2999 > CADEFD01. Next base: position 29,106 of record CADEDM010000037.1, on the reverse strand, counting down.
AGCGCTTCATGGCGTTGAACGGCGGGCCGATGTACACGCTCACGCCGGCGTTCTCGATCTTCGTGTCGGCGAAGACGCAGGACGAGGTCGACCGCTATTGGACGCGCCTGCTCGAAGGCGGCGGATCTCCCCAGCCGTGTGGCTGGCTGACGGATCGCTTCGGCGTGTCGTGGCAGGTGATTCCCGACGCCCTCGGCCGCTGCCTCACCGATCCCGATCCGGCACGGGCCCGGCGCGCCCTGCAGGCGATGCTGCAGATGCAGAAGATCGACATCGCCGCGCTCGAACGCGCGGCCGCCGGCGCGTGAAGGAGATCCAGCGATGCGACCCGATGCCACGATGACCGTCGATCAACCCACCGAGACCTCGCTCGTCTTCACGCGACGCTTCAAGGCGCCGCCGCCGCTGGTGTTCGAGGCATTCACGACGCCGGCGCTGCTGCGGCGCTGGATGATCGGCCCCGATGGCTGGGCGATGACGGTGTGCGAGGTCGACCTGCGCGCCGGCGGACGGTTCCGCTACGTGTGGGCCAAGCCGGGCGTGCCCGACATGGGGATGGGTGGCACGTTCGTCGAGGTCGACCGGCCCCGCCGCATCGTGCACCGCGAACTCTTCGACGCCGACTGGACGGGCGGCGAGACCACGGTCACCACGGCGCTCACCGCCGACGGCGACGGCACCGTGATGACGCTCACCGTCCAGTACGGGTCGCGCGAGGCCCGCGACGGCGCCCTCGCGACCGGCATGACGTCGGGCATGGAGCTGGGCTACGCCAGGCTCGACGAGGTGCTCGCGGCCTAGGCCGCCGGCGTCTTCCTGACGCCCGTCACCGACTTGTCACAGATTCCGGGCGGCCGCGTCGACGGCAGGTGCGTCACACTGTCGTCGGCCAGCCTGCGGGGAGTCGGGGCATGCATCGAGTGCGACGGATAGCGATCACGAGCCTGGCGTGCGCCGCGGTGCTCGTGGTCGGCGAGCAGGGCGCCGGCGCGCGTCGCGCCGCCGCGGATCTCTCAGGCGATTGGACGCTCAATCGTGACCTCAGCACCGCGCCGGGCTCGGGCGGAGGCGTCGCCCCCGGGGGCGGTCGTGGCCGCGGCGGCCCGGGTGGTGGCGGGCGACCGGGAGGCCGCATGGGCGGCGCCGGCCGCGGCGGCGGCCTGGGCGGACGCGGCGGGGGCATGCCGGGTGGTCCGCGCGGCGGGTCGGGTGACGCGCCGTCGCGCGAGGACATGGAGGCACGCCGCGAGCTGATGGCCGAGGTCGTGACGCTGCCGGTGCGCTGGACCATCACCCAGGACGGCGACAAGGTCGTGTTCGTCGAGCCCGACGGCGTGGTTCGCACCTACGTGGCCAACGGCGCCAAAGAGAAACACCAGCTCACGAACGGCACGATCGAGACGATCTCGAGCTGGGACGGCCCGCGGCTCAGGATGACCATCAACGCCGGAGGGCGGGCCACCCTCGTCCGCACCTTCGAGGCCAAGGCCGATCCGCACCGGCTCGAAGTGACCACCACCGCCGAGCGCGCGCCCAAGGACGCGAGGCAGGTGAGCGTCTACGACCCGGCCGACGGCGGACGATAGATCCTGCGGGCACGCGCCTTGCTCCGGCCATCGGGATGGCCTGGAGGGTCGGGACGGGCGTGCGCATCGCGGCACTCGTGGCCGTCCTGGGCGTCGCCACGGCCACGACGTCCGCGGCGCCGGGGGCGCGCCGGCGGGTGCCGGGCGCCGTCGACGCGAGGCCCGCACCCCTGTGCCGTCTCGATGCCTTACCCGGCCTGACCCGGCACCTGAATCGGGCGATTCACGACTCCCAGCCCGCCCTGGCCGACAGCGTGACGGCAGGCGGGAACCTGGCGCCTGGCCCGGCCGCAGACTTCGAGCGCGTGGCCCGGGCGGTGCTTCGGGAAGGCGTGGCGCCCCTCGTGGCCGCCGCCGTCCGGCCGGACGACGCTGTCGGCGAGCCGTCGGCGCTCGACCTGCCGTGCCCGGCCGAGGCGCGCACCCGCGACCTCGCGGCGTGGCGGCTCGCGCTCAGCGGCTACAGCGCCCGCGAGATTGCCGACGTGATCGACGGCCATCTCACCACCGGCGATCTCGACGAGGCGCGCCGCCGCCTGATGGCCGGCCAGCCGCGGGCGCTCGTCGCCACGTTCCTCGACGCGCGCTGGCGCGAACGGCCGCCACCGGCCCTGGCGCGCGCCCCGGAAGCGGGGCCGGCCATCGCGGCATGGCCTGACCTCGGCACACTCGACCTCGACCTCGACGCGATGGCGCGCGCACACGGTGTGGCCCCCCTCCTGGTGCGCGCCGTGGTCGCGGCCGAGTCCGCGGGGAACCCGCGCGCCGTCTCGCCGGCCGGCGCCATCGGCCTGATGCAGCTCATGCCGGCCACGGCGGCCGCGATCGGCGTCAACCCGTGGCGGCCGCAGGAGAACCTGCGCGGCGGCATCGTCTACCTCGCCAGTCAGCTGCGCGCCTTCGCCGGCGACACGCGCCTGGCGTTGATCGCCTACAACGCCGGTCCGCAGCACGCCCGCGACGTCCGCGACGGCCGGGCCGTGGCCTACCGCGAGACCCGCCGCTACCTCGACGCGATCCACGCGCGATACCCGCTGGCGCCGCGCTGAGCGATGGCGCCGCGGCCGCGCCACTGGCCGTGCCGCACGCCCCGGAGTAGAGTGCGGCTCACGGCGCTGCCTCGCCTCTGCCCACCCCCGGGCGACCGTGGCGCCTCCGGAGGGCCTCATGGCCGTGCTGCGCGATCACCCGTACAACCAGTTCAACTTCCTCGTCGACCTCGGCACCGGTGTGACCGACGGCCCCGACGCCGGCTTCTCGGACGTGAGCGACCTGTCGATCGAGGTGTCGGTCGCGGAATACCGCACCGGCAACGCGAAGGAGAACAACGTCCGCAAGATCACCGGGCTCGCGAAGTACCCGAACGTGACGTTGAAGCGCGGCCTGATCGGCTCGCTGGCGCTCTACCAGTGGATCGACCAGATCCGCAACGGCGACCAGAATGCGACCCGCACCGTCACCATCCACCTCCAGAACGAGGATCACACGCAGACCGTCGCCGCGTGGAAGCTGCTGCGCGCGCGCATCGTCAAGCACGTGAGCGGGCCGTTCAACGCCAAGGGCACCGACGTGGCCATGGAGGAGATGGTGCTCGCCTACGAGCGGTTGGAGATGGAATGAGCGCCGTGCTGTCGGCGATCCACGGAGGCGCGTCGTGGCGGTGAGGCGCGACACGCCGTACGGCGGCGGCAATTTCCTCGTCGCGATCGGCGACCAGGATCCGCGCCGCGCCGCCGCCGGCTTCTCGGAGGTGATTTTCCCGGCATTCACGTACGACGGGCCGACCCGGCCCGACGGCGGATCGCCGACGCGCGATCCCGACGACTCACAGCTGCCGCGACTCGTGCTGCGGCGCGGGGCCACCGGCGACCTCGACCTCTACACGTGGTGGGACGAGGGGCGCCGCGACAGCCGTCCGCCGCGACGCACCATCACCGTGCACCTGCTCGCCGAGGACCACGAGACGGTCGCGATGACATGGCGGTTCCACGACGCCCGACCGGTGTCGCTGAGCTACTCGCCACTCAACGCCGTCGATGCCGGGCTGCTGATCGAGACGATCGAGCTCGCCTTCGAGCGCGTCGAGATGCGCTGAGCCGCACGGCCGCGCCGATCAGGGCAGGCTGAACGCCACCAGCGTCGCGTCCGGCCCGCGCCCCGTGGCCACCACCACGAACTGACGTCCCGCCGTCGTCGCATACGTCATCGGTGTGCCGGTGGTTTCCAGCGTCGGGGCCGACCACAGCTCGCGGCCATCGCGGGCGTCGAGGGCGTGGAATGCGCGATCGCCGCCGCCCACGAACAGCAGGCCGCTGCGCGTCGCCACCAGCCCGGGTGGGCCCAGGGCGCCCAGCGGCTCCTTCGGCGTGAGGCCGATCTTCTCGAGTTGCTCGCGCACGGCCGGATGATCGCCGAAGGGCACACGCCACCTGATCGTGCCCGTGTTGAGATCCATGGCGATGACGCGCGCGTAGGGCGGTTTCGTCAACGGCAGGCCGTCCATGAACCAGCCGGGCAGCCCGCGGTTCACGTAGTCGGCGTCCACTTCGCCGGGGCGGGGCGTCGGCGCGTTCGGATCGCGCTGCTCGATGCGCACGACCTGGCCCAGGTTCGTCGCCTTGAAGTACAACGTGCCCGATTGCGCGTCGAAGGCGGCGCCGCCCCAGTTCGCGCCGCCCCACACGCCGGGTCGCACGAACGTGCCCTGCATCGAGGGCGGCGTATACACCGGGCCCAGCCGGAACTTCTGCATTTCCGCCACGGCCGCGGCCTTGAGTGCCGGCGTGAGGTCGAACGCGTCGTCGGCGCCGACGCCCTGCTCGATGAACGGCACAGGTCGCGTGGGGAAGGGCTGCGTCGGCGAGGCCTCCTCGCCCGGCACGTCGCTGGCCGGCACCGGCCGCTCCTCGATCGGCCACACCGGACGTCCGGTGACGCGATCGAACACGAACGCGAAGCCCTGCTTCGTCAACTGCACCACGGCGTCGATGCGGCGGCCGTTGACCGTGATCGTGACCAGGTTGGGCGGTGACGCCGGGTCGTAGTCCCACAGCCCGTGATGGACGATCTGGTAGTGCCACTTGCGCTGGCCGGTGGCGGCATCGAGGCACACCAGCGACTCGGCGAACAGGTTCTGGCCCTTGCGGCGGCCGCCGTAATAGTCGTTGCTGGGCGTGCTCACCGGCAGGTAGAGCAGGCCGCGAGCGGCGTCGAGCGACATCGGCGCCCACACGTTCGTGTGGCCCGTGAACTTCCACGAGCCGTCCTTCCACGTCTCGTGGCCGAACTCGCCCGGTTGGGGAATCGGCCGGAACGTCCACACCAGCTTGCCGGTGCGGGCATCGAAGGCGCGGATGTCGCCGGGCGGGTCGTTGCGATACATCAGGCGATCGCCGACCCCGTTGCCGAGAATGACCAGATCGCGAAAGACGACCGGCGGCGACGTCTGGGCATAGTGCTTCTTGTTGATGGCCCAGACCAGGCCCTCGCTCAGGTCTATCGAGCCGCCCTGGCCGAAACTCGCCACCGGCTGTCCGGTCTTCGCGTCGAGTGAGAACAGCTTGTAGCGCGCGTTGAGGAAGATGCGCAGGGCGCCGCGGTCACGCCAGGCGGCGACACCACGATGGATGAAACCCTGGCCGCTGGCCGGCTGGCCGTCCTCGTAGACCTTCGGATCGAAGGCCCACAACTGCTTGCCGGTCGCGGCATCGAGCGCGACGACGCGGTTGTACGGCGTGCTCAGGTAGAGCACGTCGTCGATCATCAGCGGCGTCACCTGGAAGGCGCCGGGGAATGTCCCGTGCTCCTTCAGCGGCTGCTCGCCCGTCGTCCATTCCCACGCCTTGGCGAGCGAGGCGACGTTGTCGCGCGTAATCGCCGTGAGCGTCGAGAACTTGCTGCCGCCGGCGTCGCCGCCGTAGACGGGCCAGTCGCGGGGCACGCCTTGCGTCGACGCCACTGCCGTCGCCGTCACGATCGCCGCTGCGGCCAGCCACCTCGAGGTCCTGTGCACGGTCGCGTCCTCCGCGCTGCGGATTGTATCGGCTTCGCGGCGCGGTGGCGCGGGGGCCGGATCCAGTGCAATCCCGCCATTCGCGCGCCGAGGCACCGTGGTATCGTGCGCGGCACCGGAGGGCTCCATGCGCCAGCGTGCGCTCCTGTCATCGATCGTCGTCGCCTCCACGATGGCCGTCGCGGCGGTCGCGACGGCCCGCGCGCAGGCCCCGTCGCTCACCACGGGTGACCTGGCGCATCCGCAGGGCACCAACGCCGGGATCTTCGCGTTCACCGCCAAGTGCGCGAGCTGCCACGACACCGGCCGCGGCGGGGCGCCCGAGCGCTACACGCTGGTCCGCCGCACGCCCGAAGAAGTGCTGGCCAAGCTCGCGAGCGGGCCGCATGCGGCGCACGTCGCCGGCCTGACCGAGTGGCAGGTCAAGGTCATGGCGGTGTACGTGGGCGGACGGCCGCTGGGCGCCTCCGACGCCGGCGACGCCGCGAAGATGCCGAACCGCTGTACTGCGCCGGCCCCGTTCACGCCGTTCACGGGATCCGAGTGGAACGGCTGGGGCGGCGACGCGGCGAACACCCGGTTCCAGCCGACGCCTGGCCTGACGGCGGAAGACACCCCGAAGCTCACGCTGCAGTGGGCCTTCGGCTTCCCGAAGGGGAACTCCGCCTATGGCCAGCCGGCCGTCGTCGGCGGGCGCGTGTTCGTCGGTGCGGACACCGGCTTCGTCTACGCGCTCGACGCGCGCACCGGCTGCGTGCACTGGTCGTTCCGCGCCGACGCCGGCGTGCGCACGGCGCCCACCGTCGGACGCGGCCCCGGCGCGCAGCCCTACCTGCTGTACTTCGGCGACATCCGCGCCAACGTCTACGCGGTGAACGCCGAGACTGGCACGCTGGTCTGGCGCGATCGGCTCGACACGCATCCCATCGCGCGCGTCACCGGCGCGCCCACGCTCGCCGGCGGACGGCTCTACGTGCCGCTGTCGTCACTCGAGGAATCGGGCGCCGGGCATCCGCTGTATCCGTGCTGCACGTTCCGCGGTGGCGTCGCTGCCTACGACGCGCTCACGGGCCGGCGGATCTGGAAGTCCTACACCGTGGCCGACGCGCCGAAGAAGACGAAGCTGACCTCGCGCGGCACACAGCTGTGGGCGCCGGCCGGCGCCGGCGTCTGGTCCTCGCCTACGGTCGATCTCGCGCGCAAGATGGTCTACGTCGCCACGGGCAATGGCTACACCGAGCCGGCCGACATCGCCTCGGACGCGGTGATCGCCTACGACCTCGATACCGGCACGCGCGTGTGGACGAAGCAGGTGATGGCGCTCGACCACTACGTGCGTGATTGTCCGGGCATCTACCGGCCCAACGTCCCGAAGGACGACAAGAGCGAGACCTGCCCCGACGACCTCGGTCCCGACTTCGACTTCGGCAACGCGCCAGTGCTGCGCACGTTGCCCGACGGCCGGAGTCTGATCGTCATCGGCCAGAAGAGCGGCAACGCGTGGGGGCTCGACCCGACGAAGGGCGGCGACGTCGTGTGGATGAAGCAGCTCGGGCTGGGCTGGGAGAACGGCGGTGGCGGGATGATGTGGGGCTCGGCCGCCGACGGCCGGCTGGCGTACTTCCCGGTGACGCGCGGCGGCAGCGGCCTCGGCCTCGCCGCGGTGGGGATCGGCAGCGGTGAGATCGCGTGGCGCGCCTCGCCACCCGAGGGCGCGTCGGCGCCGGTGAGCGTGATGCCGGGCGTGGTCTTCGTCGGCGCCAGCACGGGCACGGTCCACGCCTACTCGACGGCCACCGGCCAGTCGGTCTGGTCGTTCGACACCAATCGCACGTTCGAGACGGTCAACCGCGTGGAGGCGAAGGGTGGCGGGATCAACGCGGCGGGCCCGGTGGTGGCGGGCGGGATGGTGTTCGTGACCTCGGGCTACTCGGATCTCGGTGGAGGCAACCGGGGCAACGTGCTGCTGGCATTCGGCGTGAAGTAGCGATTCCGGCGGCCGGTCAGGGGCCGTGGAAAGGCGGACGTCATGACGTATCAGGGATGGCAGCGGCGCGCGACTCGCGCCGTGCTGGCACTCGGCGCGCTGGTGCTGTTCGGTCCGCAGCCGGGACAGGCGCAGGTGGTCGGCGCGAACCTCTCGGGACGCATCGTCGATGACGGCGGCGGCGCGCTGCCGGGCGTCACCGTCACCATTCTCAACAAGGCGAACGGCGCGCTGCAGACCATCGTCACCAACGACGAGGGCAGCTACCGCGCCGTGGCGCTGCAGCCGGCGCCCTACGAGGTGAAGGCCGAGCTCACCGGGTTCGGCACCGCCACGCGCGAGATCGTGCTCACCATCGGCGCCAACGCCACGCTCGACCTGAGGCTCGGCGTCGCCACGCTGCAGGAGAACATCACCGTCACGGCCGAGACACCGATCGTCGAAGTGGCGCGCGCGGCGCCGACGTCGACCATCGTCGAGTCGCAGATCCAGGCCCTGCCGGTGCTCGAGCGCAACTTCCTGGCGCTGGCGCAGCTCATGCCGGGCGCCGCCCCGAACTACATCAGCAAGTTCTCGCGCGTGAAGTTCGGTGGCCCGGCCGACCAGCGCAACGGCTACACGACCATCGTCGACGGCGGCGACCTCGACGACGCCATCTGGGGCGACCCCACCGTGAACGTCAGCCAGGACGCGGTGCAGGAGTTCAAGGTGTTCCGCAACCAGTTCGACGCGCAGTACGGCGCGGCGCTGGCCGCGGTGGTGACGGTGGCGACCAAGTCGGGCACCAACCAGATCCACGGCACCGGCTACTACTTCGGCCGCGACGACGCGCTGAACGCCAGGAACGCCTTCCAGCGCTCGAAGCCGGTCTACAACCAGAAGCGCACCGGCGGGTCGATGGGCGGCCCCATCCGCCGCAATCGCGCCCACTTCTTCGGCGCCTACGAATACACGAGCGTCGAGAAGCAGAACATCATCGCGCTGCCGGCCAGCAACCCGTTCGCCGCGGCCGAGAACGGCGCGTTCCCGGCGACGTCGCGCGAACACATGGCCGTCGCGAAGTTCGACCACCGGTTCTCCGACCGCTGGTCGGCGTTCCTGCGGTACGCCTTCGACGACCAGTACGCCACCCGCACCGGGAACGTGTCGGCCGACTCGGCCAACGTGAACGACTCGAGCAAGATGCACAGCGTCATCGGCGAGCAGAACTGGGTGCTGTCGAACTCGGCCGTCAACACCCTGCGCACGCACTACATGTGGAACGAGGTGGCCACGGTGCCGGTGACGATCGGCGTCGCCCAGGTGGTGCGGCCGTCAGTGACGACCGGCCAGAACTGGACCTCACCGCAGTTCTTCCCGCGCACCCGCCTGCAGGTCTTCGAGACGCTCTACAAGACCGCCGGCCGGCACGACCTGAAGATCGGCGGCGACTACACCTACGCCAAGCACACCTACGAGGCGCACTTCTACGAGAGCGGCTACTGGCAGTTCGGCACCGATGCGCCCTTCGATCGCAACAACCCGGCGACGTGGCCGACGGCGTTCGTGCAGCAGACCAACGGCACCTACGACTACAACTCCCACATCCTGGCCGCCTACGCGCAGGACGACTGGCGCGTCAGCGATCGCCTGCGCCTGAATCTCGGGCTGCGCTACGACCTCGACACCAACCTGCGGATGAACGACGTCTACGGGCAGGTGCTCGGCGATCCGGCCTACCGCGGCCTGGAGCAGTTCGTCAGCGCCGACCGCGGCACCGACGCCAACAACTTCCAGCCGCGCCTCGGTGCGACGTTCGACGTGCTGGGCACGGGACGGCTGGTGGCCCGCGCCGGCTGGGGTCTCTACATCACCCGCAACCGCCACTACTTCGGCCTGACGGCGCAGGACCGGCTGCTCGGGATCGCCGTGCGCCTCCAGGACCCGGCGCAGCTGCAGAACTACCCGGACATCAACGCGACACTGGGAGGGAAGACCCTGGCCCAGTACGTGGCGTCGGGTGCCGCGCGCTCGGTCTATCTCATCCCCGACGACTACGAGCTCCCCGAGTCGCGCAACACCACCGCCGGCTTCGGCTGGCAGATCAGCGATCGCACCGGTCTCGACGTCGACTTCGTCCACGCCTACGGCTACAAGCAGCTCGGCGCGCTCGATCTCAACCTGCCGGCCAGCGGCCGCATCAGCGCCACCAACCCGCGGCCGGTGAGCCAGTTCACGGAAGTGAAGTCGCTCGAGAACTTCACCAGGAGCTGGTACAACGCCATGGAGGCGCAGTTCCGGACCCGCGTGAAGGGCATCGACAGCCTCACCGTGTCGTACACGCTCTCGACCACGAAGCGCGACGGCGTCAACCACTACCAGAACTACCCGGGCACGATGCGCACGCCGGCCGAGAAGGGCTACAGCGAGCAGGACACCCGCCACAACCTGTCGGCGTCGGCGGCGGTCACGCTGCCGTACGGCGTGCAGTTCAGCAGCATCCTGCGCGCCCTGTCCGGGACGCCCTACGGCGTGTCGGCTGGGTTCGACATCGACGGCGACACGCAGGTGCAGAACGACCGCCCGGCTGGCCTGCCGATCACGGTCGGCCGCGAGGACGTGGCCGAGTCGCTGCGCATCATCAACGAGCTGCGGGCGACCCGGAACCTGGCGCCGATCTCCGAGGACTTGTTGAAGCTCGAGAAGTTCATCTCGCTCGACCTCCGGCTGACCAAGGACGTCGGCATCGGCCGCGGCTCGCGCGTCGAGTTGTTCCTCGAGAGTTACAACACCCTGAACCGCGTCAACTACTCGGGCTTCAACGGCAGCATCGTGTCGTCGGCCCTCCTGATTCGCAACGCCGCCCGCGATCCCCGGCAGATCCAGCTTGGCGCGCGGGTGACGTTCTGATGCTCGCGGGGGCCGCGCCGGTGTGGTCCCCGTTCTCTCTCGAAAGGTCGAGTCGCATGCGCACGTTCACAGGGGTTCTGTTCCTCGCCGTCACGGCGCTCGTCGCGGCGGCGGCGATGCCGTCGGCGCGCCAGGCGGCGAAGCCGGCAAAGCTGGCGCTGGTCGGCGGCATGCTGCTCGACGGCTATGAAGCGGGGCCCATCCACAACGCCGCCGTGCTCATCGACGGCGAGCGCATCGTCAAGGTCGGACGCGCCGCCGAGATGACGATTCCGCCCGACTACACCGTGGTCGACACCAGCGGGCGCACCATGCTGCCGGGGATGATCGAGCTGCACGGGCACCTGATCCTGCTCGGGCACGGCAACTACGGCGAGTGGTTCCCGTGGATCGCGAAGCAGGGGCCGGGCACGCTGACCACCGTGATGGAGGTGGCGGCGAAGCAGTTGCTGATGGCCGGCGTGACCTCGGCGGTGGACCTCGGCGCGCCGCTGAAGGAGAGCCTGGACGTCCGCGATCGCATCGCCACGGGCGCCATCCCCGGCCCGCGCATGTCGATGAGCGGTCCGTGGATCACCCGCAACGGCGGCGGCATGACCGACCAGTTCGGCGGCATCGCCGTGACCAGCACGGCCCAGGCCGCGGCGGAAGTGGAGAAGCTGGCCGCCGCCGGCGTCGACGTCATCAAGGCCCACTCTGGCCTGACCCGCGACGACTACAAGGCCATCGCCGACGCCGCCCACAAGCACGGCATCCGCGTGCACGCCCACGTCTACGCCGAGGAGGACGTCAGGAACGCCCTCGAGATGGGCATCGACGTGCTGAGCCACGCCGGGTCGGCCGGCACCGCGCCGCCCTACAGCCCCGGCCTCATCACCGACATCGTCAACGCCGGCCGGCCGGTGGTGATCACCGCGGCCCATCGTGCCTGGGTCTATCCCGACACCGTGGACTTCCCGGAACGCCTGCAGGATCCGCAGCTCAAGAAGGACCTGACACCGGCGATCTACGCCGAGGTGCAGCGGTCGCTCGGCAACTGGCGCGCGCTCGGCTACTTCCAGCGCACCGACCGCGAGATGATCTTCCGCGAGCGCGGCGTGAAGCAGTTCACCGAGTCGGGCACGGTGCTGGGCATGGGCACCGACTCGGGCACGCCGATGAACTTCCACACCGAGGCGCTGTGGCGCGAGGCCAAGGTGCACGTCGACATGGGCATGCCGGCCATCAAGGTCATCACCGCCCTCACGCGCACCGGCGCCGCCGTGCTCGGCAAGACGCGTGACCTCGGCACGGTCGAGCCGGGCAAGCTGGCCGACATCATCGTCGTGAACGGGAATCCGCTCTTCGACATCACCGCGCTCGCGCACGTGGAGACGGTGGTCAAGGGCGGGCGCGTGGTCAAGGGTGGCTCGCCCGCCAGGTAGACGCCACGCTCGCCGCGTAGGGACCAGGTCCCCGCGCGTCCGTTCTTACTCGAGCATCACCGGGACGGCGGGCTCCGTGTCCACCTGCTGCAGCGTCGGGTCGGCGTTGAGCGTACGGGCGCAGGCGTTCCAGCGCAGGCGGGCGTCGTCGTTGCCGGTCGCACGCACCGCCTCCGCCGCCTCGAAGTGTTCCATGGCCTCGTGAATCCAGCGGCCGGCGGCGCGGGCGCGCCCGGGGCTGTGGCCTTCGAGCAGCGCGCGGCCGCGGCGCTCGGCGACGATGCCGCTGTAGTAGGCGCGCTCGTAGGCGGAATCGAGCGAGGCCGCCAGTTCCTGCGCGCGCGCCACCGGCGGGCCGTCGCTGCGTCCGAAGCGGTCGGTCATGGCCAGCAGCAGCGTGACCACCGCCTCGCGGCGTCCGGGCTCGGCCGCGAGGATGTCGAGGCAGATGCTTTCCGCCTGGTCGGGCTCGTTGAGCAGGCGGTAGCGCTCGGCCCTGGCCAGCGCGGCGGGGATCGCGTCGGTCGAGAGCGGCTTCAGCGCAATCATGTGGCCCTCCCTCCACTGAACACGCGCAGCAGGCGCGTCACCGGGTCGTAGAAGCGGTCGACGACGCGCTCCTTGAGGGGGATGATCGCGTTGTCGGTGATGTGGATGTGCTCGGGGCACACCTTGGTGCAGCACTTGGTGATGTTGCAGTAGCCGATGCCGTGCGTGTCCTTGAGATCGCGCAGGCGATCGGCCGAGTCGAGCGGGTGCATTTCCAGCGCCGCCGAGTAGGTGAAGAAGCGCGGCCCGATGAACTCGTCGTGCTTGTCGTGATCGCGCAGCACGTGGCACACGTCCTGGCACAGGAAGCACTCGATGCACTTGCGGAATTCCTGGACGCGGTCGGCGTCGCGCTGCGCCATGCGCCAGGTGCCGTCGGCGGCGTCGGGCTTCCGCGGCGTGAACTTCTTGATGGTCGGCTTGACGCGGAAGTTCCAGGAGACGTCGGTCACCAGGTCCTTCATGAGCGGGAAGGTGCGCATCGGCTCGACGGTGACGGGCTGCGTCAGGTCGAGGGTGTTGAGGCGCGTCATGCACATCAGCTTCGGCCGGCCGTTGATCTCGGCCGAGCACGACCCGCACTTCCCGGCCTTGCAGTTCCAGCGGCAGGCGAGATCGGGGGCCTGGTCGGCCTGGATCTGGTGCACGGCGTCGAGCACCACCATGCCCTCGGACACCTCGGTGGGGTAGTCCACGAACCCGCCACCCTCGGCGGCCTTGCTGCGCCAGATCCTGAACGTCGCCTGCATCGTCGCCCCCAGCCGCTACGTCTTCTGTTCGTCGATGACCGTCGCGAGCTCCGCGGGCAGCGCCGGCAGCGTCACGCGCGAGACCCGCATCGAGCCATCGGCCTGCCGCTGCGTCATGACGTTGCAGGTCGAGAACTCGGCGGCCTTGTCGGGGAAGTCCTCGCGGAAGTGGCCGCCCCGGCTCTCCTTGCGCTCGATGGCCGAGCGCGTGATGGCTTCGGAGACGTCCATCAGGTTCCGCAGGTCGAGCGCGGTGTGCCAGCCGTTGTGATACTCGCGATGCCCCGACACGCCGGCGCGCGAGGCCCGGTCGCGCAGGCCCTGCAGCGCCACGAGCGCACTCTGCATCTCGGTCTCGGTGCGCACGATGCCCACCAGCGACTGCATCGTCTCCTGCAGGTCCTGCTGCACCTTGTACGGATTCTCCCCGCCGTCGCCGCGCTCGAACGGGGCCAGCGCCGCGCCGATCGCCCGCGTCACTGCACCGTCGTCGAGGCGGGCCGCGCCGCGGGTCCTGGCGTGCGCCGCGGCATACTCACCGGCGCGCTTGCCGAACACGATCAGATCCGACAGCGAGTTGCCGCCCAGGCGGTTGGCGCCGTTGATGCCGGCCGCGCACTCGCCAGCCGCGAACAGCCCGGGGATCGACGACTCCTGCGTGTCGGCGTGCACCTTGATGCCGCCCATGATGTAGTGCGTCGTCGGCCCGACTTCCATCGGCGTCGTCGTGATGTCGAGGTCCGCCAGTTCCTTGAACTGGTGGTACATGCTCGGCAGCTTGCGCCGGATGTGGGCCGCCGCGTCCGGCAGCTTCTCCTTGATCCACGCGATGTCGAGGAACACGCCGCCGTGGGGACTGCCGCGTCCGGCCTTGACCTCGCGGTTGATGCAGCGGGCCACGTGGTCGCGTGTCAGCAGTTCGGGCGGCCGGCGGGCGCTCTTGTCGCCCTGCGTATACCGCCACCCCTCCTCGGGATCCGACGCCGTCTGCGGCTTGTAGTTGTCGGGGATGTCGTCGAACATGAAGCGGCGGCCTTCGCTGTTGCGCAAGACGCCGCCTTCGCCGCGCACGCCCTCGGTCACGAGGATGCCGCGCACGCTGGGCGGCCAGACCATCCCGGTCGGATGGAACTGGACGAACTCCATGTCGATCAGCTCGGCGCCGGCGCGATAGGCGAGGCCGTGGCCGTCGCCGGTGCCTTCCCACGAGTTGCTGGTGATCTTGAAGGCGCGGCCGACGCCGCCCGTCGCCAGCACCACCGCCTTGGCCGCGAAGGTGTGGAAGCGTCCGCGCTCGCGGTCGTAGGCGAGCACGCCGCTGACGTGGCCGTCGTCGAGCAGCAGCTCCACGACGGTGAACTCCATGTGCACCGTGACGCCGAGGTGGACCGTGTGGTCCTGCAGCGTGCGGATCAGCTCCAGGCCGGTGCGATCGCCGACGTGCGCCAGGCGCGGGTAGCGATGGCCGCCGAAGTTGCGCTGGTTGATGCGGCCGTCGGGCGTGCGGTCGAAGACCGCGCCGTAGGACTCCAGCTCACGGACGCGGTCGGGCGCCTCCTTGGCGTGGATCTCGGCCATGCGCCAGTTGTTCACGTACTGGCCGCCGCGCATGGTGTCGGCGAAGTGCACCTTCCAGTTGTCGCGGTCGTCGTTGTGGCCCATGGCGGCGGCCATGCCGCCTTCGGCCATGACCGTGTGCGCCTTGCCCAGGAGCGACTTGCAGATGAGCCCGACGGTGACGCCCTGGCCGGCCGCCTCGATGGCGGCGCGCAGCCCCGCTCCGCCGGCGCCCACGATGAGGACGTCGTAGGTGTACGCCTGTGCGACCGACATCAGAGCAGCCTCAGATCCGTCAGGATGCCCATCGAGCACAAGCGCACGTACAGGTCCGACGACATCACGCTGAACAGGCTCATCCACGCGAACAGCTGGTGGCGGCCGTTGAGACCCGACACGCAGGCGTAGGCCATGTCGCATACCGGCGACTTCGACACCTCGTCCTTGCGGCCGCCCACGACATGACGCAGGACGTGGCAGCCCCAGGTGTAGCCGGCGAGCAGGCAGACGTTCACCGCCAGGATCAGCGTGCCGACGCCGATGCCGAACTCCTTCGCGCCCGTCGCCGGATTCGTGAACCACAACGCCAGCCACACGTCGTAGGCGAGGAAGACGATGAAGACCAGCGCGACCCACATGAAGAAGCGGTGCGCGTTCTGCAGCACGAGCGGGAACGAGTTCTCGCCCCGGTAGCTCTTCCGCGGCTCGCCCACGGCGCACGACGGCGGATCGGCCCAGAACGCCTTGTAGTAGGCGCCGCGGTAGTAGTAGCAGGTGAAGCGGAACAGGCCGGGGAACGGCAGGATGAACAGCGCCGGCGAGAACGGCACCCACCCCGGCCACGCCGCGGGCTTGGGCCCGAACCACGCGTGCGGTGAATCACCGAAGAGTTCTGGCGAGTAGAACGGCGAGAGATACGGACCGTACGTGTAGTGTTCGCCCTGGAACGCTGCCCAGGTCGCGTAGACCACGAACGCCGACAAACCCACGAACACTGCCAGGGGCGTCGCCCACCACGCATCGCGCCGGGAGGTCGTCCCGAAGCCGCGGTGGATCGTCGTCACCGGAATGACCTGCATCGGTCCCTCCAGCCGCTGAATTGTAAGAACGCGGCGTAACCATAGCCAAGTACGCGGGCCGATTGCAAACCGCGATCGATTTCGTCGCGCCCCTACAACGCGCGGACGCGGGCCTGCAGCGCGCCGATGAGCGTGCCGTCGACGCGCTCGCTGGTGCCCAGGCCCTCGCGTTGGCGGAAGGCGACGACGGCGCCGCGGCTGCGCTTGCCGTGCAGGCCGTCGACGGCGCCGGGCGCGAAGCCGAGGTAGGTGAGGAAGAGCTGTGCGCGCCGGACCTCGACGTCGGGCCGGGCGCCGGCCGCGTACATCTCGCGCGCGGCGGCGAGGCGCACGTCGTACTTGTGCTTCGCGAACGCCGGCCCGTTGTAGCGGCGGGCGAACGTCGTCCAGTCGCGGGCCCTGAGGGCGCCCACGAGGTCGTTGGCGGTCAGGAAGGCGGCCACGGCCTCGAGCTGTACGTCCTCCGAGGCCTGCATCGCCGCCACCATAGGCTCGACGGCGTCGAAGCCGGCCGCCGCGTGGTTGAAGCCCATGATCTGGCCGGCGCCCCAGGACGCGCTCATCAGCGCCGCCGCGCGATCCAGCGCCATCGCCCGCGACAGCCGCCGGTATTCCTTCTCCATGCCGGCGTAGCCGCCCGGGCGCGGGTCGCTCAGGTCGGGATCGCTGCCGGCGAACGCCCCGCGCGTGCGCTTGTGGAAGATGTGCCGCTCGAACAGGATCAGCGGCCGCCGGTCGGGCAGGAAGCCACAGGCCCGCGACTCGACCGAGAGCACCGCCAGCAGCTCGGGGACGCCGACCTCCAGGTCGTCGACGACCTTCATGAAGCCCTGTTTCGTCAGCGGTTGCGCCGCGCCCGTGAACGTCATGCCCGCGAGCGTGCCGCAGTGCCCGGCGCGCGTCAATGGCCGCGCCGAATGACGGCCTCCGCCGGTGCGACTGCTATGCTCGTGCGCAGCCGCCCGCCACCGACGCGCATGCAACCCTGGGAACTGCTCGGCCGCACGGCCACGCCTGCCGGCGACGACATGACGCTGATGCGGCGCTCGGGCGAATACGTGATCTTCGCGAGCGGCAAGCCGCTGATGTCGAGCCGCATGCACGGCTCCGAGGAAGCGCTCGCGACCCTGGGCTGTGAGCACCTGGCGCCCGGCGGCGCGCCGGCCGTGCTCGTCGGGGGACTCGGGATGGGGTTCACGCTGCGGGCCACCCTCGGACACGTGCCGGCGGCGGCCACCGTCGTCGTCGCGGAGCTGGTTCCCGGCGTCGTGGCATGGAACGAAGGCCCCCTGGGACCGCTCGCCGATCATCCGCTGCGCGATCACCGGGTGCGCGTCGAGACCGCGGACGTCGCTGCAGTGCTACGGGCCTCGCCGCGGCGCTTCGACGCCGTGCTGCTCGATATCGACAACGGGCCCGATGCCTTCACCACGACCGGCAACGCGTGGCTCTACGGCAATGCCGGCGTCACCGCGCTGCGCGAGGCGCTGGCTCCGGCCGGGGTGGCCACGGTGTGGTCGGCCTGGGAGGACCGCAAGTTCGAGCAGCGGCTGCGCTGGGCCGGCTTCGCCGTGGACGTCGTCCGCGTGCGGGCCCGGCTGACCCAGGGCGGACCGCGACACGTCATCTTCCGCGCGACGCTGCGCCAGGGTCTGCGCGTGCCGGCGCCGCCGCGCCAGCGTCGCCGTCCGGGGGAATCGGCGCGTCGCGGCCCGCGACGCTCAGGGCCGGCGCGCGGCTGATCGCTCGATCACCGGACGGAGCGCCGCCGTCCACGCCTCGTACCCGCGCGCGCTCAGGTTGAGACGGTTGTCGGCGTAGAACTCGGCGCGGGGTTGGCCGTCTGGACCGAGCAGTGCCGCTTCCGCGTCGGCGTAGGTCGCCAGGGCATCGACCGCCAGCGCCTCGCGGATACGACGATTGGCGTCGCGGATCGCGGCCATGTGCAGCCAGTGCAGCGGGCTCGGCTTGGTGCCGATGACGACCACCGCCGTGCCGGGCTGCCGGCGGTGGATGAGCGCCACCAGCGCGAGCGTGTCGCGGGCGATGGTGGCCGCGTCCTTGCCAGCGGCGACGTCGGCGTCACCCGCGTAGAACACGACCAGCGACGGCCGGTAGGCGAAGACGATCCGATCGGCGAAATGGAGCGTGTCCGAGACGTGCGAGCCGCCATAGCCGCGCCGCAGCGTCGGCAGGGTGGGGAAGGCCGCAGCGACGTCCCAGTAGCGGATGCTCGAACTGCCGACGAACAGCACCGGCCGGGCTGCCGGAGGCGTCGCGCGATCCTCGGCTTCGAACGCCGCGATGTCCTTCTCGAAACGCGCCGGATCGGGCGACGAGGCCGGAGATGTCTGCGCCAGCGCGATGGACGTCGCGAGGCTCGCGAGAAGCGCGAATCCTGGAAGGCGCAGCCGCCGCACGCGCGGACGGTATCACAGGCCGGCGTCCCGTCACGGGACGCCGGCCGTTGTCGCGGCTACTGGACGACGAGTACGCGCTCGACCGACGGCGCGCTCGTGCCGCACGCGCCCAAAGCGCGGGTGCGGACGTAGTAGGTCCCGGCCGGAATCCCCGGATACTGCACGCCGGCCGTCGGCGCCGCGATGGGGATCGAGAGGAACGTCGTGCCCGGCGCGTAGCCGGCGTCGATCACGGTCGTGGTCACGCCCGCCGCCACGCTCCAGTTCATCGATACGGTCGATCCCGCGACGGATCCCGTGAACGTCGCTGGCGGCGCCGGGGCCGGGCAGTTCACGTTGATGGTCAGCTCGCTCGACGGCGCGCTCGTGCCCGCCGGGTTGGTGGCGCGGACGCGGACGAAGTACTGCCCGGGCGGCACCGCCGGCACCGAGAGGCCGGGCGCCGCGGTTGGCACGGTGCCGATGTTGGTGCTGCCCGACACCGTGCTGGCATCGAGCAGGTAGCCGGTGGCGGCGCCGCCGGTGGCTGGGGGCGTCCACGAGATCGACACCGTGTCGCCGGCGACGTTCGCCGTCAGGCCGGTGGGCGGTCCCGGCGCCACGGCGGTGCCGAGCTCGATCGAGTAGACCCGGCCCGTGCCCGGCCCGCCGTTCAGGTAGTCGAAGGTCGTGAAGTAGAGATCGCCGCCGGGGTCGCGGGCGAATGACGACACGCAGTTGAACGGCCCGCCCATCTCGGTGGTGTGTTCGACGCTCCCCGTCGGCGTCGCCTCACCACTCATCGGGTCGATCGTCAGCCCGAGCGACCAGATCTTGCCCTGCACGCAGTCGCCGTAGAAATACCGTCCCACGTAGGCGGCTCCGAGCCTGGCGCCGCGATTCACGTAGCCGCCGGTGATCGCCTGTCCCAGCGCGTGCGAGTACTCGAATACCGGAGGCTTGTGCGGGCCGTAGGCGAGACCGAGCTGCGTCACACGGTTGTTGTCGAGCGTGCCCTCGAACTGGCGCCAGCCGTAGTTCCGGCCGCCCTGGTTGGCGGGCTCGTAGTCGATCTCCTCGCGGTCGCCCTGGCCGACGTCGCCGATGATGAGGGCGTTGGTGGCGCCGGCCCCCAGGTCGTCGAACGAGTAGCGCCACGGGTTGCGCACGCCGAAGGCCCAGATCTCGGGCAGGGCCGGCGTCATGGTCGAGAACATCGGGTTGGTCGCCGGCACGGTGTAGCCGTTGGCCGGGCTGCCCGACACGTCGATGCGCAGCATCTTGCCCAGCAGCGTGCCCGGCGTCTGGGCGTTGTTCAACGGGTCGTCGCCGGCGCCGCCGTCGCCGATGCCGAGGTAGAGGAAGCCGTCGGGACCGAAGGCGAGATGCCCGCCGTTGTGGTTGCCGTTGACGGGATGCGAGATGAAGCCCTGGCGTCCGCCCGAGCCATCGGGCCACTGCAGATCGAAGCGCGACGCCGCGTTGACGACGAGCGGATTGCCGCTGCTGCGCGTGAAGCGTGAGACGACGATGTTGCCGGCCTGGTTCGTGAAGTAGACGAACACGCGGCCCGAAGTCGCGGCGTCGGGCGGGAAGGCCAGGCCGAGCAGGCCCTCCTCGCTGTAGCCGCCGCTGATGACCGTGTGCAGGTCGAGGAACGGCGCCGGCTGCGGCACGCCGTTGAGGAAGGCGCGCACGTACCCCACCTGGTCGAGCACGTAGACCGCGCCTGGCACGACGGGATCGACGATGACACCGACTGGACGATCGAAACCACCGGCCAGCAAGCGCGCGCGCAGCTGGGCGTGAGCGGACGACGGCAGCGCCGCCAGCAGAATCGCCGCGAGCAGCGGCAGCGACCGGACGAACATGAGGCACCTCCAGGGGGAGGCCCGGCCAGCGTAGCACGGGCCTCCGGCGCTGTATCGGGCCCGCACCAGCCGCGCTTCACCATCGGGCCGCCGGAACGGGATAATGCGGGCAGCCACGCGCCGATGCCCACGCCGATCGTCCCTCGTCCGACCGCCGCGCCCGCGGTGCCCTTCACCGATGTCTGCCATCTCGTCGATCAGGTCATCGACGTGCGCCCCGACATCCTCGCGTTCGCCGGCGACGCCCGCACGCTCGAGCAGGCGCTGCTGCGGCTGCGCGAGGGCATGCGCACGCACGCGTGGCATGTCGGCGCCCGCCCGCTCGACCTCGGACCGGCGATCGCCGACTACGACGGCCGCACCCGCCGCGACGACGGGCTGCACGCCCTGAACGACTGGGACGGCGTGGCCGATCGCGTCAACGACGACACGATCGCCGTCGATGTGCTCGGCTACGTGGTACGCGTGCGCGGTCAGGAACGTCCGCATCCTGCCACCCTCGCCATCCTGCTCGACTACTACCTCATGTACCTGCTGGCGCTGCTGACCCTGCGGGCGTGGGACGAGGGCCGGGCCGACGAGCAGCTCGACCTCGTCGACGCCTTGCTGACCAAGCTG
This sequence comes from uncultured Acidobacteriota bacterium, assembly GCA_902826065.1. Lineage (GTDB taxonomy): Bacteria > Acidobacteriota > Vicinamibacteria > Vicinamibacterales > UBA2999 > CADEFD01. The sequence continues at coordinate 8,386 of CADEDM010000037.1, read as the reverse complement.
CAGGGGCCGGGCGGCAGCGGCCAGCGGTTCTGCGACGACGCCGAGGGGCTGGCGCTCATCGCGACCGCGCACTACGAGCTGAAGGAGCACGGCTACGCCCGTCTTCTCGAGCGCGTCCGCACGCTCGGGCCGGTGCGCCGGACCCGCACGGCGCTGCAGCACTGCGCGGCGATGGGCGCGCACCTGCGGTTCGGCTACGAGGCCACCTACGCCCGCGACATGATCCGCATGCGCGACGACAACGTGGCCGACTATCCGTGGCTGTGCTTCGCCGTGCACGGCGCCGCGGAGGAGTACGTGCGGCTCACCGAGGCGGGCGCGATGGGGCACGAACGCGACCTCGTCATCGAGGCGCTGCTGAACGGGCTGACCCCGGATGCCCGCGCCTTCGTCGGCGCGCCGTTCCCGACGCTGGTGCCGCACGAGGCCGAACGCTCGCACGCCCGCGAGATCCTGCTGGCGCATCGCGGCCGCCTGCGCGAGGAATTCGAGCCGTACCGGCCGACCGGGTCGCGCTACTCGCCGATCGCCTTCTTCTTCAACTTCTCGCACAACGTCCTGAAGGGCACCATCGTCGACGCGTTGCTGCAGGGCGCCCCGTGGCCGGTGTCACTCACCGACCTCTTCACGACGTATCCGCACGACCCCGAGGTCTCGGCCTATCGCCTCGCGCTGGCCCAGACGCTGATGGGCTACGCCCGCGAACATCCGCAGCACATCCGCGGCAGGCTGATGCCGGTGATCGTCTACGACCCGTCGACCGGGCGCGAGGCGTTCGGGGCGACGATGCGGAAGTTCATGGAGTAGGTCTATCATGCCGGCGGCCGCGGACCGGCGGCAGGAGGGCGGCATGCGCACGCGACTGATGGTGGCGACGGTGTGGCTGGGCATCTTCGGCACCTGGGCCCTCGACGGCCGCGATCGGCTGCTGGCCCAGCCCGCGCCGGCCGGCCTCACGCTGGCGCTCACGGGTGACTCGATCATCACGCGCAGGATCTCGGTCTACACCGAGCCGGCGTTCACGCGGCTCATCGCGCTCGTGCGCGGCGCCGACGCCGCCTTCACGAACATCGAGATGCTGTTCCACGACTACGAGATGTTCCCGATGAACGAGAGCGGGGGCACCTACATGCGCGCCGAGCCGGCGCTGGCGAAGGAACTCGCCTGGGCCGGCTTCGACCTCGGGTCGCTGGCCAACAACCACACCGGCGACTACGGCGTCGCGGGCATGCGGCTGACGCAGAAGTACGTGGCCGAGGCCGGCATCACCGCCGCCGGGGTCGGCCAGAGCCTGGCCGAAGCGAGAGAGGCCAAGTTCCTCGAGACCGCCAAGGGGCGCATCGCGCTGATCTCGGTGTCGTCGACGTTTCCCGACCACTCGCGGGCCGGCTCGACTCGCGGCGACGTGCCGGCGCGGCCCGGCCTCAGTCCGTTGCGCTTCTCGACCACCTACGTCGTCACGCCGGCGCGGTTCGAGGAGCTGAAGCTCGCGGCGGGCGAAGTGACCGGACGGCCGCCGGTGCCAGGCGATACGCTGACCTTCGTGGGCCGGCGCTTCGTGGCCGGCGCGACGCCGGCGATCCGCACGGAGCCGAACGCGGCCGACGTCAAGGAGATCGCGGCGATCGTGAAGAGCGCGGCCACGCTGGCCGATCACGTCGTCGTCACCATCCACGCCCACGAGTCGGGACGGGCCGGCATCACCGAGCCGGCGACGTTCCTGCCGACGTTCGCCCACGCCATGATCGACGCTGGCGCCGACCTCTTCGTCGGGCACGGGCCGCACGTGCTGCGGCCGATCGAGATCTACAAGGGCCGGGCGATCTTCTACAGCCTGGGCGACTTCGTCTTCCAGAACGAGACGCTGCTGCGCTACCCGGCCGACAACTACGACGAGCAGCAACTGGGCCCCGAGGCGACGCCGAACGACTATCTCAACCGGCGCTACAACTTCGACAAGTCAGGATTTCCAGCGGAGCGGCTGATCTGGGAGTCCGTGGTGGCGATGCCGCGGTTCGACGGCGACCGGCTCGTCGAACTGGCCCTGCATCCGATCGGCCTTGGGTTCGGCCAGCCGCGCCAGGTGCGCGGCCGGCCGATGCTGGCCGATGCCGCGCTGGCACAGAAGATCCTGAACGACCTGTCGACGCTCTCGGCGCCGTACGGGACGAAGATCACCGTGCGCGACGGCGTTGGCTACGTGACGCTCGACGCCGGCGCCGGCACGCGTCCCTGACCGCCTGCCGGCGGTGCTGCGCCCGGGCCGCGCCGCTCGCCTCACTGCGCGTACGCGTCACTGCGGTCGCACGACGATGGCCAGGCTGCTGGCCACGCGACGGGCGCCGGCGGCATCCGTGGGCGTGTTGAGCAGCGCCGGCTCGCCGGTCGCGGGATCCCGCCAGGCCATGGTGGTCGAGCCGCCGCCGTCGAGATTGATGGCGTCCCACACGCCGAACTCGCGCCGCAGGACCTCCGCGATCTCGCCGGGCGTCAGCCCTTCCACGCCGCCCCGGCCAGCGGCGACGGCCAGCGTGAGGACACGGCCGGAGCGCGATACTCCGGCAACCGTGCGCGACGTCACCACGTCGTACCAGGAGCGGCCGGCGTCGTACCGGCCTTCCGGACCGGGTACCAGCGCCTCGCGGGGATGGGTGGCGTCGCGATAGCGCGGAATGGTGATGCGGCCGGACGTCAGGATCTGGGCCGACCCGGCCACCGCGTTCCACACGCGGCCGCGTCGGTCGACACCGGCCGCATCACGGCCGCGCCGCCGGTGCACGATGCGCGCCCGGTTCCGCGCGTCGATGTGCAGCGCCGGGGCGTCGGCGACGATCGCGTAGGCCTGCTCCGGCGTCTCGAACGTCGAGTAGACGCGGCCGTCGGCCGCGGCGAGGCCGATCACCCACGCCTCGGTGTCGTCGGAGGGGAACGGCAGGAAGAAGTGGGCGTTGACCGCGAGGTGGGCGCCCGTCCGCGCGAGGAACTCGAGCGTGGTCTCGCGGATGGTCTCTCGTCCGCCTGACGGCGGCGTCACGATGACGCGCAGGCCGGGCGTATCGAGCGCCACTTGGGCCACGATCATCCGCGCCGGTCGCGGCGTCTCGAACGTCCGCTCGGTCAGCGTCACGCCCGGCCACGGCCGCGACGGCACCTGGGCGGCCGCGTGGGCCGCTGCGGCCAGCCCCAGGGCGGCGGCAGCCATCGCGGCGAGCAGGCGGACAGCGCGAGACATGCGCCAGTCTAGCCTCGCCGGCCAGCCGTCCGGCCGCCGCCGCCAGTAGAATCACCGCATGCCGAACCCGCGTCGCGCCGCCGTGTCCATGCTGCTGGGGGTCCTTGCGCTGAGCAGCGCGTGCGGCAGTCCGCCCGCGCCCGCCACACCGCCGGCCACGGCCGCGACGCCCGGCGCGCCCGGGCGTTTCGACGTCGTGATCGCCCGCGGCCGCGTCGTCGACGGCACCGGCGCGCCGTGGTTCGTGGCCGACGTGGGCATCACGGGGGATCGCATCACCGCCCTGGGCGACCTGTCGCAGGCGGAGACCGCGGTGCGGCTCGACGCGGCCGGCATGGCGGTGTCGCCGGGCTTCATCGACCTCCTCGGCCAGTCGGAGTTCAACGTCCTGGTCGACAACCGCGTCGCCAGCAAGATCACGCAGGGCATCACCACCGAGATCACCGGCGAGGGCGTGTCGATTGCGCCGGTGAACGACCGGATGGTCGCCAACCGGAAGGCCAGCTACGAATTCTTCAAGGTGCCGCAGGACTTCCGCACCCTCGACGAGTACTTCGCGCGCTTCACGGCGAAGACCTCGGCGCTGAACATCGGCACCTTCGTCGGCTCTGGCGGCCTGCGCGACTTCGTGATCGGCTCCGAGGATCGCGCGGCCACCGCGGCAGAGATCGCAGAGATGCAGACGCTCGTCACGCAGGCCATGGCGCAGGGCGCGCTGGGCCTGAGCTCGTCGCTGCAGTACATCCCGAACCGCTTCGCTTCCACCGACGAACTGGTCGCGATGGCGAAACCCGCGGCCGCCGCCGGCGGCATCTACATCACGCACCAGCGCTCCGAAGGCAACAAGGTGTTCGAGTCGGTGCAGGAGGTGCTGACCATCGCCGAGCAGGCGAACATCCCGGCCGAGATCTGGCACCTCAAGACGGCGTACAAAGCCAACTGGGGCAAGATGCCCGAGGTGATCCGCCGCATCGAGGCCGCGCGCGCGAAGGGCCTGCGCGTCTCGGGCAACATCTATCCCTACGACCGCGCCTCGAACGGCCTCGACGCGTGCCTGCCGGTGTGGGTGCGTGAAGGCGGCACCGAGGCGATGCTGAAGCGGCTGCAGGACCCCGCCACGCGCGCCCGCGTGAAGCGGGACATGGACGACCCGAACGCGCCGTTCGAGAACCAGTGGTACGGCTCCGGCGGACCCGCCGGCGTGATGTTGAGCTCGGTGCTCGACCCGTCGCTGCGCAAGTACGAGGGCCTGAACTTCGCCGAGATCGGCAAGGCGATGGGGAAGGACCCGCGCGACGCCGCCATCGACCTGGTCATCGCCGACAAGGCCGAGTCGTCGGTGATCATCTCGATCATGCGCGAGGAGGACGTCGTGACGGCGATGAAGACGCCGTGGGTGTCGTTCGACACCGACTCCGGCGCCCGCGCCACCGACGGCCCGCTCTCCGAGAGCAAGTCGCATCCGCGGGCGTGGGGCACGTTCACGCGCGTGCTCGGCAAGTACGTGCGCGAGGACGGCGTGCTCACGCTCGAAGAGGCGGTGCGCAAGATGACGTCGCAGGCAGCGATTCGAGTCGGTCTGACCGATCGCGGGCTGGTCCGCCCCGGCATGGCCGCCGACCTCGTCGTGTTCGACCCGTCGACCGTGAAGGATGTCGCCACGTTCGCCAATCCCAACCAGTACTCGACGGGCATCCGCCACGTGTTCGTGAACGGCAAGGCCGTCGTCGCGAACGGCGCCATCACGTCGGCGCGGCCGGGCCAGGCGCTGCGCGGTCCGGGCTATCGACCGGGCCGGTCCTGAGTGCCGGTCGCGGCCGCTTACTCCACGACTCCGAAGGAGATGGCATGTCCCGCCTCGCTCTCGCCGCCGCGCTCGTCGTCATGGCTTCGGCGTGTTCCGCGCCGGAGCCTCCGCGGATGACCTATCCCGTCACGAAGACCGTCGACCAGGTCGACACCTATCACGGCGTGGCCGTGCCCGATCCCTATCGCTGGCTCGAGGACGACACGTCGGCCGAGACCGCGGCCTGGGTCGAGGCGCAGAACGCCATCACATTCGCGCACCTCGACACGATCCCGTTCCGCAAGGCGCTCAACGCGCGGTTGACGCAGCTCTTCAACTACCCGAAATTCGGCGAGCCGTTCCGCCGCGGCGACCGCTACTTCTTCACGAAGAACGACGGCCTGCAGAACCAGGCCGTGCTCTACACGCAGCAGGGCCTCGACGGCACGCCGTCGGTGCTGCTGGATCCGAACGCGCTGTCACCCGACGGCACCACGAAGCTCGGCATCTTCTCGCTGTCGAAGGACGGCACCCGCGCCGTCTACGGGTTGTCGGAGGGCGGGTCCGACTGGAACACCTACAAGGTGCTCGACGTCACCACCAGGCAGCCCCTGGCCGACACGGTCGAGTGGGTCAAGGTGTCGGGCGCGGCCTGGGCGGGCCAGGGCTTTTTCTATAGCCGCTATCCGCGGCCGGCGCCGGGCAAGGAGCTCTCCACCAAGAACGAGAACCACGAGGTGTTCTTCCATCGCCTCGGTACCGCGCAGTCGGCCGACGAGAAGGTGTTCTCGGACCCGGCCAACCCCGAGCGCTTCCACACCGTGGAGACCACCGAGGACGAACGGTTCCTGATCCTCACGGTGTCGGATCGCGGCAAGGGCAAGAAAGGCAACGCCGTCTACTACCGTGACCTGGCATCGAAGGACCGTACGTTCAGGCCGATCGTCGGCGAGATCGGCGACGACACGTTCACGGTCATCGAGAACGTCGGCGAGCGGTTCCTGGTCTTCACCGATCGGCAGGCGCCGAACGGCCGCGTGTTCCTGTTCGATCCCAGGCGGCCGGACGAAGCGTCGTGGACCGACGTGCTGCCCGAGCGTCCGGAGCCCATCGACAGCGTCGCGACCGGCGGCGGGAAGATCTTCGCGACCTACCTGAAAGACGTGACGTCACGGGCCTACGTCTTCGACATGACGGGGCAGCCGGAGGGCGAGATTCAGCTCCCGGGTCCGGGCACCGTGACCGGACTGGGCGGACGTCGCGACGACTCGCAGATCTTCTTCACCTACACGTCGTTCAACTACCCGCCGACGATCTTCCGCTACGACGTGGCCACCGGAGCGACGTCGCCGTTCCGCGAGGTCGCCATCGCCGGCTTCACGGCCAGCGACTACGAGGTGACGCAGGTCTTCGTGACCAGCAAGGACGGCACCAGGGTGCCGGTGTTCCTCACTGCGAAGAAAGGCCTGGCGAAGAACGGGCAGAACCCGACGCTGATGTACGGCTATGGCGGGTTCAACGTCACCACCGCTCCCGGCTTCAGCGCCCTGCGCGTCGCGCTGCTCGAGCAGGGCTTCGTCTACGCCTCGGTGAATCTGCGTGGCGGCGCCGAGTACGGCGAGGCCTGGCACGAAGCCGGAACGAAGCTGAAGAAGCAGAACGTCTTCGACGACTTCATCGCCGCGGCCGAGTGGCTGATCGCGAACAAGTACACATCGACGCCGAAACTGGCGATGCTGGGCGGGTCGAACGGCGGGCTGCTGGTGGGCGCCGTGATGAACCAGCGCCCGGACCTCTTCACGGTAGCCATCCCGCAGGTGGGCGTGATGGACATGCTGCGCTTCCACACGTTCACGATCGGCTGGAACTGGATCGCGGACTACGGATCCAGCGCCGAACCGGCAGAGTTCAGGGCTCTCTACGCCTATTCTCCGCTCCACAACCTGAAGGCGGGCACCGCGTATCCGGCGACGCTGGTGACGACGGCCGATCACGACGACCGAGTCGTGCCGGCGCACTCGTTCAAGTACGCGGCGGCACTGCAGAAGGCGCAGGGCGGTTCCGCGCCGGTCCTGATCCGTATCGACACCAAGAGCGGTCACGGCGCCAGCAATACGACCAAGCAGATCGAGAGCACCGCCGACGTCTTCGCGTTCCTGATGCACCACCTCGGCGTGACGCCGCGGCTGCCGGGCGCGCCGGCCACCACGCAGTAGCGACGCGTCCGGGCCGGGCTCAGCCGAGGGTCGCCGCGTAGGTCGGATCGACCCGCTTCTTCGTCGCCTGCTCGTAGGCGTAGGCGATCCGGAGCAGGGTCGGCTCGCTCCAGGCGCGGCCGAAGAACGAGATGCCCACCGGCAGGCCGGCCACGAGACCCATCGGCACGGTGATGTCCGGGTAGCCGGCGATGGCTGCCGTGCCGGCGCTGTCACCGCCGTCGAAGCGATCGCCGCGGATATGGTCGATGAGCCAGGCCGGTCCCGTGGTCGGCGCGACCAGGGCGTCGAGGCGGTGGCGATCCATGACGGCGTCGATGCCGTCGGTGCGGGTCGCCTTCTGGATCGCGGCCACGGCGCGGCGGTACTCCGGCGCGTCGAGGCCGGCCGTCGCCTCGGAGATGCGCAGCCGCTCCTGGCCGAAGTAGACGAGCTCCTGGTCGCGATGCGCATCGTTGAAGGCGATGAGCTCGGCGAGCGTCTTCGTGCGCGCGGTCGGCCCGAGGCTCGCGAAGTAGGTGTTGATGTTCGCCTTGAACTCGTAGTTCAGGACGATCATCGGCGCCTCCTGGAAGACGCTGCCGGTGTCGAGGTTGGGCAGGTTGGCCGGATCGACGATCTCGGCGCCGCCGGCCTTCAGCGCCTCGATCGCCTCGGCGAAGCGCGCCAGCACGCGGTCGTCGAACCCGGGCAGGTTGCGCACGATGCCGAGACGCGCGCCCTTGAGGCCGCCGGCGTCGAGGAAGCGCGTGTAGTCGGGGTGGAACTTCCCGGCGCTGGCCGAGGTGGCGCCGTCGCGCGGATCGACGCCGCAGGCTGCGCCCAGCAGCACGGCGGCATCGCGCACCGTGCGCGTCATCGGTCCGGCCGAATCCTGCGAGTGCGAGATCGGGATGATGCCCGACCGGCTCCACAGGCCGACGGTCGGCTTCACGCCGACGACGCCGCAGATCGACGCCGGGCACATGATCGAGCCGCCGGTCTCGGTGCCCACGGTGAGCGCGGCGAGGTTGGCCGCGGCCGCGACGCCGGAGCCCGAACTCGACCCGCAGGGCGTGCGGTCCAGCGCGTAGGGATTGCGGCACTGGCCGCCACGGGCGCTCCAGCCGCTCGAGGCGTTGAGGCCGCGCCAGTAGGCCCACTCGCTCATGT